>NZ_CP196893.1:331606-663213 GCF_051933805.1 Thermogladius sp. 4427co | reverse complement strand
TCGGCGGCCGGCTTAAGCCCCGACCAATCTTCGGGGCCCCACGGCTCGGCGGGTGAGCTGTTACGCACTCCATCTCCGGCGGGGTCTCCATAGTAAGAGAGACCCCTGCCTTTAGAGGATGGCTGCTGTTAGGCCCACCTCCCCGCTGTCTGAGCCGTGGGACGCCCTTTGGCTTGGCACTTAGCCGGCACTTTGGGGCCTTAACCCCGGTCTGGGTTGTTCCCCTCTCGGCCCCCACCCTTACGGCGGGGAGCCCCACTCCCGCCTTCTACGGCGGCTACGGGTTCGGAGTTGGACTGGGGGCCGGAGCCTTTCGGCTCCTGCGCCCCCAATCCGTAGCTCTACCCCGTAGCCTGCCTCAGGCGGGGCTGGGCTGAGACCCACTTCGGCGGGAACCAGCTATCACCGGGCTTGATTGGTCTTTTGCCCCTAGACGGGGGTCATGGGAACGAATTGCACGTCAGAACCCTTTCGGGCCTCCACCGGGGTTTCCCCCGGCTTCACCCTGCCCCCGCCTAGATCGCCCGGTTTCTGGTTCCACGGCAGTGACTCCGGGCCCTTGTCGGACCCCGCCCCTCGCCACGGATACCCGTGGCTGCGGGCTTGTCGGTTTCCCTACGCCTTCGGGGATAACCCCCTTAAGCTCGCCACTGCCGTGGACTCCCCGGCCCGTGTTTCAAGACGGACGGCGCCACCCTGATCAGCCCTCCTCGTACTCCCGGGTCGCCCCGGTTTCCTTCGGAGGGCTTCATTTCTTTAGGGCAGCGCCGTATGTAGCCGCCTGGTTTCAGGCTCTTTTCACCCCCCTTTCGGGGTGCTTTTCAGCTTTCCCTCACGGTACTAAGTTCGCTATCGGTCTCGGGACGTATTTAGCCTTGGAGGTCGGTGACCCCCGACTTCCCACGGCAAAACCAAGCCGTGGTACTCTGCTCCACGGCGCAGGCCCCCACGGTTTAGCCTACGGGGCTGTCACCCTCTACGGCGGGCCATTCCAGGCCACTTCGGCTACCGTGGGTCGGCCTGCTCGGGGTCGAACCCCTAGCCGTGGAGCCTGTAACCCCACATCCCCACACGGTCGTCCCGTGCGGGTTTGGTCTGGGCTACCCCCCTTTCGGTCGCCCCTACTCAGGGGATCTCGTTTTGATTTCTCTTCCTCCCCCTACTAAGATGTTTCCGTTCGGGGGGTTCCCGCCCGGTACTCCCGGTCGCCCGGTTTCCCGGGCGCCACGGGCTTTAGAGCCCGTGGCAGGAGGTCCCATTCGGCGATCCCGGGTTCTACGGCTGCCTGCGCCTACCCCGGGCTTATCGCAGCTTGCCACGGCCTTCCTCGGCGCCCGAGCCGAGCCATCCACCAGGCGGCTTCTTCGCCGTAGCCCTGGAGCGAGGGATGGTCCACGCGGTGCTCGACTAGTGCGTGCCTTAAACGCCTCCTGCAGCGCTCATCTCCCCCCTCCGTTATCGAGGGAGGAATAGCGCCCTTCACACAGGGCTTCTACAGCCCTGTGTTGCATCAGGCAGGGGCTGGACAGGCGTGTTCTCTCACGTAGCATGCCTCCCCTGCGGCGGGGTAGCAGGAGGTGATCCAGCCGCAGGTTCCCCTACGGCTACCTTGTTACGACTTCTCCCCCCTCAGGAGGAGGGAGTTCGACCCAACCCCTGGAAGAGGCCGGGCCTCACTCCCTCCTCCCTTGGGTGGAGCGACGGGCGGTGTGTGCAAGGAGCAGGGACGTATTCACCGCGCGATGATGACGCGCGGTTACTAGGGATTCCGCGTTCACGAGGGCGAGTTGCAGCCCTCGATCCCAACTACGGCGGGGTTTGAGGGATTACCTCCCCCTTTCGGGTTCGGATCCCTCTGTCCCCGCCATTGTAGCCCGCGTGTAGCCCGGGGGTTTCGGGGCATGCTGACCTGCCGTGGCCCCCTCCTTCCTCCGCCTTAAACGGCGGCAGTCCCCCTAGTGTGCCCCGGGGCCGGAGCCCCGGATGGCAACTAGGGGCGGGGGTCTCGCTCGTTGCCGGACTTAACCGGACACTTCACAGCACGAGCTGGCGACGGCCATGCACCTCCTCTCAGCGCGTCGGGCAAGGTCGTTAGCCTGGCCGTCATCCTGCTGTCGCCCCCGGTGAGGTTCCCGGCGTTGACTCCAATTAAACCGCAGGCTCCACCCCTTGTGGTGCTCCCCCGCCAATTCCTTTAAGTTTCAGCCTTGCGGCCGTACTCCCCAGGCGGCGGGCTTAACGGCTTCCCTGCGGCACTGGGTGGGCTCTAAGCCCACCCAACACCTAGCCCGCATCGTTTACAGCCGGGACTACCCGGGTATCTAATCCGGTTCGCTCCCCCGGCTTTCGCCCCTCACCGTCGGGCGCGTTCCAGCCGGGCGCCTTCGCCACTGGTGGTCCTCCCGGGATTATAGGATTTCGCCCCTACCCCGGGAGTACCCCCGGCCTCTCCCGCCCCCTAGCCCGGAAGTATCTCCCCCAGCCCTCGGGTTGAGCCCGAGGATTTAAGGGGAGACTTTCCGGGCCGGCTACGGGCGCTTTAGGCCCAATAATCGTCCCGACCACTCGCGGGGCTGGTATTACCGCGGCGGCTGACACCAGACTTGCCCCCCGCTTATTCCCCCGCCTCCTTACAGCGGGGAAAAGCCCCCTTATCGGGGGCACTCGGGGTAGCCCCGTCACGGTTTCCCGCATTGCGGAGTTTTCGCGCCTGGTGCGCCCCGTAGGGCCTGGGCCCTTGTCTCAGTGCCCAACTGGGGGCTCCCGCTCTCACGGCCCCTACCCGTTATAGGCTTGGCGGGCCGTTACCCCGCCAACTACCTGATGGGCCGCAGCCCCATCCTCGGGCGGTGTAGCGGCGTTAACCCCCGCTACACCCTTTCGGGGAGGGACCCTTCCAGGCCTCCTCCCCTATGGGGGATTAGCACCAGTTTCCCGGTGTTATCCCCCTCCCGAGGGTAGGTTAGCCACGTGTTACTCAGCCGTCCGCCACGCCCCGCGGCGGCGGGGCGTACGACTCCCATGGCTTAGCCCTACCCCGATAGCGGTCGGGTCCGGCAGGATCAACCGGAGTTAGCCGCAAGGCGGGGAGGCATGCTATCTCGTGGGAACACGCCTGCCCAGCCCCGTCGGACTCAAGGCTCCCGGGGTTAAAGCCCCGGGTTTCTTGAGTCCCCATCTGTAAGTGTTAACCAGCATTACTTATCTTTTATATGAGGGATTTATATACCTTTCCCCTTTTGATCAGTGCTTTAAATACTTTAAACTGTCCCCGCGGCAGGAGGCCGATTCCTCACTCGCTGGGGGAAACCCAGCGTAGGAACCGCGCCGCCGCCGGGTACCGCGGGGCATTTTATAATTATTGTCTCAGGAGTTATTTAACCTATACACCGGCCTAGTAAAAGACCCAACCACTACCTAGCCTTACCCCGACTACTGCTCTCCCTGATACCATTACTGGAAAACATCTTCCTCCGGCCGTCAAAGTATTTGGAGATTGATATGTATAATATTAGATCTATTATATGCTCGTCCATACAATCACCAGATCATATATATTTCATAAACCCCTTTTATACAAGTATCATTTTTTAACTAAAAGAGGGTGATCCACAGGGTTAAAGCCTTGTATACAAGCCTGTTAGGGGATAAGGGTTTGGGTCTGATAGCTACCTATTAATCACCTGATAGATAAGATGTAGGAGGCTAGGGCTTGCTGGTAGGAGAAAAAGAAAGTTATTGTCTACGCGATTAGTCCTCATAGATTTATCTCCAGAGATTTCAGGTACCTGGGGGTTCCGCGTGTGTTGTTACAGCTATTATCCTGTACTTGTAACTGTTTAATAGCTTCTAGACTTACACATCGTTGAGGTCACTGATCATCCAGTAGCTCAGGATAACATAACATCCGCTTCGTAGTATTTCCTGTCTACTAGTCCAAGTACAGGCCCTATCATCCTCCCGACGCCTGTGGTCTTGATTCTCTGTATACCGCTCAGCCTCCTCAATACTATGGGATCGTATACCTTAGTATCCCACGGGATTACTATTACTTCACAAATCGGTCCAGCAATCTTGATATACTTCCGAGATAAACCACTGTAGCATTCCCTCGTCGATGACACAGCTCGTATCGACAGCTACCACTACCTTCGATTTAACCCTCCCACCTTTACCGGGGTAGAGCCCGGGGCTTCCTCGACGGCATAGACTATGTCCTTTTAGTCTTCATGAAATCCCTTGCTTTGATCAGAGAGTGGAGTTGCCTATACCAGTCTGGCTTCGGTTCCCTCGGCTCTTTAAGGACTATGCCTGTTCTCCACCACCTGCTTCCCCAGCTCCTCCTTCTCCAGCTACGGTATTGTTTTCGCCTTCTCCGTTCTCTGACCCGGGGATAATAATATTGATTTCTTTCACAATCTCTTTCACTTTCTCCATGTCCGGCTTCATTCTAAGCATTTTCTCAACAAGCTCGTCAACACTATTTTTCTTACACCCCTCGGGAGAGATACCGGAGCCCTCCAATGTTTTACACGTGACAGGGCTCCGGGGAGTGGTAGACCCATTTTTCAACCATCAAGTTCACTTTAGCATCGGCTGCTACCTGTATGGGTAATCCGGCTTGTCTGCCGTAGTGCTTCAGCAACACTACTTTCCTAAACGGGTGAAAGAAGGGCTTGTGGAGTACTCCGTGTTCTATTACACCCATCATTTCCATCAAACTCAAATCCTTGAAAAACCCAGGGGTTTATGTAGAGAGCGGCACCATCGGTAGCCGCCGTAGGAAACCTATCTGTAAACACTATATTCATGGACTTAGCAGTCCAACCGATCAAAGGATCCCTCTTTATTAACTCACGGAGAGCATCTTTGAGAAATCTAATAACCATACCAGCATCCGGACGGGGTAATCTGCCTCCCCCGGCCAGGGTCTGGTAGACACTGGGGCAAACCCTCTAAATATTTCTTAAAAAACTACAGTTTTAAATACTTTTCAACTGTTTAAAACATTACAAAAATGTTTTAACCAATCTCACATTTGTGAAAATAGCTTTAATACTGTAAACAAATATAGAATAGTATGATGTAGGAGGATGAACCCAGCTGAAGTGAAGGTGATAGTTATCGAGGAAGCGAGTAGAGGCTTCGAGAGGGTGAAATGTATTCAATATTTACTAAGTTAGAAAGGATTTAGAACCCGCAACAGGCTTCTAAGGTCGCGGATTACAGCCGAAGGCTTGCAAGAACCTTCGTCGTACGGGTACCCGTTCCTATCTACTAGTATAAAAGGGACTCCTGCTGCTGAAGCAGCTTGACAGTCTACTTCTCTATCCCCGACATAGACAGTTTGGTAGGGAGATAGCCCGAGTTCCTTCAGGGCTCGTTCTATCACATCAGGATAGGGTTTTCCTCTAACCCCTTCTCTAACACCCGAGATAGCGTCGAAATAGCCTAGTAGCCCGAAGTAGCTGAGGTATTCGATAATCCTCTCTTCCTTGCTAGATGAAGCAAGGGCTAGCTTGAACCCCTTCTCCCTAAGGGCTGGCAAGGCGTGGAGAGCGTCTTCGAAAACCCTGATCATCCTCTTCCAATTCTCTGAAGCGATCCTAGCCCTAACCTTCATGAACAATTCGAACTCGCTATCGCTAACGCCTCTAAAAACTATCTCTCTGAAATCGTCGATCGGCCTCCCAATATTCCTCCTAACTAGATCCAGGTCTACCGGTATCCCGGTTATCTTAGATGCTTCTCTGAAAGTCCATACTATAAAACCCTCGCTATCGAGGATGGTACCATCCATATCGAAGAGTACCGCCTTCATTACAGAGACCCTTTCTCGATCATTTCCACGAGCTTGGCGATAGCCAACCCTGCTGGAGCGTCTAGCACTATGTGGGCAGCAGACTTTAATTCGTCGTCCGCATCCCCTGTCGCAACACCCAGCCCAACCGATTCTAGGAGGTCTATATCCATAGAGCTATCCCCTACACCAGCAGCCTCCTCAATACTTAAACCCAGCTTCTCTAATACGAATCTCACAGCCCTACCCTTACTAACATCGCTAGGCGTCAGGTGTATAGCGTACTTGCTGTATCCGGTTCTAACCCAATCGTACCTGCTCTCAACATATTCTTTAACCTGCTTGTACACGTACTCCCCGTCGAACCCACGCGCTACCCTCAGGGCGAAATCATACAGCCTAAACCTGTTCTGCCAGGAGTCGTTGACAAACCCTTTAAACCTCTCTAGGACGTCTAAGTACGCTTCTCTAGCAGACCTAGACGAGAGCTCGATAAGACCCCAGTCCTCACTGTACACTAGTGCCCCAGTCTCGCCTATAGCCGGGCCCTTTAAGTCAAGATACCTGTGGAGGCCTATTACAACAGGGATAGCATTACTCGATACTATGCTTACGAGAACACCCTTCTCCTGCACCCTCCTTATCGCTTCAACCGCCTGCAGGCTGATCCTATAAGTCCTCCTAGACTCGGTCAGGGTCCCATCTAGGTCTGTAAATATTATTTTTATCCTCGCCATGCAAACACCCGTTCATTTATATATCTATATACTTTTCATTAGTTAGTAGAGAGGGTTTAAACAAGCAGTGACCGACGGGTACGAGTGTTAAACGCCGCCGCCGGGATTTGAACCCGGGTCACGGGCTCGACAGGCCCGCATACTAGACCGGGCTATACTACGGCGGCTTCCCTAGAATCGTTAGTGCAGTAGGGGTTTTTAAACAATCGCCTATGGGATATATGCTGGTTTAGCATCTAGTTTCAGAACGCCTGATTCTATTTTGAGGCTTAGCCTGTAGAGTACGAGCCTGTCGTCCGGCGAAGCCCTCGGGGGATGGGGGACCCTGAGCTCTCCACCGCAGTATGGGCATTTATCCTGGGCTAGCGTATACCTGCCGCAGGAAACGCATTTCCTCATAAGCCATTTCAAGACTTTACACTCTCCACGCTGAATTCTACACCGAGCTCGGAAGCCTTCCTAGCAGCCTTCTCGAGAGCCTTCTCTAGAACGGTCTCAGCACTCTTATAATCCTGTGCTTCAACTTCTACCATATACCTCGGCGAGCCCGAAGTGTAAATCCTCGACGCCAGCCCGGAGCCGGATATCTCGCTATCTACCGCTTCCAGAACCTTCTTAATCCTCTCTATGCCATCACTACTCAGACTCCTCAATATAATAATCCTCTTCACAGAAACCTTCTTAATCCTAACATGCCTAGAAGCCTCCTGGATCAATGGCTGGATCCATTTCTCGGGGACCCCTGCCCTAGCAAGGGCTTCCCCACCCCTGATAACAGCCTCTTCCAAGCCTGTGAGAGGGTCTCCGTAGTAGTCGTCTAGCCTCCATACTACATCCCTATAAGCCTCCTCTACACTCCACCCCATCGACTTGGCTACTCCCTCAATTATCTTAGCCCCACGGACAAACCTCTTCCACCACATCATCTTACGTCTCTTATCGGTATCGGAAACCCTCTTCAAAGATACGTCGACTTCGCCTTTCCTCCTATCCACTCTGATTACTTTTACAACAATCTTCTCTCCTTCGTACACGACCTCGTGGAGGTCTTTAACCCATTTCGTAGAAGCCTCGCTCCAGGGTAGGAACGCTTTATGGTCGTTGTACTCGTCTAGCGTAACATATGCTCCGTAATCGAAGATCTCTCTGACAGTAGCTACTACCAGCTCTCCGATATCTGGGAGATCCTTCCTAGGGATAACCACTAGTAGACCACCTCGTTGAATTCATATAGGGCTAGCAGGTAATAATTATTGTAGACAGATGAAGTCGAAACCGTTGTATCCAGAGGTATCATAGTAGTATTAACCAGTTTGAAAAACATTGGCGTAGCAATATTGATCTCCTGAGGGGAGTATATATCGTTTACAACAGGGTATCCCAGGGATTTAGCCGCGTAGGTGACGAGCTTTACCTCGAGGCTTGAAACCGCTCTATCAGTCCAGGCTAGGGGGGCGTTCACGAAGTATGTTGCCTTAGTATAGTCTATGAAATCTAGCACGGAGAGATTCGCAAGCATAACGTACAACGGGAGCCTGGACACATCTCCAAGAGCCTGATAGGTAACCTGGCCTGTGGCCCCTACCGGGATAGCCCTCCCAATATGTAGCTTAGGCGGGCCGAATAAAGGCTTCTCGATACTTACTGCTTCGCCGACTATAATATACGCCCGGCTAATATTATACTGCCACATAATCCTCCTCAACAAGCCAGCTGAAGTCGCCTCGTCTCCTACCATAATCCAGGATACGAGCCTCCAGCCTTCCACAGGCCCGTTGGGCCCGGCTAGGCAATAATAGCCTTCTCCAATATAACCTAGAACGTAGAATGTATAGCCCCAATAGGTTATGATAAGCGTCTTGTTGGGTGGAACCGACCGGAGGATATCTAATAGTGTTAGGAAGCCCGTGTTATTAAGAGCTGTAAGATTAACGTACGTTAAAGGTATGTCTAGTACCATAGAGCTTGGGATACTGCTACTAATAGATTTCGAAGAGACGATATTGCCTGCTATTAGCGATACTACTACTAGGGATACGAGTAGTAACGAGAAGACCCTGGAATACCCTCTACGCGGGAAGCCTGCTGCGCCTACTACTTGAGCGAGGACTACTGATGATATTACTGACGATGAGACTATAGCGTACAACTCGCTGGTGACACTGATATAGCCTGTTAGAACGGCTAGAACCGAGACCGAGAGCAGAGCTACCTCTATGAAAAAGCTTCTGGAGGAAGCCCTCGTAGACCTTGCTATAACGAGAGCTGCGAGAACCAGGAGGAGGCCTAGCGCCCCTGTATCGAACATCGGGTTATACTGCTTATAGTAGACGTCCGGGATACCTGGGAAGCCTATGCTATAGCCTACAAGTAATAATCCCAGGACTGAGAGTATCGAGGAGATGAATGCAGCTATGATCCTTAGCGAGTGTTTGCGTAGACCCATCTTATCCACAACTATATAGCTTATTACTGCGCCTAAAGCTATCCCGGTAGCCACAGCATCCTGGGATGTTATATACCTATTACCCAAGACGATAGAAACCAGGTAGACTAGTATGGTGAGTGCTAGAGGGGTGAAATCTTTCCTAACAGCTAGGCCGGCTATAATAGCAATACTTAGAGCCAGCGAGTAGCCTGCTACTAGAACCCATGCCGAACCATCAAACACCCAGCCCAACCCTATTAGAACGCCGGCTAATACCCCGATAGCCATATTCTTACTACGATAGGCTGCGAACGAGAGTAATAGTCCTAGGAGTAGGATCGGCAGCGCTATCCATGGACCATACATACCGTATTTAAACCAGTATATGAATCCAGGAGTGGTAGATGCTAGGAGGCTTGAAAGACCTGCTACTAGGAGATCCCTCCTCCAATAATAGGTTACAGCAGCTATTAAGAAGAGGGTTAGCAGGCCGGATACAATAGGTAGGTCCAGCAAGTACTTTGTTAAACCAAGGATTTTAACAACATAATCTAATAGAGTATTATAATACCTTAAATCTACAGGGGATACGATAGACACCTTGTTGTCGACCGGGTAGCCCGCGTACCTAGCTACGTACAGGTGGAACCAGGATGCATCGCTAGGCTCATTATACTTCAGTAATTCGAGGCCTAGGATAATATAGGTTATAATGCTTGAAACCAGCAGTATAATACCTACTATACTACCCCGTCTCGTATCCAAGCTGGAACACCTTCAACGCTGAGTTTATTAGTTAAATACCTCGAATTTAAAACTAAGCCTAGGTTGAGGATAATGCCTAAGCCTGTTAAAAAATATAAGGGGAGTATTGTTTTCGAGCTAGACTACGATAGCCTATCCGAGAGAACGTTATCTGTTTTCACAGTGCTAGCAGTCTCTATAATAATAATCTCAGTATCCAACTGGCCCTACTTGATCGCATCCTATACTACACAGATAAGCCAGCCTAGCCTTGTACTCATAGGCTACACGCTGTTATATACCGTACTAGGAGTGCTCCTAGTATCGGCCGGGCTGATACTACCCTATTTCGCAGAGTCCGCTAAGCCTAGGTACTTCAAGAAGATTACCGAAGAAAGGAGGCTTGAAATAAATTTCTACACTATGGTTAGTATACTAGTACTAGTAGCATTAACCTACCTTATACTCAGCCTTCAATACCTAGCTTCCTAGCATAGTAGAATACAGGTCTCTCAACAAGCTCTACGCAACCCCTAATATACTGGATTAGTGCTTCACTATAGTCTAGAAAAACTATATCGCCTACCCTAAAGTTCGCAGCACAAGGTTTCTCAACAAGGGCTAAGACCTTTTTATCGAATACTATAATAGATGTCGAATACACCTTCACCAGGAAGTCTCTGATCCTAGTAATAAGAGATAAAACCTCCTTATCCACGGTTTCAGAAGGTATTTCAACACCTAGAGAAGTCTTCATCAGCCTGAGCTCGGCGACACGCTTAGCATCGTTTCGAATCTTCTCGAGAAGGGTGATAAAAAGCCTCCTCTCTTCAATACTAGCGTTCAAACCAGCCTGCAATCCATTGTCTAAACCCTGCCTTAAATCCTGGAGCTTTAGCTCTTGAATAGGCTGCAGCCTACTAGACCAGACTTCGTCCCTCAGGATCCTTATTAGAGGACTGCTCAAGGTACAGCCTCTACCCCCTTATCGCTAACGTATACAGCAAGCTTTTTTAAAACGAGATATATTGCGTAAGGAGCTTCTAGCTCGGTCTTCAAACCCCTCTTGAGATCCAGCTTGAGGTCTAAAACCCTTACACCCGACAAGTCTACTAGGGGGCTAACCAGCACCCTACCCGACCAGGCGAAGAAATCCCTGTATTCGAAACGATTCGTCTTAGACAAATCGATTTTCGCAACCTTCAGCCCTGCTTTACCATTAATACTCTTCTCGAACCTAGAGAGCCTAGAAGTATCCATTGTCACAACCCTATCTATCTTAATACAAACCTCGTCGAGAACCTGTTTTAAATACTCAAACGGCATCCTATATAACAGCCCGATCTTCTCGACCGCAACCTCTTCGAGTAAACCTTTCCTTCTAGCCGCTTCCAAAACCCTCTTCCTAACACCTATTTCATCGCCCGTGAAATATACAAACACAGACCCTCTGGAACCACCCTGGGGGAAAACGTTTTCAACATCTATATTCTCGCATGAGACATAGTCTGCTATCATAGCCCTCATCTCTCTGGTCAGGTCGAGGACGTATTCGTCTACTACCCTAATGTGGAACCCTCTATTACCTGAGAAGTAGACTTCGACCTCTTTGAAGCCGAGATCCTCCTCTAAAATCCCTACGAGCCTACGAGCCATATCCAAGCCTTTGTCGAAACACTCGGGTTCTAAAACATCTAATTCGACTGGCTCGACACCCGACGGGCACCTTTTCTCGCCTTCGCCTAGTACGGTATTGTCGCGGACACATACCTCGAGCTTGAGATCGCAGCCTGGTAGATGGTCTACATCGATATCGAATATTAGCTCGGAACCCCTCCATCCTTTCAAATCCATTTTCTCTACAGACGGATCATTGTATAAGGCAGAAGAATAGTATATATGTAGAGGGGTCTTCTTCCCGAGGATGAAAGAATATAGCTGGGCCATATTAGGGAAGCTGAGATGCCTTATATAGGCCTCGCTATCTAGGTCTACGATAGCAATCTCCCTTGAGTGCAGGTCGGGCGGTTCTACAAGAGGCCTCTTAGAATAGTAGAGGTTGAGGATCCTCCTCAGGAAAGCCTTATTCAACTCTAGGCGAGACATAAAATACTATCCTTCCACCCTGGGGTAGCTCGAACAAGAGTTTCAACGGTAGGTTAGAACCGTATTCTAAGACTAGGCCTTCTGCCACAGGCGCGACCCTAGACATTTCATACAGGTATTCAAGCCCGTAGCTAGCCTTCGCCTCGCTATTAACAGTATACTCTAGGAGGGATCCGTCTTCCAGGGACAGCTCTATTCTAGCTTCAGCTATATCGCTTGAAGCCGTTAATGCGAGGATGCTAGAATCCGGCTGCGATTCCAAGGTTAGTACATCGCCTACTACATCAAGCTCCTTCATTATATCGTCGAATAAAGCCGGTTGGATCCTCGCTTTAACAGGGAACTCGAGAGATATTTCTGAAACCTCTTCAGGAGGCGATACCTCGATATTCGGGAGGATGAACGTCCTAGTACCATGGCCCTGGAAAGTCACGCCTAGTCTACCACCTTCGACTAGTTCTAGCAGTAGCTCGTCTCCTTTAGCAGCAAGTTTAGATATCTTCGCGAAATCCTCGAAATTAACCCCAAACTTCTCTTCTTTCTCAACATTGAATTCTACAAACGCCTCCCTCGGAATGTGCAAGTCTATGAAAGCCGTATTAGTAGCGTCGAAAGCCCTCAGCCTCAGCCCAGACTGGTCTACTCTGAAAACCCCTTCTTCAATAATCTTGGAAATCGATGTAATCACATATTTCCACACACTCGCGTTCGAAAACCTTAGCTTCAACCCGGACACCTCTAATTTAAATCATGTACTGTTAGAATAAAACCCTGAGCCCGCGTCTCACTCGTACTCGCGCCACACGTACCCGCATCTCCTGCACTTATAGAACCTTGTAGGCGGTTCGTCAGCAGCTCTGGTCTGGACCACCCAGTAGTAGGCTTCGTGGTAGCCGCACCTAGGGCATGTCACCTCTCTCGTTATCGGGAGATTAGCCTCGTCTACGTCTTTAATCACCAACGTCTTCTCTTTCTCGGAATGCTCGATTCTGATCCTTATACCGTATTCTTTCAGGTCTCTTTCCGTAGCTCTCACTCTGTAACCGCATCTAGAGCATACCAGGTAGTAGACTCCTCCCTCGCCAACAGGCTTCATTAAACCCCCACATCTAGGGCAGAATCTCGGCATCCATCACCACCTTCTACAACTGCTCCTAACGCGTCTATACCGCCGTAAAGCAGATACCTGGCTAATCTAGCGACTAATCTAAGAAGACAACAATATTTTGACCGGGCTATTAAATATTGAGACCCTTCGTAAACCCTAAGACCCGCCCAGGGAATTCCGTACTTAGACCCGTTGCAATTCAGTAGTATCGAGAGCTCGTTGAAAGTTGACAGGTTCTCTACATAACTCCTCAAGTAGAATAAGCTATCCGCCCCTATAGACTCCAGTTTCAACTCTTCTAAAAATTTCCCCTGAACACTCCTAAGACTACTAGGCTATCCTCAACTAGAAGGGCTAGAACCCTCGACTCTCTCTTCATAGCTTTTCCTCAACTATCTTCTTGAACTCTCTTACCTGTTCTACCAGCCTATTTATTACATCAACAAGTACTTTAACAGGGTCTTCTCCCTGTCTGGTGATAATAGTTAGCTCCATCCTATCCTGTAGCGGGTGTGGTATCCGGTATGTGCTGAACTCTACCCTAGGGTCTAGTAGGGCTTCTTTAGCGATCATATTCCCTAGCGTATGGTCTTCACCAACTATCTCGAGTACTAGCTCGTTCCCTTCCCTCTTTAAAATTCTAACATCCATTATATGGAAACCCCTAGTACACTAGATGCCATTACTGAGCTTTAGTCTTTTTAAAAATTCCTCAACCCCTCTAACCCATTCTACCGCTAGCCTCAACCCTTCCCTATCCCTCCTAATATGCCCGAGTTCAACCGCTTTATCAACTAGTTCCTGAATAGATACGCCTGTTAAAACACCTAGGGTTACCAGGTAGTATCTTGTAGAAGAACCTTTCACATCTTTCGGGATATTATTCGATAACTCGATAATCCGTCTCGCTATATCGACCACTATCTCTCTCCCAGCGTTGGTATAGATGATGCTAGCGTCCTCCCCGGTTTCAACAACAAACCCTCTACGTTTCAAGACTTCTACCAATATCCTGGGCGAGAATGTAGCACCGAGCTCTCTGAAGAAATAGTCTAGCCTATACCCTGCTAGACCCTTCCCTCCCTTCGCAGGGACTCCTAGAAGGCTCTTTATCTTAAACCAGGCTTTCTTGATATCGGATTCGTAACCGTAGAGCTCTATGATAATATAATTGTTCTCGATCCTGATATTGTATTCTCCCAGCAGGCTTATCCTATCGCCAATAGCCTCAGCTAGTTTCTCACATGGTTCGTCGACGCATTTTATCCTATAGACCTTCTTCGAGAGAGGCATTCCTAGTGTTTCACCAGGATATAGTTTATACTAGCCTTCCTCTTGTTGACCTCCCCGCAGGAGCTACATACTAGCCTTCCAGAATCGTATACCAGTGGGGCGCCACAGTAAACGCACTTAGCGTATATTACACCTAGCTGAGGCTCTTTTATAGTGAGCTGGTAGACTCCTCTACCGCCGAGTATTTTAGCTCTCACGATATCGTTTAATCTAACAACGTCATACATGCTTTCGACAAAAGACTGGCTTGTCTGCGAAATATGTAGGATACCTAGGGCGTCTACAGTCTTCGTAAGCCTCCTATCTTCCACCCAGTATATTTTGATGAAAGCCAGGTCGTCGTTCATATAGGTTACGACTCCTTCGACTATGTCTCCAGGTTTAAGAATATGGTATTTCCTTGTCACAGGCTTGATGTTAACTACTTTCTTTATTGAATCGTATAGAGCTATGCCTGTAACGCTACTCCTCAGGTATCCGTCCTTATCCTCGTATACATCGCTCCCAGGCATGTATTCTTCTATAATCCCTAGTCTATCGCCTGGAAATACCTTTTTCTCACCTGTTACCAACCTGCTCACCTTTCAAAACAACATAGAAAGCTTTAAACCTGTAAATCCTCCTCCTATGGGATTCAAATACCATAGGGATTCCTAAATCGATGAGATTTATTTTAGCTATTTTAAACCCGTGTCGAAAAGACTTCTCCCGTATGATATCTATAGCTTTCTCCGAGTATTTATGTATCGAATAAACAGTTCTAGCAATATCTAGCGCCTTATCGAGAAACCTCATATCGATCCCGCGGTTAGGCTTGTAGACGCCGAAGGGAGGGTTCATCAGCACAATCCCTCCTCTCACAACAGGCTCTGCTAGGAAATCGGATACCAGGTATATGATTTTATCGCAGACCCTCCTATCCAACGAACAATGGGCTTCCCTAGCGAACTCGACGATCCTCTCGTCGATATCTAAACAAAGCCCTAGCGCTGCCCCGAGTAGTATAGAACCGTATACCAGCCTCCCAATACCACACCCGGGTTCTATAATAATAGAGCCGGTCAGCTCGCCTGATAGGAATGCGTCCCATAGTATTTCAGCGGCGACATCTGGAGGGGTCTCATACTGTTCGAGCTCTCTCCTAGGTTTCGGGAACCTGGGGAGAGCCGATAGCAGTAGCTCGAGTTCTTTCTTATCCAAGCTACCACGGGTAGACATACTTGTCTAAGCCCTTCACTAGCATAACGATTTCACCAGGGGTTAGAACCGGTTTGTAAAAATCGCTGAAATCGTCTAATGGCAGCCTCGGACAGCTTGTAATAACTATGAGATCCGGTTTGAAAACACTGTCTATCGCAACAAGCCTTTCGATGGTTAAATAAGATGAGAACACGACATCGGCTTCAACCCCTATACTCTGCAACATTTTAACAACCATGCCTATAACACTCGGTCTATACTGCCCAGGCCTAGACCCGGCTACTACAACCGCTCTCTTAAGAGCCTGGTTACGCAAACCTGATACCAGGAATATCCTCTTTCTTAATATCCTTGAGGCTTCAACCAGAGGATCCCATATGGAATTCCTGTAGGGGTCGTAGGCGAGGATTCTATCGGTGTAGAATGCTGCTCCGATGGGGTGGAATAAGCCTCCAGCAATTATCAGAGCCCCGTCGATATCATTCATCAGCTTTACGAGAGGCGTGTAGTCGCATCCCAGAATAGGCCTTCTAGAATTATCCTCGAGTATTTTAAAGCCCCTACCAGAAAGATGCTCCTTGACTCTTCCAGCAATCAATCGCTCGGTCTCGGGATAGAACAAGCCTATCCTACGCCAGGCTCTAGAAGCCAGGGCTTCCGCGAGCTTTTCTAATACGCTACGAGGAGGGGTAATATCGTAGTATACCGGTAGATATACTATCCTCCACGGTATCTCTGTCTCTCTCATAGCGTACTCGAGGTGGCCGATATGTATTACAAGATCTGGTTTCAGATAGAGTATGTCTTCGACAGGTATATCGCAAGCCCCGTAGCCGGGTGCTATAGAGAAGTAGACTTCTGCTTTAAACCTTTCTACTAGGAAAGATTTCAAACAAGTGTAAAGGTTTTTCAAACCATCGGGGGCATGGAGTAGGATAACGGGTTTTTCCCTGCTGATAGAGCGGATCTCTCTCTCGATAACCGTTTCGTCGAAGACGTAGAGGTCGCATTTCAAGCGGCAGACCTTGACTTATAATGTGGAAAACAATCCTAGAACCCTAATGCCTAGCTCTTCTTGGCTTCTTCAATAATTATACGTGTGGGCAGAGGAAGTTTGGAAGCAGCTATCTTCATAGCCTTCTTAGCTTCATCTAAATGCTCTTTTCTAACATGTAATTCCGCTATAATATCGCCGGGGAACACTCTTGCCGCTAACCCGATAGGCTTGCCGAACGAGAGCCTCATACCGTCCTGCAACCTGTCAGCTCCCGCGAAAGCCATCATCTTATTCTCTCTTATAACATGATGCGGATATTTCCTGATCTTCAAGTAGTAGTTTACATCGCCGGCTACAACACTCATCCTCTTATTCAGCATTACACGGGCGGCCTCGAGAGCGTTATGCCTGATCTGGCCTGCCTCCTCGGCTACAAGCTTGACGATGTAATCGTATTCACCCTTAGGATTCCCCATCTCGAACTTCGTTATCTTAGGCTGTGGAACACCCGGGATATACTCCTTCCTAGTGTAGGGCGGCCCACTGAAATGCGTATAGCATCTCGCAGGTCTCAACGGCATTAAGCACACCCGTCTAAGGCTTACTATTAGGGTTTAAACAGATTAATAAGCTTAAATACAATTATGCCGCTAATAACTAGAGCGTCCTTCCAGTAGCAAAACTATTCTAGCAAGCAGTGTTTAAGTTTAAACCCCACTGCACAAATAGAGTTTAATAGCGCGGGGGTGCCCGAGCCAGGTTAAAGGGGGCGGACTCAAGTAGCCCAGGGGAGATCCGCTGGCGTAGGCCTGCGTGGGTTCAAATCCCACCCCCCGCACTAATTCAGAGGTTAAGCCGATGAAGACTATTATCAAAGCATTTGCGAGGAACTACCATAGAAACCTACTAATATATGTATCCCTCCTAGCGAGCATAGTATTCCTTATCCAATTATTTCTCACACCCGTTGAATCAATAGCAGGAAGCCTGGGCAATTATATTAGTAATCCTTCCGCTACTCCCGCACAAGCGGGTGTTTTAGAAATAGGGAGTAGTAGCCTGCCCGTGGTAGTATACTGTTTTAATAATTCTAGTATCCCATATAATAGAACCCCTCTTGTAGTACTGGCTTCGGACAAGCTGGCTTCTATCCTCGGCAGCAATACCAATGGCTCTGGGAACCTCCGGCTACAGGTAGGCGGTTCGGTCATCTGGATTAGGATAGGCGGCTTCTACAACGACTACTCGTTCTCGCTTAAAACATTAGACTCCTGCAGCCCCGGTACCCCACTGCTCGGTAAGGCACTCGAAGATTTTAGGAGAGAGGTATCATACCTAGAAGCCGCACTCACTACACCTCTCTACGTAATACTATTCGCAGGCTCTCTTATCCTAGGCGTGAAACAAGGAGACGGGGCTAGGAGGGTTTCAACTGTCCTCTTAGAGCTCGGCGCTAGCAGGAGACGTGTAATCCTAGGCTTCATATTATCCCTACTCCTAACTTCTCTAGCCGGGCTGCTCGTAGGGTTGAGTATCGCTATAGTACTATCGCATTCGCTAATAGCCCTATCCAGAGTCTTCCTAGGGGTAGGATTCGTGTTGAACCCGTACATCGACACTGGTAAATTCTTGCAGACTGCTACTATAGTATTTTTAACCACTCTAGCATCGCAACTCGGGCTTATCCTAGAGCTAGGCAGAGACGACGGGTATGCTGAGAGAAGCTAGGCTATTGCTTGGCAGAGACTACTTGTTTTCGACGGTAATACTCGCGCTAATAGTATTCTTCAGCATCTACGCTAATTCTATTGCCAACAGTATTATACTTGCACCATTCGAGATCGCTAAGGGGGGCGGCGGGCTCCTGATATATAACAGGGGGAGCTTTGTAATAACAGGTCTTGTACCAAGCAATATTACAAGCCTAGTAGAAGCAGCAGGGATGTTGTGCAGCCCTGAGGTGCTCGCACCAGTCATCCTAGACGAGTCTACTATTATAGCGAGAGGGGTTTCAGCCAACTATCTCGCTAGGATACATGGCGCTATCCTAGTAGATGGCGCTCTCTACCTAGATAATTCTACTGCTATAGCAGGCTATAGGCTAGCAGGTAAATACAAGCTCTCACCCGGCAGTGTTATCTTGGTTAGAAGCCTGTTCAATAATGCTACTATCGCTCTAAGGGTCGCCGGTATTGTTAGATCGGGGAATCCGGTCGACGACGAGTTAATTGTAAGCTTGGATACTGCTAGATTACTGAGAGGAGTATCCGCCAGCTATGTTAGCGTTATCGTCTGTGATAGAGCTAGTGCTAGAGCCGAGAGCATACTCGGGAATCTTACCGGGACTAATACCATAGGCTACGGTTACTCTATAACAGTACCCGGATGGCTGATACCTCTAATCACCAGTAGGAGCATCCAGGTGAGAGGAGTGCTTGAGATCAGGAGCCTAGGCGATGTAGTAAGTATTGGAAGAACCATGTCTCTCCTTGGACTAGCCGGGACTGTAATACTGACATCTATAGTAGCTGTTGTAACCAGCGGATTCTACGTGAAGAGGAAAGAATATGTTTTAAACACCCTTGTGGAATTATCGCTGAACCCAGCCAGCATTAGGAGGCTAGCCCTGCTAGCATTAACCAGTATGTTTCTAACAGGCTACCTGCTAGGTGTCCTGCTCTATTTCTACGCGGGCAGATATATCATGATATCCCTCCTCTACCATAGCCTCCCTCTCATAATAGATTCCGAAACCCTTGCCATATACACTATTATTGTCTCAGCCCTCTTCATCCTAGTATCAGCCAAAGAGGTTAGGAGTATTGGTACGCATTAGCATAGTTCTATTACTAGTACTGGTCATAGTATTATCGCTGAGGGCATACCCCTACTTGTATAGCTCTACTTTTTTCTCTACAGACGTATGGGGAATTGTCAGGAACTCGATCATCCTATATAGTTCCTCGCCGATCGATTTAAAGTCGAACGCCTTTGACAACTATAACAACTATTGGCCGGTTACATCTCTACAGCTAGCTATCTTCAGCAAGGTAACAGGCCTTGAAATCATCCAGGCTGTAGCCACCCTCGCAGGGTCTATTACCATCGCTGTATTCTTAATCGGGTACTCGTTTAAGAAGGGTGTTAAAGGATTGTTCTCCGCCCTAGTCCTATCTCTCGCTTTCAACATTGTATTCATGACAACTGGTTACGCTAAGGAGGGGTACGCTTACGTACTGCTCTTAACAATACTCTACTTTATCTTACATATTGACAAAACCGGTTTGATAGCACTCTTAGCACCGTCTCTAGCACTGCCTTTCACACACCACTTAACCTCTCTCATAGCCTTTGCCTTCCTATACTCGTTATTTATGATATTAGTAGCGTCTCACTACACAGTACTGGACCCCTTGAAGTACGATCCCCCTAAGGTACTAGTATCTATACTCATACTGGCAGTATCCCAGAGCCTCCAATACTACCTCCTAGGAAGATACTCTATACTTGCTTACGCAAGCCATTGGCTAGCCCTAAGCCTTATCTCCTACTTAACATTCTTCTCTCTCGCAGGCTTACTCGTATACGTATACTACCGTAAATTATTAGATACTTCTTTGAGCAGAATCCCAACCATACTAGCTTATTCAATACTATTATTAACACTATTACCAGCGTATTATTTTGAACACAACGTATACTCCTTAGACACTCTTACGACTATAACAGTCCTATACATGGCTTCAGCCCTTATCTTAGTAGCTCTAGGAGTAATACTCTGGTCTCGTGAAAACTCTCTACTACCTATAGTATTACTTACCTCGCTAGCAGGTCTAATACTGTTTTTCATAAACGAGGATATACCAGGATACGAGTCTATTATATACCGTGTAGCAGGGTTCTCGGTTTTCCCTACCGCTATATCTATTAGTTTCATTGATAAAACCGGTAAAAGAATGGTTTCGACTATAGTTTTCTACTCGGCTGTAATGCTAGCATCTTTCACCTTAGTGCTAGCAGGTGTTGTCCCCGGGCTAGGATGGTACTGGCTCTACCATGGATACGAGACTTATACAGGCTCTTATATCAGCGTTAAAACAACGGGTCTGGTCGTTTACACTGATGTGAAACAATCGATGATGCTAAGCGGTTTATACAATGTTAGTGCTTCAAATATCCTCAACCAGCCTAGGCAAGACTGTCTACTACTTGTATATAATTACATGCTCGATAAAGGGGCTTTAATAGAAGCTGGGAAGAGTGTTAAAATATTTTTCGAACCTAGTAACTATACTGGTATTATATATAGTAACGGCTACGGGGTTTTAGCTATCTGCTGAAACCAGGGATGAGCGTAGCTTGACAGAGATTCTAAGGCTTGACTCCGTGAAGAAATCCTACGGGGACAGGCTTGTTCTAAATAGAGTGAGCTTGAGCATTGGCAGGGCCGAGGTTATTGTTGTAAGAGGGAGGAGCGGTGCTGGTAAAACTACTCTCCTAAAGATAATAGCCCTACTGCTTAAACCCGACGAGGGACGCGTATACGTCGACGGAGTCGACGCCTGGAGGTTGAGAGAGAAGGAGAGGGGGAGGGTTGCTTCCAGATTACTATCATACATACCTCAGACAATAGACCTCCTTCCTAATATGACTGTCAGAGAGAATATCGAGCTAGCAGGCTATGTGAGAGGGCTGCGGGGGAAGGGTTTAGACGAGGCTGTTAGTAGAGTAGCTGAACTAGTAGGTATCTCCAAGCTTTTAGAGAGGAGGGTTGAAAACCTGAGTGGTGGCGAGAAGCAAATGGTTGCTCTCGCGCGCGGGCTTGTCAACAGTCCTGCTCTCGTAGTCGCAGACGAGCCCTTCGCATACGTAGACGATGCCGGCATAGCCAGGCTATATGATTTAATCGAGTATGTTAAGAACGAATTAAAGACTTCTTTCATAATAAGCACTACCGAGATCTACCAGAAGAGTTTTAACGGGGATAGAGAGTATATCCTAGCGGATGGAAAGCTCGTTGAAATCCAGGATATGTGATAGTATGAGGGCGCTTCTATATTTTTCAATGCTCATAATATTCGTATCGGTATTGACACCTACAGCATCTACTACGACACCCTATGATACCAGCCAATATATCACCCAAATACAAGATATAGAGCAGGAGCTGAAACCGATCAGCCAGGCAGGCATGAATACTAGTCTAGTAGAATACTATGTTAACAACGCCCTCCAATTAATTAGCAAAGGACAGTTAACTAGTGAGGAAGCCGCCTGGGTCGAGAATAATATAAGCCTCGCGTGGAGCGAGCTCGAGAAACTAAAAGCAGAATACCCCTCCTATGTTCTATGGAAGAATATATACACGTGGGCTAGCATAGCGTTATATGCTTCAATACCTGTGATAACATACTTCCTCCTCCCAAGAGTATGGGCTTATATTTGGTATTGGACAAAGAGGAAGTGGCGGGTGGCTAGGAGGAGATAGTTACGAGAGGGTTATTAATCTTTGCCTAGATTAAAAAGCCATATGATAGCTTTAGAAGGGGTTTAATAAGGCGATGGATTTCGATAGCGCATTGGAGAAGGCAAGGAGTATTATAAGCGAGATAAAAAAGGTCTATGTAGGAAAAGATTACCTGGTCAAATTAAGCGTAATAACACTGTTAAGCAGAGGGCATCTGCTTATCCAAGGCCTCCCGGGGACCGGGAAGACGCTCTTAGCTAAAGCACTGGCGAAAACTATTGGAGGCGTATATAAGAGGGTTCAGGGACATCCCGACGTACTCCCTTCCGATATAATAGGATTCCACGTATACAAGCCCGATGGTTCTTCAACTCTTGTAAAAGGCCCTGTTTTCTCAAACATATTGCTATTCGACGAGCTCAATAGGGTTCCAACAAGGTCTCAGGCGGCCCTGCTCGAAGCAATGCAGGAACAGCAGGTTTCAATAGATGGCGTAACCTACCCTCTCGAACAGCCTTTCATGGTTATTGCAACGATGATCCCACTAGAATATACCGCAGGGGGATACGAGCTTTTAGAAACCCTTATAGACAGGTTTTCTATCAGCCTGCCATCAACATATAATCCCCCCGACGAAGAACTCGAGATTGTTGCAAAATCCGATTCGATCATAATGCTCCCTATCGAACAAGTAGCTACCCTTAAAGAAGTTCTATTGATCTCGGACATAGTAAGTAAACAAGTAGTAGTCGAAGAGAATATAGCTAGGTATATTATCGATCTAATCTCCTATATCAGGAGGTCTAAGGCTGTTAAATACGGCCCGAGCCATAGGGCTTCTATATGGCTATACAGGCTCGCTAGGAGCCTTGCATTCATTGAAGGTAGGGATTATGTTATACCAGATGATGTTAAATCTCTAGCAGTACACGTGATAGCCCATAGAGTACGGGTGAAGGAGGAGTTTGAAGCAGAAGGCTTGACCGGGGCGTATATTGTCGAAGAAGCACTTAACAAAGTCCCTGTACCGAAGTAGGATGCTCTATGATAGAATCCATAGTATTAGCGATTATGGCCTCAGCCGGGGTTGTAATAGAATTATACCCTGGCATCCTAGGCCTAGTTTACCTCCTAGCATCTATAGTTCTTTCCATTAACCTATACGTATTCACTTATGGTAGAGCCTCCAGAGTATTTAACGCAATAGTTTTCGTAGCATTTACCCCTATGTTTTTAAAAGTGCTCGCTTCAATCGGTCTAGTCTACCCGTGGATCCTCGACGTAACGGATCTATTCATACTGATAGTACTATTAGCTCTAAATATCGAGAACGAGGTGCTTTCAGGACTGTATAAGACACATATCCCGATATTAGTCCTTGCCTCGGTAATACTAGGTGTATGGCTGGACTTAACGAACCCCCTGAGCCTAGCCCTGGTACCTATTATAGACACTATACTAGCCGTAGCCTACATTAGAGAACCCGACACGGGTTCTTTAATCCTGGCAACTCTACTCTATATCATCATATATTCTGGATTCGCACCAGGCGCTAGTATCCTATTCTACTCTTATTCGTACATAGTATATATGCTAAAGATTTTTCCCACACCCCGTAGAAAGAAGATGTCGGAAGCCCTCCTAGCTACCGATATTATTCTCAAGCCGTTAATCTACCGCTACGGTGGTTTATTATGATAGTTAGGAATTTGATCGCTGGATTAAATATCATAGCTGTATCACTACTACTACTAATATACGGGTTTCTCAACAACTCCGGGCCTATAATAGGGATATCCTCCTCAATCCTAGTAGTCGGAATCGTAATAGTCTTCACCTCGCTTGGGACAAGCGAAGGCATTACCCTATCCCTAAGAGAGTACTCGGAGACTGCTTCAATAGCTCTCGCCGCGATCCTAGAGGATGCTGATTCTCTGAGGGTTAAACCGGTGTATGTCAGGAATCCTGATGGGGGCGAGTTCATTGTATTCTTCAAAGGTACTCCCTCGGGGAGGGTTAGGCCCGGCGTAGGGTATTCAGACGCCCCCTACCTGGCTCTACCGGTGAGAAACATGCTTGTAAACCATGAAGCCATAGCGGATGAAAGCGAGCTTAAAGAGGCTTTGTGTTCCGAGAGAGGACTATGCGATAACGTCCACCTGGTTGAAGAAGAGGGTTCTCTTAGGCTGGTATTCGTCAACGTGCCATCTGAGACTAGAGAGCTATTATCGTATCCTTTAAACCCTCTTGTTGTAGCATGCCTCGTCGCAGTCGGTAGAATAAGGGGTAGACCGGTGCGGCTCAGCGATATCAGTATTGTGGGTAGTAATGTCGAAATAGTCTTGAACGAGGTACCTGTATGAAGAAGACGGATCTATTTATCCTGCTATATACTATTCTATCATCCCTATCTAATATATGGCTTACTGCTCTAGGCGAGGATAGGTGGGATGTGTACGTTGTTCTAAATATTCTATCTTTCTATATTTCTACAGCAGTAACTAGACCGGCTTACTCCAAGAGGAGTTATTATATGCTTCTTAATGCTATTATGATCGGTGTTTTCACGATCCTAGTAGCGAAGAGGGTATACGAGGTTTTATACGCATGAAGACCCTAGTAGCAACTATAGTGCTCACAATTATGATTATATCTACTACCACAGGCTACTATGCAAACGCCTCACAGACCAGTCTGCAACAAGTCGACTGCCAGGCTCTACTAGCTTCACTATATAAAGTATTGACGTATATTGCTTCAAACAATACCATAGCTTACACTATTCTAGAGATCTACTCTAATGCCTCCCTACCCCCTCAGATTGAGGGGTTGCATAGAAACCTGGTAACCGACCTAGCCGAATATATTAGCATCTATTATAATTTTACCCAATACCTGTCGGCAGCAGACCCGGTGGCTATAGCTAGGGTAGAAGATTTAGGTAATAGGCTGCAAGCAGATCTAGGGGCATATGTTTCTACGCTTGTAGCGTGTAGCGTGGATAAAAGCGTTGCCGACACGCTAGCGTCTAAGATTAGAATTGCCGGAAGCAACCTAGCCGGGTACTTGGAAAGGATTGCTGAAGAAATAGCCGCTTCTTCCCCAGAGACTAAAATAGTAGAGTTTACAGTTGACAATAAAACCATTTACCCCGGCGAGAACCTATCTATTAGAGTATATGCTTCGAAACCGGGCATGTACCGTGGTCTAATAACTGTACTAGCCCTACCCGGCCTAGTCCCGATAGCTACTATAAGCTTTAACCTAACAGGGCTGGAGCAACGCTTAGACCTTAACATGCCGCCTGCTTACGAACTATACTACCTGGGCAGGGGGGTACACAGCCTACTAGTAGTACTGAAAACCCTCGAGCCCGTGAACTCTACAATATACGGGTTTATCAACCTCGTCCTAGAAGAAAACATTCTACAAGCTTCCTCACCCAAGTTCCTGAAACCTGGAGATTCTATCGTCCTCAATCTAACTGTTAGAGAGCAGTGTAATGCCAGCATATTACTTGATAGTCTAGAGGTCTACACAGGGAGCCTAATAAATGGGTCGAATCTAATAGTGCTCCAAATACCTCCTAATACTACACCTGGCTTGCACAATATAATTGTTAGAACGTCTCCCGGAGAGAGATTCATAGGGGCTACAATCAGCCTTCCAGCAATCGTGGAAAACCCTGTCCTACCGGTTTCTATTAGGGCGCCCCAGGTGTTTATTAGTTTCTCGAATATGATACCGGTAGTAGTAGAGAACTCTAGTCTCGTCAGTAGCGTGAGAGTAGTTGAAGGCAGTGCCACTATAGTAGTAGACCTGAACCGGTCCCAAGTGATCTACCTGAAAGGGGGGATTGGCTTATTCGATAGGGTTAGAGCCACCCTGGTCTTCGAGCCAATTAATGATTCAAGGTATCAACCAGCTGTATTAA
The DNA here is from genome assembly GCF_051933805.1 of Thermogladius sp. 4427co. Taxonomy (GTDB): domain Archaea; phylum Thermoproteota; class Thermoprotei_A; order Sulfolobales; family Desulfurococcaceae; genus Thermogladius. The sequence continues at coordinate 637,399 of NZ_CP196893.1, read as the reverse complement.
GAGTTGAAGTCTTATACGTTAACCCCCTTACAGTTACAATACTAGGCCTTGTAGCTGTTGGCATCATACCTGTTATAAGTGGTTACGAGCGGGAGTTCTACCTGATGTTAAAGAAGCCTCTTATCCCGGCTTTAAAGAGCAGGGTTCCTGGTAGGACGGGTCCTGCTGCAATAGTTAGCGTATTAAGCAAGCACCTTCCTGTAGCAGGATTATACTATAGGCTACTAGAGGAACTAGGTGTAAGAGAGCCCAGCCCGTATGAGACGCTGAGAGAACATTTGAATACTATAAGTCTTCCAGCCATTGTTAAAACCCTATTGTTTAAACTATTAACCCTAGTCGAGAGAGAGCTGTACTCTAGACATAAGCCTAGTAGGGAGGAAGCCGAGGAATTAGCTAGAGAGGTTAGGAGTATTGAGGTATGAGTACTTGGTAATCAGCTCATCTATCATACTAGCCTCGCTAGTAGCTTTAAGCGTAATCGTATTAACTCCCTCGCCAGAGCCGTATTCTATAGCTAACAACGGCCCCGAGGGTTTGAGCACGCTCTACAATACGTTTAGACCAGTAATAGTATTAGACTATAGTAAATTATCTAGCGTAGAACAGTCTAAAACGGTGTTAATCCTCGTACCAGACCACGATATTAGCCCTAGAGAATTATCCTACATATCGGATTTTATAGGTAAAGGGGGTTTAGTAATAACATCGCTTGGCCCGGCTTCGATACGATTACTCGAGTATTTAAACGTGTCTATCGAGTATTCAAACCATTTGCTGCTAGACGAGGTTTCGAAGCTAAACAACAGGTTTGAACCCGTAGTTTTTTACACTACGCTCAATCTCAGTATCGTCTTAAAAGACGCACACCCGTTGACTACATGGGGTAGTAGTGGGGAATGTGTAGTATACTCCTCACCATTCTCATACATAGATTTAAACGATAACGGTTACTACGACCTGAACGAGACAGTTGATAGTTTCTGCGTAGGGGTGAGGATAAGGTATTTGAACGGTACAATACTATTCCTAGCTTCTTCGAATCCTTTCGTGAACGAACTATTCGATTACAATAGAGATTTCATTATTCATGGAATAACAAGCGATAGAAGCATACTGTTAATTGACCAAACACTAGCTGGTAAAAACCCTGTAGAGTATTTAAGGATTCAATTAGTTAGAGAGAGTAGTATAGTGCTAACACTGCTTGTGGTTACACTAATGGTGATCGGTGTAGCTATTGTCGGTAAAAACAGATAGAATCTTCTACATCCTGAGTCTAATACTACAGGTTATCGCCGTAGAATCAATATTATTAATCGACAGGAATATTGTAGGGGGGTTAGCGGGGCTCGCCATCCTTGCCTTCTCAATATTCTACAGCAGGTTCACCTGCTATTCTAATTTCGCCGTAAGCCTAATACCCCAAAATATTAACCCTGCGAGCTTACTCGTCAAGATACTGCTCCCGGCTTTAAGCGCCCTCATGGTTAAAACACACCCCTCCGAGAGACTGACAGGATTCGAGAAAACATTAGTCTACGCTTTCGTGTTCACGCCCCTATACATAATTCTACCTACTAGTCTAATACCGTTACTATCACTACTAGGGTTCTCGCTCACCAGATACGGGGCTATTGTTTCAAGCCTCGCTAGAACACGGATAGAGATAGGTTTAGAGCCTGAGGTAGCCAGATTAGGCGATAATGTTAGATTGCATATTAGAGCCCAGGCTAGGGGGAGGTTTTGGTACGAGGTCTTTATAGATAATATTCCAGTAGCCACAGGGTTCTCCCAAGGAGTCTACGAATATAGTTATACTATTAGAACCCATCATATCGGTATACGTAATGTTAACGTGAGAGTCAGGTTATGCGATGAGGATAAATTCGCTTGTTACACTACGCCCGAGTATAGGCCCAGGTTTAAAACTGTTCCAGCCTACCAGCTCCTAGTTGCTAAGGCCGAGTCAGTGCTCCGGAGACTACTCAGGGAGATACCGTCCCCGGTAATAATGATTAGGGGGAGGCAGGACTCTTCTAGCAGTACTGGAATTGGATATGGGGAACGAGGCAGGGCTCTAACAGGGTATCTCTCGGCTACTGGTGGAGGAGTGTATGGTACTAGTGCTAGTACTGGAACCGGAGGATTATACCACACGGTAGAAGAGAACAGTATAGGCGGGTCTGATATAGAAGGGTCTGCGGGTCCCGGCTTCGAGCATATCTACGGGTGGATGCCGGCCTACTACATCTACGCTATTATACGCCAGATCGCTAGAACCCTACTCTATGGGGACTACAAGGGTAGTAGAGACTACTTCCCCGGGGACCCTGTCAGGAATATCCATTGGAAGAAGAGTGCTAGCAGGGGGAAGCTGGTGATTAAGGAGTATTCGGGTAGCGGTAGCGGAGGATCCGGGGAGAGCGGAGAGGTTTTTATCATCGCAGACTGGCTGGCTTCAAGCTATGAAGAACTAGATAAGCTGGTATCCGCTACTATAAATATACTCATATACATGGCTGAGAATACTGGCGATTCATATCTTTACCTGGTAACACCTGGTTCGAGAGAATACTTCGTGGTAGGGAGGCCGGTCGAAGTCTTGGCTAGTCTACTAGCTATAATGAGGAGCGAGGATATTAAGCTAGGCTGGGACTATAAGCCTCTCCGGAACGAGTATATTCCAGTAGCCGATAGATTATACGGGGGAGACGGATCCCGGTTGATAGCTTTCTTCAGGGATGTTAATATTGCGGAATGCCAGAGAGTATACGATGAGCTCAGGAACATGGGTTTACACGAGAAGATTCCGTACGTGGTGATTAACGGGTCGCCTACAATGCTTAAATACGATTTCATGAAGCAGTATATCGAGGCCAGAGGCCACCCTGTCCATAAAAGGGTTGCAGACCTTGTGGCGAGAGGGTAGAGGTGTTTTAGATGAGGCTTGACGAAGAAGTTTTCGCAGTCATATTAGCAATAGTTGTAATAGCGTCTGCAATAGGGATAGCTGTAAGCATCCCGAGGAATACAGAGCCTTTTACCGCGATAGGGCTTTTAAACGAGAAAGGGTTGATAGGAGACTACCCCAGGAATGTTGCAGTAGGGAGCGTGGTTAATCTCAACGCCTTCGTATACAACCACCTAGGCTATACTGCGCTCTTCAGGGTAGATGTTAAAATCGGAGACGGGGATATCCCTACGAATACAACTCCCTTGAATACCACGCCTGTTAGAAGACTCTATGTAATGCTAGGGAACGATGAGAACGCTACAATACCGTTCAGTGTAGTATTCGATTACCCGAGGATCAACCAGACGCTCGTATTAGAGCTCTACCTGTTCTCGCCGGATAATAAAACCTGGGTTTACACCGGGGAATACAATTTCCTAAGGCTTAACGTCACTGGTGTAACCTTATGAGCAATAGCCCTAGCCTCGAAGAATATGTTTCAAGCAAGGGCATGGGGTTAGACGATATTGTAAAACTCTACAGGGATTGGGTAGATGGGAGACTTGTACTAGTAGACCCGGACCCGCCGCGTACATTCCCAGACTATATTCTCAGGCTCGATTACTCGCTATGGTACTGGACTATTATCGGTTTATCCGCCCTGACCCTGCTGGCAGTATACCTTTCGGACAACATACCTTACCTTACAGGTTTTAGGTACGTGCTAGGCTCTATATTCGTACTCTTCCTCCCAGGCTACTCCCTAGTTAACGCACTCTACACTGGCAACGAGCTAAGCCCTCTGGAAGAGCTAGCTCTATCTATCGGTTTAAGCCTCGCGGTAGTACCTCTTATAGGGCTCGTACTAAACTATACTCCTTTCGGTATAAGATTAGGCCCTGTAATCCTATCCTTGGTAGTATTCATACTGGTACTAGCGACGATAGGTTTATACCGTAGGTACGTGCGTGTTATCGAGGAACAATTGGTTAAGAGAAGTATTTGATTAGAAACAGGTTCTATAGACCATGGTGCAAAGATTCTGTAAGTAGTGGAAAAACATATTATTTTTCAAAAACAATATTTCTATTAGGTGTAGTCTACGGCCACGATATTCGTAATAAAAAGAGACGGGAGCAAAGAAGAATTTATACCTGAGAAAATCGTTGTCAGCATTATTAAAACCGGTGCTCCTGTCGACGTAGCGAGGAAAATCGCTAAGATAGTTGAAGCAAAGCTCTTAGAGCAGAACGTCTCCGAGATAACTAGCAAAGACCTGATGAAAATGGTCTTAGAACTCCTGAAGAAAGAGAACGAGGAGTGGTATAGGAACTGGATTATCTTCGATAAGGCTGTTAAGAGGAGGAAGCCCGAATTCTAGATTTTTTATGTTAATCAACCTATTAAACATGTCTATTCTGAAAACAGAATAGAATATTAATCAACCCATTAACATCCAGGGGACAAGGTGCCTCTAATGAAACTCGTTAGAGTAGAGGAAGCTGTTGGCAAGAGGCTTGCAGTAGACTATACTATTGTCACACCGGATAGGAAGGGTGCTTTAAAAAAGAGGGGTGAGTTCGTCTCTGAGGAAGACGTTGAATTATTGAAGGCTAACGGACACTACTATGTTTACATCATAGACGAGGGCGAAGCCGGAATACCCGGTGAAGTACTCGAGACCGATGCAGCCCGTATACTCGCTGAGAGCATTATAGCAGGGCCCCTTACCGTAGAGGCAATGGATGAAGGCAAAGTAGCTATTAGAGCTTTAGGAGAAGGGCTCCTACTTGTGAATTCTGAAGGGCTCGATCTAATCAATTCCACTGATGTCTACGCTGTGATTACCAGGAGGAGTGGTAGCTATGTGCGTGCGGGGAGTATAGTCGGGATAGTAGATGTGATACCTTTGAGTATCCCAGAGAATGTTCTCCACGAAATAGTCTCGAAAGCTAAACAATACGCCCCGGTCTTAGAATTGAAGCCTAGTGTAAACCCTGTTGTAGGCATTCTAATAGTCGGCTCCGAGATCGTCGAAGGGTTGAAGAAAGATGTAGCGAGCTCGATCGTCAAGAAGAAGCTTTCCGAATACGGTTGTAGGCCTGGTAGGGTTGAATACGCTAGAGACAACGAAGTAGAGATAAAGGAGAAGATCGAGAGCCTGCTATCCGAATCCGACGCTGTCGTTGCTGTAGGCGGTATGAGTGTAGACCCTACTGATAGAACCCATATCGCTATAAGGATGGTTGCTGACGAAGTAGTTAAATACGGTATCCCTATGAAGCCGACTACGATGAGCATGGTAGCCTACAAGAACGATAAGCCTATAATAGGGGTTTCGAGCGGGATCATATACTTCCAGGAATTCAACTTCCTAGACATCATCCTGCCATGGGTGTCGAGTAATACAAGAATACCGAGAGAGTACCTGGTAAGACTCGGTAACGGCGGCCTCTCCGACTACTTCCTGAGAAAAATCAGGTAGCCCGGGACTAATGCTAACAACTACGGAAAACCATGGCATAAACCTGTGCACCCTAGAAAATTATATTGCAGAGCGAGTTGTTTCCAAGTATTTAGAACCTCTTTGAAAACTAGATTTAAAAAGAGGATAGTTGCAAAAAAAAAGTAATAATAGAAGAGTGTGAATTCTATGTTAAAAACGCGTATAGCATTAGCTGTCGCGCTGATACTAGTGGTTGCTACACTGCTTATCGTACTACCCTCAGCGTATAAACCCTCCTGTAATGCTAAGATCTCTCTCCCAGACGTATTATACGAGAGTACTGCCGCACTAGTTCGTGGTTTCGGAATCAAAGTGTTTGTCTCGCCCAGCGCAGCCAGCTACCTGAATACTTCTAGCCTCGAGAGCCTTGGGTTAACGGTTTCGGTATCTGACCTAGGCGCTCTCCCAAGGCTGACCCAACCCGGGGTCATTATAGTAAACGTCACAGACCTTGCACAAGACCCTCTCAGGGGGTTAAATGTGCTTATCGAGGCAACGTCTAGCACGCCTAAGCTATTAGTATTCGTTCTAAACCCCTACAGCGACGAGGGGCTCGCTGAGGTAGCAAGCGATGTGATGCTTAAATACTACGGGTACAGGGGGCTCATGCCTCTAATACCGTTGGAGAGTCCCGAATCCAACGACAAGCTCCGGGCACTTACGGTAAAGCAAGAAATTTTCAGAGCTAAAAGCACTAGCCTTCACCTTCAACCCTACCGGGCTTATTGTCGTAGAAGACCTCAAGAACTTCGAGCAGACACTCCTGCTCGCGATTAAATGGGCTGGGTTTGTGGAAAGCAGCTATGTGAAAGAAAGGGGTTTAAACGCGATCTTCGGCTCTACTACTATAACTGGTATTCAAGGCTTTAATTTCATAGGCTACATAGGTTGGATCACAACTAATTTCACAGGAGCCGTTTGTGGAGAGACAACAGGGTATATGGCTGTTAAAGTAGACTACTTCTATGCGAACGCTACGTTAAACGGTAAAGTATACCACGGCTTCCTAGTCCACATCGAGCACTCTGCTAAAGGCTATCAGACCACGTGTTGCTCGTTGACCTCGTGCTCTACAATCAACCACTACCCGAAGACGTTCATATCGAAAACTGACTGGAAAACTACTATGTGGCCTGGGCAAGTACTAGACGACTGGCAGCCGAAGAACGCCAGCTCTGCTTCGAATATAACATACCAGATCGCGTGGGGTACCGGCGCTCAATCGGGTAGTGCACCCATAGTCTCTGTCTCCTACTCAACTCCTATCACAGAGTCGAACCACATATACTACGAATGGTACGATACATCTGATCCACCTTACGGTGTTGCTGCTGCCAAGCATATATTGAATGTGCCGAGCGGTTACGATGAGTCTAAGTTAAACAACGTACTATTCACTGTCGCGCCATCCTCGATAGGCTTCCTCGACCCAGATAAACCCGGCGGCTCTCTGCCAATGATAATCTCCCACACTTTTGAGACAGAACTGAATACAGGAGATAAGGCAAGCATATCCTTCTCCGTCAAACTGTTTCCTATAGATGTATATAAACTATAGTATTTTTCCCCACGCATCCAAAATTGTTTTCAAGCAGATCCATGGCAATCGTTTTTCTCCGGGTTAAACGGGCTTGACCTGGTATGTAATATAGGGTTTAACGGTTTTTCCACCGCCAAGTACTATGTATAGTAGGACTTCCTAAGCAAAGCCCTCTCCACAGATCTCTCGCTCTATTAGCAGATACTGAGAGAGGTGTTGCGGCAAACTTATATAGTTATAGCTTCAAACAAGATGCTACAGAATAAGGGAATTACTAATTATAAATATGCCGGAGCATGCAATAGTAAGGGTGAAGATAGGCGGGGATATTCTACCAATTACATGCGACCCCTACATGGTTCAGGGGGTTTTAATCGATGTATTCCGCTGACAGGTTTAGAGAGGTATTTAAATCATCTTACGTTAGCAGGGGCAGGTATAGAGTATCGAGGAGGAACCTCGAGGATTTAGCCAAGCAAGCAAAAATAGGTAGAGAGCTTGTCCCTCTCTATCTCGAGGTGGTAGAGTGGCAGGGATTCAAAAGAATAATAGCGGTAAAGACATAGATGGGGTTGTTGAGGACCTCTATAGAGAGTTTCTAGAGAAGATCTTGCCAAAGCTCGTTGAAATCCATGACGAGAGCAAGAGGTATTTGTACTTCATAGCGTGGCTAAACAAAACCTTTGAACAGACTAGTATTGGAAGAATAGTTGTAACCGGTGGGTTTGCTGTAGAGATATACACTGGGAGGATATATAGGACGATGGATGTAGACATAATTGTCGAAGGGGACGTGGCGGGGAAGGTATTAGAACGGTTTCTAGAGAGGTTTTCCGAGAGGATTGGCAGAGGGTATTTGCCAACATACGAGATCATGCAACTGAAATCCATAGATATTGTATCGACGGTTTACACGAGGAAAGTCATGCCAACCAAGGTAGAGATAGATGGCCTCTATGTATATTTAGACCCTGTGGAAGAGCTTATAGTGACGTATCTCGCCGGCTGGAAATACTGGGGGTCTACAGAAGACAGGGACAAGGCGTACTGGCTCTATGCTATATGGAGAGATAGAATAGACCATGGGTATCTAAGTACAAGAGCTAGAGAAAACAATGTCGAAGACTACCTAGAGCTCCTCAAAAGTATCCAAACACCATAGATAATAATGCTAGAGTATTCGCTGACATTAGGAACTTCACAGGACTTGATGTAGTTTGATATCGAAAAGCTTGACAAGCTGTTTCGAATTTAATGAAGATTATTGTTTAATATCGTCTCCCCGTTTTGTTAAAAACGGTTTAGTTAGCGCTTATAATAGAGAGAAAGTTTTCAAATACTTCTAGCAGTTTCTCGACTTCTTCTCTACTGTGTATTAGTGAGGGTAGGAAGTGTGGTTTGGTTTCTGATATGTAGAGTAGTCCGTGGACTCTACTATATAAATGCAATGCTCTCTCAATTAATGTACTCCAACGGTATTCTTCGGCTTGACGGGCGTTTCGTGGTTTTTTCTTGGTGAAATGTATGCCGGTTAAAGACCCCTCGCCTGTAGCCCAGCAGTCTATAGAGTATTCTGAGCACTTTTCTTCTACTTTTCTTCTAAACCAACTCCATATGTTATTCGATTTTTCATAGAGTTCTTTGTGCTCAGCTAAATATTTAACCATCGCATAGCCGGCGGAGGTCACCACTGGGTTAGCTGCAAATGTCCCCCCATGAAAAACTAGTTCTCTCGGTTTCTTTTTAATGTGGTTTAATAACTCCATTATATCTGATCTACCACCAATTGCTCCTACGCTACCAACGCCTCCACCGAGTGCTTTACCATATATGACTATATCCGCTTTTACTCCATAGTACTCTTGCGCGCCCCCAGGTGCTAATCTAAACCCTGTTATTACTTCATCGAATATTAGCAAAGAGCTTTTTTCATCTACTAATCTTCTAACTTCTTTTAAATACCCCTTATCAGGCTCTATGCAACCAGCTGCGCCCATTACGGGCTCTAATATTACAGCCGCTACTTCGTATTCTTTAAGTATTTTTTCGAGAATTTCAACATCGTTGAAGGGTACTACTATGGTATACTTGATGTAATCTTCGAGAAGTCCTGCCGACTCCGGTGTTCCATTAAATCTTCTCACCATGTAGAGCAAGGAATCAACTGCTCCATGCCATCCGCCTTCTATTTTGACAATGTATTTCCTGCCGGTGTAAGCTCTAGCTAATCTAACAGCATACATATTTGCTTCTGTCCCACTATTAGTAAATCTTATACTCTCTAACCCCGGTACAATTTTTGTAAGCAACTCGGCGTATTCGACTACGTAAGGGTGTTCGAAACCTAAGTGGGTTCCACGTTCTAGTACTTCTTTAACCGCGTCGACTACAACTCTGTGTAAATGTCCAAGTAGGTGAACCCCATGACCCATCCAAAAGTCAATGTATTCATTTCCGTCAACATCCCATATTCGTGTACTCATGGCTTTTACAATATACAAAGGATATGGGTGGAAAAATCTAATGGAATACGTAACGCCTGCTGGAAACAACCTTAAGGCTCTTTCATATAGATCTTTACTACCTTTTGTTTTCTCTGTATAATAGCGTTCATACTCTTCATAAACAACTTTTATTTTCTCTTCGATTTTTGGATTATTTGCGAAACGCAATCGAAAACCCCTTATCCAAAACTTATTTTAAACGGTAAGAGCTCGGTCATTAATCGAAGCCCTGGCGGTAGATATGGAACCTTCTCGGCAACACTTACTACTATCGATGCCGTACCCGTATCCCCTGGGGTGCCACTGCTCCTCCAGGAAATAGTGTAGTCTTCACCTTCGACTACTATTTCATCATATTCAGGGGCGCCGACGTATGCTTTAAACTCTACTCTAATAACTTCTCTGTCTCCAACGTAGCCAGCCGCATATCCCACAATACCTTTGTTTAAACCTTTTTCCACTCTAACGCCGGCTGATTCTATTGTCTCCTCGGCTGGAAGCGGCTCTTGGTGTTCGATTACGCGAGTTAATTCAAGGTCTCCAGCATAAGCTATTAAATATACAGATTCAGTATAGCCTACGTGTCCGGTGAGCTCTCCTCTAGCAAGTTTCTCTCTAACTACTCGAGGATCTTCTCCTACACCTATTTTCTTTCTAAAGGGTTCTCTCCTCTTAGCCGCGTCTAGGCTCCTTACGGCTTTAATTTTCTTAATTACAGGTACAGTTGAAGAGATTGTAGCAACCAGTGTATCAAGTAGGAAACCTGGGTTTATCCCAGTTCCTATGACTACGACTCCGTATTGTTCGGCAATCTCATCTAATTTCCTAGCTAAAACCGGGTACCTGTAATAGGGATATGCGAGAGTTTCGCATGTTGAAACAACGTTTACACCCATTTGGATAACGCTGGCTATTTGAGAATATACTTTATTAAGATACGAGCCTGTTGCATGCAATACTACGTCGGCTTCTGCGAGACTTTTAACATCCCTAGTAACAACTACCCCGGTTTTCCCAGACCCGATCAATTCTCCAATATCTTTGCCTAGGATTCTTTCGTCTATATCTACAACCGAGACTACTTCATGACCTCTCCTAATAACTGTTTTAGCGAGGAGTCTTCCAATAGACCCAAATCCATATATTCCAACCTTCAATAGATTCACCGTGCGATACATAATATCTGGTCGCAAAATATTAATTTCTACTCAAGTGCTTGGATCTAATAATTCTCGACAATCTTAGATACGAAGCTGCGTAGAACAATACAGATCTTTGTAGAAAGCCAAACAGCCTGCGGCAGCGTTATTTTTAGCGCCGGGGGCGGGATTTGAACCCGCGCGGGGAAACCCCCACCGGCTTAGCAGGCCGGCGCCCTACCAGGCTAGGCGACCCCGGCAGGCATTTATGTTCTATCAATTCCCGATTTATTAAGTTTTAACCGTGGTAACCTCTTCTTTCCTAGCCAAGTAGCTTTAGTGAGAGAGCAAGTAGAATGATATTCCTAGCTTGTACAACCCACTGGACAGGGGATTCGAGAGTCCACGGGTTGTCGTATACGGGTACATTTATACCAGCGTACACGTTGAGGTAGTATCTTAACAGCGAGTCGTTGAACCATAGCGCCATGATTATCGAGTTAAAAAAGTCCGCTGCGTACAGCTGGATCAACAGGACCTGGTCGCTTACCAGGATATATAGTAGTGGCAGTACGAGTAGTATTGATTGCGGTGGTAGAGAAGGGTTTAGAATTATAGAGAAAACGGTGAATAGCATGAAACAATGTAGCAAGCCCTCTCCGCACGAGCCCTCGCTCAGCCTCAGAAGGATATATAGGACTACGAGGTAGAACCCTACCCAGAAGCCGTAGCCGGCCCTGCCCGCGAAATAGGTTACTATAACGCTCAACCCATTATTCTGGCTATTATCGATCAGGTTCATGAAATAGTTTAGGATACTGCCCGGGGATACTGCCGCAGACAATATGTATGGTATTAAGCCTATTAACACGTAATAGGTTTTCACGCTGACCCTGCCGATCAGATCCTGGTAGAGTATGAATCCTAGTGGCGCAAGAAGTATTATGTTAAAGGAGGAGCCGATGGATAACGCTAATACAGCTATTGAAACCCTACCCGATTCTAGCAGATACAGGGATAGGACTAGGAAGAACAATGTTATAGTATCCATCGAGTAAACCGAGTAGGCTAGGAAAGATGGGAATAAGAAAGCCATAGCCCTCCTAGCAAAGTTTGACCCAAGCCTCTCTAGGAGCTTATCGTAAAATAGGCTTGAAACCGCTAGGAAGACTATCTGTATAATCGATTCGAGGACATAGAATAATACTCCTCCCCGGGGGTCTACCGGCTTATAGCCGGCTTTGTTTAACACGTATATGAGAGAGCTCGCTAGTAGAAGGTACGAAGGGGGCTGGTTAAGCCTGTAGTCGACATAAGGGATTGGAAATACAGGCCTCCCCTGGCAGACATCTCTCATAGCAAGGCTATTAACCCAGTTCTCTCCTCCGCTACACGACGAGACGTATAGCCCATTGTAAATAGACTGGTAGAAATCGTCGTACAAAGGGGTTGCGACCAGCGGTCTGCCAAATAATGCTGATGACACAAGGGCGGGCATATGCAGTATAGTGGATACTACACCTACAAGTAGCGCGACTATTACTGCTACTATCCTCTTTTTCAATAGCTTGATACCTCCCGTTAGCGTACTTTATTTATTTATCCATCGTTAAATAAATTAACCATGCCAGGTGCTGGTCCTTTGGGAAAAGAGAAGATTTTAGAAATCTCGCTGCTTCTAATAATCCTTGGATTATCCCTGGCACTATTCCTGTACTGGGACTACGCGTTAACACAGAACGAGTTGAGGTATAATGGTAAGGGATACGTCTCCGACGAGGTATGGTATGTTGCCTCGGCGAGGAATATTATACTAAATATCTTCCACCTCCAGCCGAGAGAGGTATATAACTACGGCTATACGATTATCTACCAGGGGGTTCTAGATAGAAGCCTTGTAGAAGAACTAGCTAGATACTACAATGTTAGCCTGAGATTCGACTATAGTAGACTAAACGGTTTCTATGCTTTTTCAGATAACAGGACCTCGCTAGAAGATTTCCTGAGCCGCATCGGGAAATACATTAATATTACGAAAACCATACCGGGATGGATGATGCCTGATGCTTCAGGGATAGATTCTTACTTCAACCTCGAGCATCCCCCATTAGGCAAGTATATTATCGGGCTATTAATGGTTCTGGTAGGAGACTACCCATTCTACTGGAGGCTTGGAACAGTTACAGCCGGAGTTCTACTAGTCTTCTTCACATATAAAGCAGGGAAGAAACTTGTCGGAAGTAATTATATAGCCGGCTTGGTAGCAGCAGCCCTGGTGGCAGTAGACCCTATTGTTAGAAACCTTTCGTCTATCGCATTACTCGATATATACGTTGGTCTTTTCACAATAATATCACTATATCTATCCCTGGAGAGGAGATACCGTCTAGCAATCCTATTTATACTACTAGGATCCCTCTTCAAATTCAATGCTCTATTCGCACTAATCCCTGTCTCGGTAATGTATGCTAGAGAAAAGTTTAAGACGGGATTCAGCCTAGTGGATTTCATACTATTCCTCATAGGGTTCTATATAGTTGCGGGACTGCTCTTTCTCATCACACAGATAATTGCGAGCATTCCTCTAATAACCTACTTCGGCTTCACCAACTGGTTTAGGCAGGCGATTACAGGTGCTATAGCCTGGCATACACAGGTTAAATGCGTTGGGAACGCGTGCCCTACGAGCTCAGCGCCATGGGACTGGTTCGCTGGAGTCAATTCTTTCACACTATACTACTTCCCCGGCGGGGAGGCTGTTGTAGCATCCGGGTTCTGGCCTATATGGTCTTTCTCCCTCGTAGCCACAATTATCTTCCTACCGGTCTACCTGAAAAGGGTTAAGAGCTTCACGATCTCGTCCTGCTGGATGCTAGGGGTCCTAGCAGGATACATAATGCTCTGGCTCATAGGGGGTAGGACACAGTATAGCTTCTATAGTATACAATTCGCCCCACTAGTATATCTAGCAGTCGTATCTATAGTAGCTTCAATAGACCGTCGTGCTGTATTAGAGGCTTTTACGCTATGGAAGAACCTTTGGTTTTACATAGAAAAAATTGTAAGAATACTACTACTCGTCGAATGAATACTGGGAAAATTGGCTAAGGGTTTATAAATCTTACCATAGGCATTCTTGGTTGGTGGGATTGGTTGGCTAATACTGTAGCTAGAATGAGACTGGTAACTGTTAAAATGCCCGAGATATACATAGAAGGGATTGACGAGCTTGTGAAAATAGGAAGATATAGCAGTAGGAGCGAGGTAATTAGAGTTGCTATCAGGGATTTGTTGAAGAAAGAGCTGTGGGTTAAAGATAGGGATTTTAGATAACAATATCCTATTTTTACCGGGAATACTACTCCCTCAACTTCTTCAAAACCAGGACATAGAGGGGTTCTCTTTCATCTAGAACCCTGAAGCTTAGAGGCGGTTGGAAATCCGGGAATATAGCCCTCAATTCATCGAGGCTCACAGGCCTTTTGTATAATCTTGCCTGCTTAATTTCTATACCAATAGCCTGCCTAGAGCCTCTGATATACCTGAGATCGCTTCTCGAAACGCCCGTCCCCTCCTTGAGGGCTATTTTCGCTATTTCATCAGGCCTGCCCAGGAAAACCCTTCCAGCAATAAACTCACCGATAATCGCTCTAACGTTCCCGCTCGCATAAACAATGAAAACGCTCCCCTCCCTGGGCAGAATCCCATTATACCTCCTAAGCTCTATTCTCTTAACACCGGCAAATATCCTGTGGGCATAGACCGGTAATATGCTGATCAAGTACGTTTCCAACAGCGTCTACCCGAATACGTTATACAAGAGATAACCGTTTAAACCCGGATTTATGTTTAAAACAATAGTAGATGAAGACAGCTGGTATTTCTGACGAAGATGATGTGTGACACCAGTACTGAGCGGTGGTCCCCAGATGCCTCTAAAAGAAGGAGATACTGTTCTAATATATATCGACCCGCGTAGGAAGTTTGTGCAGAAATTGAAGACAGGGGGGATCCTAGGGACTGATAAAGGGTTGATAAAACACGATGATATTATTGGTAAAGAAATAGGCAGCACTGTTCCTACATCGAGAGGTGGCAAAGCCTTCTTGCTTAAACCGCTCCCTATAGACTTCCTCCCAGCAATGAAGAGAGTAACGCAAGTAATTTACCCGAAAGACCTGGGTTTTATCGTATTCCTAGCAGGTCTACACCCGGGTTGCAAAGTGCTAGAGGGCGGCGTAGGCACAGGACATGTAACAGCCGCTTTAGCATACATGGTAGGAGAGAACGGTAAGGTCTATGCTGTTGAAATAGATGAAGAAAAGCTAAGTAGGGCTAGAGAGAACCTTGCTAAACTAGGCTTGGATACAAGAGTTGTATTCGTAAAGAAGGATATAAGGGAAGGAGTGGACGAGACAGGTTTTGATGCAGCCATTCTCGACATCCCAGACCCATGGAATGCTCTAAGACCAGTACACGATGCTTTGAAACCATCATCGCCTCTCATAGCTTTCACGCCGACGGTAAACCAGGTTGAGAAAACCGTACTCGAGATGAGGAAGATGTTTATCGATATACATGTTTTCGAAATACTGCTTAGAGAATACTTGGTTTCCGAAGGTGCTGTTAGACCTGTGACTAGGATGATAGGGCATACAGGGTATGTGATTTTTGGTAGAAAAATCTGAAACATTACTAATAGTGTTTTCCTTTAATATAAAGGTATATTGTATGAGTTAAGCCGTTATCGTCTTTAACATCGACTACTTTAGCAGGATTCCACCCAGGTATCCTGAACTCGTGGCTTACAATCCTGGTCCCGTCTCTAAGCTCTTTCTCGAGCTTAGGCTTTAAAGCCTCGTTTACAGATGTGAGAAGGAACATGGTCACTACAGTTGCTTCGCTAATATCTGTGTTAAAGAAGTCGTCGTTGATTAAAACAATTCTATCGGCCAATCCGTTGTTGATAACGTTTTTTCTAGCCTCTTTCAGCCTCTCTGGGTCTTTCTCGATCCCAACAGCTTTCTTAGCATTAAATTCTTTAACAGATATAATCAGTATCCTACCGTCCCCACACCCGAGGTCGTATACGATATCGTCAGGTCCTACCCCAGCTAGTTTAAGCATTTCTCTTACAACAGGGTAAGGAGTAGGAACGTATGGAACATAATAATACATGAAAACCCCCAGGCTACTAAAAAACTTATACTACTAGGCTCCTAAAGCTTTATTCTTCATTATCTCTAATGCTTTATCCTCATCAGGCTGGAGAGCTGTATTCAAGGGTAGTTGCGATAAAAGAACTCTAACACTTCCGTCATCGTACTCGGCTAGGATTTGGGGGAGCCAGGCCATGCCGAATTCGTCTTTATCACCGTACTCGTTTATGTAGACGTAATCCTCGATCCTAACATCTAGGGGGACGTTCAGCTCCTTGGAGATTCTGTCAGCTAGCTTAACCCATAGCTTGTGATAGGGGTGGTGCTCGGCTGAGACGAGAACTATTTTTCTCACAGAAGCCATAAGCAAACCACCTGTGATCCTACCTTACAACCCTAGATAGCCAGTCCCTTGGCTTTCCTCTCTTCTTCAGGTCTTACCTTAATTATACCATAGTGGATAGCACATGATATGCAGTAGCATTTTCTCACAGGATACTTCATTATTATAGCGCCTTTCTTCTCTAACTCCTCGGCTAATTGTGGCGAGACAGGGCTGTACATCCTTGTTACACAGATTGCTTTATCGGCTGGGACAAGTCTGCCGCAGTTATCGCATTGTATTAACTCAACTTTCCCTTTATCGCCTTTCCGGCGTCCCCTACTTTCTCTCTTCTTTGGCATCTCAAAACACCTTCTAGCTGTTGAACTATCGTATTGATAGCATTTATACCTTTTTATCCTCACTCCTGCTTACTTAATAATAGGAGATCGGTTACTTTATTACTGATAATCCCATCCCAGTCTAAACCGATTGCCTCGAGCAATTGTTCTAGGCCACTCCTAATATTCTCTATGTACTTATCAGGGTCTATTTCGGACAGCCTAGCCAATTGAATGGGTTTAACACCGTCTCTTGATTTAACTTTCACATAGGCAATAATATCGTTCTCGCCTACGTGGATACCGTAATTCCTGAGCTGTATAGCTGCTTTCACATGTGGAGGCGTGTTCTTCTTGTATTCTTCAATTTTCTTTGTCAAACCCGTTCTGATAACTAATTGATCAAGCGTTATCTCTCTTCTCTTTAAATCCATATACTTCTGCTTGATCTCTGTTTTCAACCATTCTTCGAAATCCTTTAGTTCCCCAGGGGATGTAATAACCCTCATCCTCTCTACTATTTCTTCGAAGAAGTTCTTGAGGAAGTCCGGCGTATTCTTCTTCTTAGCGATCAAACCCTTGATTTCAATGCTTCCATCCGAAGATCTTCCCAGATAGTTCTTCTTTAAACCGGTGAATACTATGTATGTGAAAACCTTGTCTAGTTCTATTTCCAAGCCTAGATTAGTGCTGACCCACTCCTGTAATTTAGCCAGCTGTTCTTGGGTAGGGTTCCATAAGAATATTGAGTCTGTATCTCCGTACAGTATTTTAACTCCTAATTCTGAAGCTTTGCTAAGGATATTGAAGAAAGACCTCCTACCCAGCGCTGTAACGCTTTCAGCCATTGCCGGCGAGTACAGCGGAAAAGCCTCGTCTCCGAATACACCGTAGCTAGCGTTGATAAACACTTTTATAGCACGCTGGACGATATCGTACCATGCTAGCATCTCGGGTTGCAGGCTTTTGTCTTTAGCTCTCTTCTTATAGATATTCACTCTGAAGTCTCTGAGAATACCTACTATAATAGACATTAAACCGGGTTTGTCAATACACACGCTATGGATTTTCCTCCCGGTCTCATCCTCGATCCAGACCTTATTCTTACACCAGTCTACGTCGACTGTTTCAAAACTTAAATTGTATTTCTTTATAATGCTCGGGTACAGCGATGCTATATCTAGGACTACTATGTTAAAGAAGACTCCTACAGGAGGCTCTATTACGAGTGCTCCAGCATATTTCTTTCCTTCAATAGTTGCTTTAGAATATGTACCTTTAGATATCTTCTGAATATCCTCTTTGTTCACAATCAGGTAATTCCTCCTCCTCGATTCCCAGAAGACTAGGTTCTGGATCCAGTTTGAAATCCTCCTCCTGCAGATATCTTCGATATTAGTCCTCGAAATCCTTGCCATTAAAACCATTAGCTTCCAAACCATTTCGTTACCGAACTGCGTGAGTTGGAGAGTGATATCGGCATCCCTATAGTTGTAAGCTATCAGTACTGAAAGAGGCTTCTCGCCTAAATTACCTTCGAAAGAGATCTTAGATATTCCTAGTAGTGCCGTAGATATAGCGTCTAGATTCTCCTCCTGGTATTTGCCCCCGAAAGCATAGTTCTTTATAGCATTATTAGAGAAAAACTTGTAAAGGTCGATATGAATAGATGTTTCCAGTTTTGCAATAACCTCTTTAGATCCCTCCTCCGACTTGATGATCTTTATCGGGATCCTGTGTCTACCTATACCAAGCTTTAAACTCCTCGTGTAAAGATAGTATAGGTCGAAATTATCACCGTTGAAAGTAATAACAACAGGATACTGCGATATTATTCTATACGCTTCCAGGATCATATCGATCTCGCTGTCGAATATTTCTACCTCCGCATCCGATGGATAGTCTTCTGTTGGTTCTCCGAAACTCACCTCCCTAGCTAGTAGCAAGACCTTCTTTAAGCCGTCGCTTCCCTTGAAAGAAATCGATATAACAGGTAGGTCTGCGTGTCTCGGAGAGGGTACTTTGCCTTTGGCTGGTGTATAGACCTCGATATCTAAAGCTAGTCTTTTAGGAAGCGGGGGCATTTCCTCGAAGTAGTCGAGAAAATTCATCGCTGTCTGATACGTCTCGCTATCCATATTCTCAAACATTCTCTGAGCTAATTCTATGACCCGTTTGTCAATAGCCGGTCTCAATGTAATAAGGGTTCGAGCACCATTAGATACCGAGACTTTGACTCTCATACCGGGTACAAGCATGTTATCGTATATGTAATTGTTATGGTATTTGATCTTCGCCTCCCACACGTTCTTGAATAAAGCCCTGAATTTCTTAACGGCTAAAGGATCTTTTGTGACAATCTTTGTTAACTTCTGCCTAGCCATGGTCAGCGGGTTAATTTTTACGACTTCTTCTACTCTCTCGAATCTAGGATCCTCTGTTAACTCCTTCTTACTAAGCACTTCATCCACGGGTTCGTCTGTTAAAAAATAGGGTCTGTGGTCTGTGGGATCAGGGAGTTTCAATATTCTAGAGCCGTCGTTTGAAAGCATTATTAATAATGCTTTACCGATGTCGCCGTCATATTCTACTCCTAGAAGATATAGTGGTTCCTCTACCGAGTTTACAACCCTATCATAGTCGAGTGTGTAAACGTCCCCTATCTTACTATATTTCATTTTCAAACACCCTTCTTCTCCCTCAGCCTGAGAATAGCCTCGGCGATATCGCCCCTGGTCTCGATCAGTATTCTCTTAGCCTCGTCTTTTGAAACACCAGTCTGGGACGCGACGAATTCTATATCTTCATCACTTATCTTAATAGCTTCTTCCCGAACAGCCCTCTGGGAGACACCTGTTTTTTCAGATTCTTTATCCTCCCTAGCTAATTCAAGCCCTTCTTCTCTAAATACACCAGTGACTTGTAGAATACTCTGGTCTTTGGATTTAATCATTAGTACAGCAGGATTCTCTACTACAATCTTTTTATCCCGCATATAAACCTCTACTCTAGTAACATTATCTAATTCAACTACATCTAAACCAAGCCTCTTCAAAGCTCTCTTTAATTCACGTGGGCTAAAACCCGGTATCATGTAAACACCAGTGTCCCTAAATTTTATAAAGTATTCAACTTATTTAAGTAGGAGAGCTTTTCACGAAGGTGATTGATGGTCTGCAATGCCGTTAATGAAAGTACTTGGTGGAGGAAGGGAAGTAGGTAGGGTCGCACTACTATTTGAAGACAAAGGTAAATTTCTACTAGATTACGGTGTTAATTTCGACGAGAAAGATAGGCCGCAACTACCTCTGCATGTAAGACCTTCGGAATTAGATTTTATAGCGGTATCCCACGCACACCTAGACCATATCGGGGCAGCTCCTCTAATGTACATTACTGGTAAACCTAGGATCATACTGACAAAACCTACTCTAGAAATCTCTAACCTGCTGATACAGGATTTTCTCAAACTGAATTCAACGCTTGTAGATTACGAGTATAGCGAGTTTGTTAAGATGAGTGAACAGGCTATTTTCACCGATTACGGGAAAGAGGTAGATATCGATGGTTATAAGATAGTGTTTATGAATGCCGGACACATACTCGGCAGCTCCTCGATATTTATTGAAACACCCTCAGGCCATAAATTATTGTATACAGGGGATATCAACAATATTCAAACATGGACTCTAAGCGGGGCCGAGCTATGGCCTGTTAGAATAGATACTCTTATAATAGAATCGACATACGGTTCCAGGAACCACCCTCCGAGGTATAAGGTTGAGAAGAGATTCATATCTGTCGTAGAAGAAGTATTGTCAAGCGGCGGCACGGTCTTGATACCTGCTTTCAGCGTCGGGAGGAGCCAGGAGGTTCTCACAATACTGGCTAACGAACTCCCCTACGCCGATATATACGTTGATGGAATGGCTAGGGAAGTGTGCGGTATATACCTTAGGTACCAGAAGTACCTGAGAGACCCTAGCGTATACAAGAGAGCTGTCGAGAGAGCTATATTCGTAAGAGGGGTTAGGGAGAGAAAGAAGGCTTTGAAAGAACCGAGTATTATTATCGCTACGGCAGGAATGCTTAAAGGAGGCCCTAGCCTATGGTACTTGAAGAAACTCTACGATAATCCGAAAAACGCTGTCCTACTCGTAAGCTACCAAGCCCCGAATAGCCCGGGCCATCTACTCCTCGAGAAAGGAGGTATCGACGATACCGAGATACCATTTGTGAAAGCCAGAGTAGAATGGTTCGATTTCTCGAGCCATGCCGGTAGAGACGGTCTTATAGAGATAGCCAAGATGTATTCGCAAAGCCTCCGGAATATAGTTATAATCCATGGTGATAGCGAGTCTGCTACAAGCCTTGGCAAAGCCATAAGAGATTTACTCGGAAACGATATAAACATTATAATACCATCGAATAGCGACGTAGTCAATATTGATTAGCTACTAGGGTTTCCGCATCTACTAGGATATATATTCCTCTAGACCACTTCCTAGCATAGCCCATTTCTTCAAGCCTGGCTAATACACGGCTGGCAGATAAAGCGTTTGTACATAGCTTTCTCGAAACATCCCTTACGCTTACAAACCTCCTACCTGACGAAATCATATCCCTATATAAATCTATTACATCTACCTGGATTTTCATCCTAGTCCTCATTCCAAGACCCTGCTATACAGAACCGGTTTGAATCCGGGACTCTTAGGTAAAACTAATAATAGAGTTCCTTCGATCGTTGGTTAAGTATAAAACCCGCCCGTCTATTATTAAAAATATAGGCCGGGGTAGCTCAGCCTGGTAGAGCGCCGGGCTGTTAACCTTGCTACAGCCATAGCCTGGTGGAAACCCGGTGGTCCGGGGTTCGAGTCCCCGCCCCGGCGTTAGCCTGATTTAGCAAAAAAGAGTCCTGTAGGATAGTAAATAAAGCGAACAGTCGGTTACGGTCCTAGAAAGTCTTCCGGCTTAGGAGGCTCTGGTTTCAGCCCTTTCCTCTCTCTGATCTTCGCTATTAGATCCATTAGCATACTGTCCGGTATCGGAGCCCACCTGCTAAACTCCTGGCCCCAGATCGCTTTACCGGCTGTAGCGCTTCTCAATTCTTCGGCTATCGTGAAAGATTCTGCTACAGGTATCTCGGCTATTATCCTCGAAAGGTTACCTAGCTGCTGGACTTCTATAAGCCTCCCTCTCTTCTTTGTTATAATAGTTGATATATTGCCTATGAATTCCATCGGCGTCCTGATGTCGAGTTTCATAATAGGCTCTAGCAAGGTTGGCTTCGATGTCAGCATGCCAGCATATATAGCGTTTCTTACAGCAGGATATAGCTGAGCCGGGCCTCTGTGAGCAGGGTCTTCGTGTATAATAGCATCGTGCAGTATAACCTTGACACCTCTAACAGGCTCCATTGCCAGAGGGCCTTCTCTCATAGCCAGCCTGAATCCTTGTATAATAGTGTCTCTGACATCCCTAAGGTATTGTACTCCAGTAGTCATATCGACAAAGACATTGATATTATCGTCGATAGCCCATATCCTCCTCGCTTCATCAGTATCCCAGCCAGCCTGTTCTCTAAGTATTTTAGCCCTATCTCTCGGATCCATGTCCTCGGTCACTATCTTGTCCTGGATTAGTTTAATCGTTGTCTCATCTAGTGGAGCGACACTTATATACAGTTTATTGTGTTTGTTAGGAGATTTGCCCTCGAAGATCTTGCTACTCGTTCTAATACTCTCTCTATAGACTATTACAGGCGGTGTAGCTACTACGTCGAGCCCGTAGAGGTCTTTCAATAGTGTTAAAGCAATCTCGATGTGGAGGGTTCCAACACCGCTCAGCAGGAATTCTCCTGTCTCCTCATTTATCTTCACTAACAGACTCGGGTCTTCTATACTAAGCTTATGTAATGCATCGATTAATTTAGTCAGCTGCGACGGGTCTTTCGGCTCTATAGCTACTGTAACAACCGACTCTGTTATCATCCTAAGCTTCTCGAAGGGGCTCATAAAGTCTTTGACAGCTAGCGAACACACTGTCTCACCAGACCTTGCTTTATCTATTCCTAGGACTGCCGCGATATTGCCAGCACTGATCTCGTCTGCTAGCTCCCTATACGGGCCCATGTAGAGTCCTACCTGTAACACCCTCTGTTTCATCCTAGCATTTACAAGCCATACCTCGTCTCCAGCCCTTATAGTACCAGAGTAGACTCTACCGGTTGCAACCAACCCTGCGTGAGGGTCTACTCTAACATCGTTTACTAGCATGACCAGGGGGCCGTTAGGGTCTGCTTCCATCATTGCTTTAGCGATCTCGCTATTAAGATCCCCATGCCATATCTTCGTAATCCTGTATCTCTGGGCTTCTCTCGGGTTGGGTACGTGTTTTACCACCATATCTAGTATGGCTTCGTGGAGCGGGGCTAATTTCTGGAGCTCGGGTAGCGCGTCCTTACCCCTCTGGTAGATATCTATTACATCGCTGAATTTGATACCCTTCTGCTGAGCCATCGGGACTGAGAAGCCCCATCTATCCCTAGCACTGCCGAAAACCACCTGTCCTTTAGCAGGGTCTAGCTGCCAAGCACTCCTGAATTCTTTATCCGCGTAGGAAGCTATGAGGCTGTTAATGTCTTTAATTATCTGGATCAGCCTCTGCTGTATCTCGGAGGGCGATAGCTTTAGCTCTTTGATCAGCCTATCGATTTTGTTTATGAATAATACCGGCCTAACCATTTCCTCTAAGGCTACCCTGAGATACATCTCGGTCTGAGTCATAACCCCTTCGACAGCATCAACTACCACTATTGCTCCGTCGATAACTCTCAGAGCCCTAATAGTCTTAGACTGGAAGTCTACGTGGCCAGGCGTATCGATTAGGTTTATGACGTAGGGTTTCCCTTTGTACTCGTGGTATAGGCTTACATTCGCTGCTTTAACCGTCATCTGCCTCTTCTGCTCTATATCCAAGTAGTCTAGAGCTAGCGCCTGTCCCGCTATTTTCTCCGAGAGGAGTCCAGCCATTGCTAGCAACGAATCCGACAGCGTTGTCTTACCGTGGTCGACGTGTGCTGTTATACCTATATTCCTAACCTGCTCCAGGTTCTTCATTATTTTCAAGACTTCGCTCGTCTGCTTATACTTGACCATATCCAAGCACCTTCTCCACTAACCATGAACCTAAAAGACCACATGTTTACAGGGGGTTAAAATCTAGTTTTCAAACAGGTTCTCTAACATATTTCTTGATCAAGGCTTCAAACTCTTTCCTACCCACGTTGATAGAGTCTCTAACAAGTTTTTCAACATCTATACCAACACCTCTCCCCCTAACCCCTACATCAATCACTATGCTAAGCCTGTTCTGGTCCTTCTCGATTTTTACTAGTACATCGCCTTCGAGAAGTCCGAAGGATTTTTCATCAATATACTTTCTAACAACTTCCTCGATTTTGACAGCAATATTCTCGATTTCTTCTTCCTTTATCTCTCCGAGTTCTAGGCCGAGGACTTTAACCTTGTTTTTGGGCTGTGAGGCCATATTTGCTTAGAGCCTCCTTGATACGTGCCTCGAGGTCAGAGAGTTGTTTTGTCAAGACTTCTAACTGCTTCCTGTATTTGTCTCTCTTAATAACTAGTAGCTCTTTCCTCTCCTGGAGCTCTTTAACTACTTCTTCTTTCGTCTTCCTTACCAGGACTTGCCCGACAAGCTTGTATACCTCGGCATTCTCCTGCAGGCTCTGTAGGTTTTCCAACACGTTATCTATTTCAGAAAGCTCTGCTTCCACCAGCTTGAGCTCTGAATCTACTTTAACAAAACTATCTCTCATCGCCTGATACTGAGCAAGCAATTGTTGCACTTCCGGGGGTAGCCTCTGAGCGCTCAACTTTCTATCGCCACCTTCAACTCGATTAACATAGCGATAGTACTTAAAATACTATTAGCTATAGCTCTTAAAAGCCCTATCCTATCACATGACAGGGTTATTTGCAAAACACCTTGTAGAATCTTAATTTCGGCTTTGCAGGCTCCGGGTATACTCTCTATCTCTGGCTGAAGGGATTGGATTATAGAATTAAGCGTCTTCTCATCTACCCCAGATATCTTGATCTCTATGCTACCTCCCATACACTCTAAACCCTCCTATTTTCATAAGTGGGCCTACAACCGCTCCACGTCTATCAATGATTTTTAATATTAAAACTGGGCCATTCTCCTCTAGAACTATTCTGTAACTAAAATTTTCTCGTATAAACTTACCTAGGAGATTCATCAGTATACCGCTGAACTCTAAACATTTCTCGCTATAGCACTTGGAGTAATCTACCCCATTATAACCATTTATAGGGTAGGTAAGCCTGCTACCGCCTTCTCTCGAGAGCCTTACACCTCTTAGGCGAATACTCACATAGTCTTCTACCTTGATCCCTCCGTCTCCGGCTAAACCAACTTTCATAACACGTATTATAGAGGGGTTGCCCCTCCGGTTCTCAACTAGGATAATGTATTTCGCGTTATTGAGAAAAGCTAGAGAAGCTAGTTCGCTAATAGTCTTCTTCCCCCTAGTAACCTTAACTGAACCCGGTAGGATTAGAGCTAGGTCTTTGAGAAAAGACCTTAGCCTCTGGCTAGGCCTTCTCGAAGACGATATTAAAAACAACTCAAGCTACTCTCTTACTACAACCTTAGGGAAGTATTTGCTCAGCTCTGTCCTGCTATAGTATGCTCCGCCGGCCCACCTAGCACCGCATTTCCTACACTCCCAGAGCCCTACGGAAACCCTTACCACATACCCTTTATAACCGCAGAAGGGGCATTGCTGTGGCGAATACCTTTTTATTAGAATATCTCTGACCTTTTTCCTTATAGTTGCACCATACCTAGCCCCGTATCTCCCAGCAGGCCCGACAATCCTCGTCCTACCCATCCCCAATACCCCGTCTAGCGTTATTTCATATACTCTTGTGGATTGTTAATAATACTCCTTATTAAGTTTATAATCTGCCCTCCTTTCTTTAAAGCTACTTCTATTGCTGTATCAAGGGTTTTAAACGATATACTCTGCGACCCCCTCTTCTGGATCCCTACTATCCTCCCTTTTTCGTCAACAGATATTGTTAGATAAGTGTTTATCACGCTTTCTTCTTCTAGCGAGGGATCAACTATTATTATATTGTCTAGGATGCCCATTGTAACAGTCGCTACCAGCAGGTTTACTGGGATAGGGTTTTCCCTAGTGTTTCTAACGATCTTGAATCCTTCAGGCGATACCTCTAGCTTAGGGAGTTTTGCTGTTGCTAGAGCGATCATAGATGCTATCATCCCGGCATCTAGGATATTGCCGTCATGGTCTATAACATATATATCATTGTAGATCACCCACGCGGTTCTCCCCGGCTGGATCACAAGCTTCGATAAATCAATCGCCTTAGGCTCTCTAAGACTCCTATCGATAACCCTAGCTACTTCTATAGCATCCTCGTTAGGAGGCCCTGGCTCGAAGGAAGGCGATGCTAGCGGTACGAATTCTGCGTGAACCTGTAGAACGCCTTCGTCGGGTCTATCTTCGAAAGGCGAGCCTATCTCGGTCTTTACACCTGCTATAATCTGTGTTCCACCGAGCCTTACTAGAGCGCTTCCTTCCGCTTTCTCGATAAGACCTATCCGAACACTTATATCTCTGTAATCTAGCAGACCCCTGTTATCTATCCTCTCTCCTCTCTTAAGTAGTTTCAGTATCGTCTCTGCTTTCAACTTAGGTAGTATGGGTTCTCTCGATGGGGTTATAGACATAAAGGCACCTCACGATTCAAGCGTTGAAAGATACTTCATGTGGAGTGTTTCCTTCATTTGAGCATATATTTTCTCAGCGCCTTTCTTAGCTAGCTCGATCGCTTTCTTGAATTCGTCAGGGGTTAGAACTCCGTTCAGCTGGAGAAGCACTATCTCGTCTACCCCCGCAGCGTATCCGAAAGGCATATCAGCCTCACCATACTCGTCCTCTAGCTCGTTTATATCTAGGACGAGAACCCCGTCGACTTTGCCAACCGCTACACCTGCTACGAGGTCTCTCATAGGTATGCCTGCGTCCGCTAGGGCGAGGGATGCAGCCGTCAAACCAGCTGTCCGCGTCCCGCCATCAGCTTGTAGAACTTCGATGAATACGTCTATACTAGCCCTCGGGAATTGGTCTACGAATATCACTGATTCCAAGGCTTCTCTTATAACCTTAGATAATTCTATTTCACGCCTGGAAGGTGCTGGCGATTTGTGTTCTTCAGTAGAGAAAGGAGCCATATGGTATCTTACTCTTAAAACCGCTCTATCCGGTAGCTGGACAGCCTTAGGCAATGCCTCGCGTGGACCATAGACAGCGGCTATAACTTTTGTCTTACCGTATTCGACCAGAGCTGAACCATTCGCGTTCTTCAAAACACCTACCTCCATTCTTACAGGCCTTAATTCGTCAGGCTTCCTACCGTCTATCCTCACCCCTTCATTTGTTATCAGTTTTGGTTTTTCAACCATGATCCCTACCCTGCTAACTTCTTCTCAAGGAATAACCTTATCTCTTCAGTTAACCCTCTCACATGGGGTTTTTCCTCAATTATTTTTATAGCCTGTGTTAAAACCTCCCCTCTGTATTCATCAGGGCACTTAGCCCATATAAACCCGTTTTGGGCGACAGTTATTTCGCAACCCGTTTTAGATGTCAGTAGGTTATACATGCTCCCTTTTTTGCCTATAACCCTCGGGACCCTGCTCGGTTTAATCTCAATAATGAATCCCTCGATTATTTTGCCCAGGCCTTTACCTCTTATCGTTAATAGAGGATCCCTAGTCCTATCGAAAGCCACTATTTTCGCTAGGATCATATCGCCAACGTCTAGGTAAGCTCTTAGGTCGTGGTATATGGGGTTGAAATTATCTATTACGTCATTGCCGTTTAAAACCGCCCTATAAGGGCTACGTATATCGATAGTCCATGACGTAATACCTACATCTTCGACTACTCCTATTACGACATCTTCTTTCTTAGGGTAGTATACCGTATTAAACGGGATAACAGTTATATCGTTATCGCTAATCGAGGCTACGCCATATGCGTCCGAATAGATTCTATTATTTGCGATATATACGTGTTTCTCGGGGATCCTCTTAAAACCCTGGATATTGTCCTCTGCTATCTCAGCGAGTACATCTCCTGGTCTAACAATCTGTCTGTCAGCGACAAATATTTTTAATTTCATCTCGATCAACCGATACTAACTATTTTGATCTGGGCACTACCCCTTGTTAAATTATTCACTTTATCTATAAATTCTTGTTGCATTCCAGCAGGTATTTCAAGCTCCATTATGAGACTCCCATCGTTCATCCACGTTGTTTTCTTAACCTCACCCATCTGGGCGAGTTGCCTGTTGATTCTACCAGCGTATTCAGGAGGGATCCTAACGCTTACATAAGCCTTCGCGATCTTTATCGGGATTACTTTCGAGATCTTTGAAATAATTTCTTCGAGCTGGGACTCTGCAGGTTTAAACGGGTCTATGGAAACCCTAGCTTGCTCGAGAGCTAGCTCGATCCTTTTCTGTGGTATTGGTAGCTTGGTCTTAGGGTCTATGGCGTTCCTTGCGATAAGAGTTATAATCTGCTTTTTCCTCTCCTCAATAAACCTCCTCCTTTGCTCGGCTGTTAACTGAATCTCCCCTCGTTTAACGATCTCCAGAGCTATCTGCCTAACATCATCTGTTTTAAAAACCTCTCTCAGACTCTCAGGAGAGGCCTTTAAACCCTTTTTAGCATCCTTGTATACAAAATCCCCAACTAGTAGTTCATCTATGTTAACATTCTTGCCTTCTTTAACCTTCATAGCTAAATCAGGGTTCACAAGCACTTCAAACCTATGGCCTTTCTCCTCTAGCCTAGCAATAACGTATTTATCTGTCAAAGAGACCGCCCTTCATTCCATGTCTAATAGAGAAATATATTCAAAATAAAGTATTATATCTCCTCTCTAACACTTGTTGAAGACTTCTCTCAACCGCTTAAATGAGCTTATAGAAGGGTTCTGAAGGTCTGTGTATCTCTAGCGTGTTCTACTGTTGTAATCAACACCATGTAGAGAAGAATTACCCGGCTGAAAACACTACCTGATCCTATATTATTTATAATTTGATTTTCCCTTCATCAGCAAGTTCTTTCAAGACGGAATCTATCTCATTCCTACTCATTATCTTAAACCTCTTAGTCTCTCTATCGGCGTAACCCGCTTCGATAAGCTCGCTCGACGGTTTGCCTTCGATTATACTCGCAATAGCTAGAATACCTAGTTTAACAGTGTCTTTCAAATCCATTTCGTACTTATAGTTTTTCTCTAGGAATTCTGTAACCTGGTTTGCCTTCTCACCTATTGCTACAGCATAGTAGCTTAGATACCTCCCACTAGGCTCGGTCATATATAGCTGCGTACCGTTTTCGTCGACTCCTGCGAATATAACAGCGACCCCGAAGGGTCTCACACCAGCGTGCTGGGTGTAAGCCTGTTTCACATCAGAGACTTTCTTAGCCACATACTCGATTGGTACAGGCTCGTCGTAGTAGAACCTGTGTATTAGAGATACCTGTCTAGCATAATCGATCAACACCCTCCCATCACTAGCTATACCGGCGAAACTAGCACCGATGTGGTCGTCTATTTTAAATATTTTCTGTACCATATTGTCGTCTATTAAGGGGGCTATTTTCTTCTTTTCAACGACAACCATTGCAGCGCTTCTAGTTTTTAAGCCTATAGTTGTCCAGCCTCTTCTCACAGATTCGAAAGCATACTCGACCTGGTATATCCTCCCATCAGGTGAGAATATTGTTATAGCCCTATCATACGCTGCTGCTGAAATCCCGAAACTCATATCGGACACCGCTTGATTTAATCATAGAAGCAAGGGCTTAATATTTGTTAGCGGTCCCGACATCTTTTGCCTGTTTCGTTTACTCGAAGAGATAGGCTGAATATGATGCGGGGGGTGGGATTTGAACCCACGCAGGCCTATGCCAGCGGATCTTAAGTCCGCCCCCTTTGGCCTGGCTCGGGCACCCCCGCTCAATTATGCAATTTCTAGACAACGGGTTTTAAGCTTGAGTAATGTCAGAACGTCGCGAGTTCTTCACCATTCGCACTGGAGCGGCTTCATCATCTGTAAAATATTCAATTTTAGAACAAGCTATTTAAGTTAACATACTAGTTGCAGAAGCAGCCAGGTATCTAACCAAGTTTTTTCTTAGCGGATTTAAACGTTCCAGATACCCCTACGGGAACTAGTTTGAGACCCCGGCTACTAGCCCATACGAGTGAGGCTAGGAGCTCTAGTTTGTAAACACCGTTGAATCTAATTATTGCTTTACTCTCGCCTGGGTCGAAGAATACGACTTCAGGGTCTATTTTAGCTAGATAGATAATCCCGAAATACTTTCTCACACCTTCTCTTACGATATCTTCTAATTCTTTGGGGCTATTAATCGATGTCCTGGGGTAGTATAGCAGGGATAGGTATCTCTTCCTATATTTTCTAATTATTTTCCTAGCGAAGACCCTCCGGAGATATTTCCTGGTAACGCTTGTAGCAGTAATATAGAGGGCTACAAGGGCAAGGGTTGCCAACGAAAGTACCAGCGAGATTAAGGATAGGGCTAGCGATAGATCCAAGTCATACACCTAGTTTCACAACGAGCTTATAAGGGTTCGCTGATATCATGTATTCGGCTGTATCGTAAGGTATGCTGAGCAAGGCAGATAAGTAGCTTGAGACTACCTTAGGATGCTGTATTTCGAGGATACTACGGGAGCCGCTCGACACTACCACCTGCGTCTTCTTGAGTATTATTAACCTAAGCCTCTTAACGAATCCTGCTAGGGATTCTTCGGGGAGATTGATAATACTTGAAAAAGGTATTTCAACAGGCTTGTTATAATATTTCATAATCGAAGCCTGTTTCTTATCGAATACATCCATATTCTCCGGAGTCATAACAATAGAATCCACCCTCCTATCGTGGGCTACCCAGCGGGCGACCTCGATACTAAAGGGGACAACGCTTACAATAGCCCGCTCTTTCTTAACACCTGCCAGCTTCTTCCTAGCCTCCTCTACCGTTGACACTGGTAGGACTATCTTCCGTAATACTCTTATCCTCCCATTGCCGAATTCTTCTTTCAATCCTTCAGAAGCAAGTATTCTATAGCCTAGCCTAGAAGCTTCCTGGAAAAAGACTGGGTCTGGTGTTTTAATCCATAGGTCTATGTACAATTGCGGCTCCTCCATATAATTCGTTCAAGCAGGTTTCCCTATTCAACCACTTATTAGCTGTTTCAGGAAGGATTCTATACTACCTGGTTTCGCCACGCCTCTGAAGTACACGACTACTTTCACTACGTCGTCGGAATCGTTTAATACAAATCTCTCGGATAAAAGCATTTGCTTATCTAGTCTTAGGAAAAATCTCTTAGCTCTTCTGTCAACCCTCAGATCCATTGATGCTAGTAAGAGTGATTTATCAGATTTATCGAGCCTGCTCAACAAGTAGTTTAAAACCACAGGAGCCTTATCCCGTACCTCGAGTTTTAAAACCCTTATTATATTCCCGTAAAAACCTTCGAGACTCTCTTCCTCTATCTTCACGCTACCCCTTAATTCCTCCGGGAGCGCGTTTAAAAGAGCTGTCTTAACCCTACCGCAATCTTCTGTAGCATGACAGTGAGTTGAAAACTCTATCCCGGCTACTTCTACGCCTCTCCTTCTCTCTTCTCCGCCTCTCTCCAAGGCTCTCTTGCTCCTCTACTAGCTTCATGCCTCTTCTTTAACTCCCTCTCCTTCTGCTTCTTCTTCCACTTGTACTTATGAGTACCTTTCAAGCCCCTGCTCTTCCTAAGCCCTCTCATCTTTTTGCCCGCGCTCGTCAAACCTCTGAAAACCCTGCCCCTGTTCTGTGGTTCGCAAATCCAGTTGATATCAGGGTCGTTGCATATCGAAGGATGGTGGGGGTCTACTAGTATGACCTCGTACCATTTATAGCGCCCGTCTTCGCCTACATAGTAACTATTCAATACTTCTAGCCCTGGATACTTCCTGGCAGCCCTCTCTTCCGCTATAAGCCTCAGGCTTTTAGCAGGCGCGTAACCGTAGACACCCATCCTCTTAGGTCTACGGCCGCTATCCGGCCTCGGCTTCCTCAACCCGCCTTTCCTAACCCTTACTCTTACCACGATGAAACCTACCTTAGCCTTATAACCGAGCTCCCTAGCCCTGTTAAGTCTCGTCGGTTTCTCGATCCTTACTACAGCAGGCTCCCTCCTCCATTTTATTAAACGCTCTCTTAAGATATCTCTCATCACTCCTTCGTAAGGTCTCTTCCACAGCATCGCAATATAATGGTACATGCTCTTAGCCATCGGCTACACCATGTTAAGCCATTCACTTTAACATCTAAAAGAGTATTTAAAACTTATAGCAAGCTATTGTCAAGATGCTTTAAAGCATTTCCTAAGAATTAGGATTCTTTTGTAGTGAATGTTATGCCTCCTCCTGAGAAACTAATAGGTATCGTTGGAAAAACAAATGTGGGTAAGTCAACGCTGTTCTCAGCGATCACTATGATCCCGGTTAAAATATCGAACCATCCTTTTACAACAATCGAACCTAACATAGGTATCGGCTACGTGAGGATAAAGTGTGCGCACGTAGACCTGGGCTTGCCTTCGTGCAATCCTAGAACCGGGTATTGCTTGAACGGTAACCGTTTCGTACCTGTTAAATTAATAGATGTAGCAGGCCTAATACCAGGGGCAAGCCAGGGCAGGGGGCTGGGTAATAAATTCATGGACGACCTTAGGCAAGCAGATGTACTAATACATGTAGTAGACGCGTCAGGCTCTACAGACCCCGAGGGAAGGCCTGTCAGACCCGGAACCTACGATCCTGTTGAAGAAGCCATGGTTATACAGAACGAGATCGATGAATGGTTCTGGAACGTGGTTAAGAGATTATGGGAGTCGAAGATCCAGAAGGGTCTACTAAGTGTTACAGACCAGGTGGATTACCTAGCGAGGAACCTGTCCGGGATATCGGTTACAAAACACCATGTTATCAAGGCTCTTAGAGAAGCCGGGCTTGAAAATAAAAATTTAAAGAACTGGAGTCTAGACGATCTAAGAATCTTTAGCAAGGCTCTGAGGAGAGTTAGTAAGCCGATCATAATAGCAGCGAATAAAGCAGATATTCCTGAAGCATACGAGAATATTAAAAGGCTTAAAGAAGTCTTCGGGGAGGAACTCGTTGTCCCGGTTAGCAGCCTAGCCGAGCTAGTTCTGAAAAAGCTTGTCAGCGAAAACGCTATAAGGTATATCCCAGGCGACCCGGATTTCGAGATAGTAGACGACAAGAAGTTCTCTCCTAGGGATTTGAAAGCACTAGAGATTATCAGAAAAGATGTCCTCAGAAAATACGGGGGAACAGGCGTCCAAATCCTTTTGAATAAGGCTGTATTCGACATCCTACAACTGATCCCTGTCTACCCTGTCGAAGATATTAACAAGTATACTGACCACAGCGGTAACATATTGCCCGATGTATACCTGGTTCCGAAAGGTACTACCGCGAGAGAGCTAGCCTATATGATCCACACAGAGCTCGGGGAGAGCTTCCTCTACGCGGTTAACGCGTTAACTAAAGAGAGGGTGGGGGAAGACTATATCCTACGGCCCGGGGATATTATTAGAGTCGTCGCGGCCAAGGCTAGGAGATGATTAGGGTTTTAACCTCCTTAGACTCCTCCAGTATGCCTGGGCTGTTTTATAATAGTAATCGTCGACCTTCTTCTCTCCGAAATAGGATAAGCCGTGTTTTTCAATAAGCTCCTTGATATGCTCGCCTTCTTCAGCACTCAGCTCTCCATGCTTGACCAAGTATTCTACAACTTCGATAGCTTCTCTCTCGTCCCTACACCTCTTCAGGTAGTCATATACATTCGGGAGGTAGCCTCTCCACGGGTCGGAGAAGCCTTTGTCTACAGGTAGAGAAACCCCTGAATCCTCGTCGAGTAGCTCACGGGCTAGATTAGGATACTTCCTCCTGAATTCGTCGATGCTCATCCTCAACTCTTATCACATCAGTTAGAATTTTCGTCTCACTCTTTATTATCGTTTTCGGTGGGACATCTTCTCTAACTACAGCCCCGGGGTATATCCATGAGTAAGAGCCTATTTTAACACCCGGCATGATTGAAACATTAACACCTGTCCTAACCCAAGCCCCTATAACACTACCCATCTTCTTTCTACCTGTATCAACAACCTGCCCTTTCACTTTCATCTTAACATTTTTCTCATCGAATCTCAAATTAGCAGTTATAGTTCCAGCACCTAGGTTGACTTCCTCGCATATAATGCTATCGCCGATATACGCTAGATGGCTTGCGTGGACGTTCTCGAATAACACGCTTTCTTTCACTTCAACCGAGAATCCTATAACAGACCCGTCGCAGATAACCGAGTAAGGCCTTATACGGGCTGAGGGGCCGATCCTAACATTCCTACCTATATACACCGGGCCCTCTATGTAGGTGAATGCTTTGATAGTACTACCTTTACCTATGTAAACGTCACCCCTGATATATACTGGCTCCTCCACCTCTCCTTCTATAACCACGCCTCTAATAGATGAGAGAGCCATTTTATTGGCTTCGATCACATGCCACGGGTATCCTACATCGATCCAGCTACCTCTAGGAGCTCTAACAACCCTAACACCTGATGAGGCAGCGATCTTGCTAACTATATCTGTGAGCTCGTATTCTCCTCTCGGACTCAATTCGATCCTCTTATTCGCCAGGATGTCGCTAACACGTAGCTTGTAGACTCCCGCATTTACAATCCCTGAACGAATTCCTTCAGGCTTCTCTATGATCTTTACAAGAAGGTCTCCTTCCACTATTAACACACCGTATTTCCACGGCTCATCGACCTCAACCCCCAGAATGCTATTACCATCTACCGTAGCTACCTTCCTGATCAGGCCCGGGTCTACCAAATAGATGTCGCCGTATATGATTAGAACATCCTCTCCCGGGGCTAAGCCTTCAACCCCTTTTAAAACAGCATCGCCTGTACCTAGCTGATTCTCCTGGTATACGATTCTAACCGGGATCCTAGTTTTAAGGCTTTTAACAAACTCGATAACTTTCTCTTTCATCTCGCCAACAATTATAATAACCTCGTCTATTACCTCAGGTAACTGTTCTAACCATTCTAACTGCCATGCTAGAATAGGCTTGCACAAAACAGGTATCAGAGGTTTCGGCCTAGTTTCCGTGATTGGTTTAAGCCTCTCGCCTTTACCAGCTGCCAAGATTATTGCTTTCAAACCAGGTCACAGTATATGGATGATACTAAGAGCACGGTTAAAACTAACTACCTCTTTTTCAAACCGCCTGCTGCTGGATAGGTGATATAACCTTGGCCGGCTGGGGGCCGTTCGGGCCTGGAACCATTAACAGTTTACTCTTATATACTTCTACCCTACGGACAGGGTAGATCTTCCTAGCCCTCTCAGCTATCTCTGCTGAAATCTTCCCCTGGAGCATCTCGTTTATTAATTCGTCTAGAGTAAGCTGTGAGGCTTTCTCCATTATGTAATCCCTCATAATCTTTCTAATAGCTCTCTTCTGACTAGTATTACACCTGAAGCTAGTTAGAGTCACTAGTGTTAAACGTAGTACGTAGCCGTCTTTCGTTGTTACATCAAATATCCCCTGGATTTTCGAGCTCTTCCTCCTAATCAAGCTACGCATATAGTCTCTTGCTAGCTCATGTCCTTTAAACCTTGTTACAGCGTTTTCTCCTTCAACATTTATTATCTGGAAATACAGCTTTACATGGACCTGGGAGATATCCCCTGTTAGATCATACATTGTTGTCTCAATAACTCTGCCTATGAGCTTTAATGGGTCGTCGGCTGGGGTGGTAGCTAGTACTATATTCCCGAATAAAGAGGGGGCTATAACATTATACCATTTCTTTAGTTTCCACTTGTCTTTTACTACGCCCTTCCTAGCTGACATACTAACCCTACCTAACCTAAGCTAATTTGCTGATTATAACACCAACTTTTAAGCTTTCAAACAGTAAGAGCCCTGATCCTAGTAATCATATCTATTAGTGAGAGAACCTCGTCTAGCGTACCCCTCACAGTATTTATACAAGTAGCCTTAGATACACATACAGCTTCTAAGACGTATACTGCCCCGCTTTCTTCTTCCCGAATACAATCCCTGATTTCTAGATCCGGGCCGGGGTACTCATTATCCGGTCTAAGCGATTCAAACACTGCCCTCGCGAGACGGGGGTCGAGCCTGATTTCAACTCTTAACGATACTTCCATCTTCCTTAACCCTGCACAATTGGTAGGGGTCGCAATGCGAGTAGACTTCTTCAACCGGGTACCCCGCTCTCAGGAGCTCGCTTGCTGTAGTTATAAAATCCCCATCTCTCAAGAATATAAACGGCTTCCTTACATCACCTGGCTGGATAAGCCTCAGGGCTTCAATTAAAGGCTCAGGTCTCGAAAGAGGTTTCGGGATTTCAATAATTCTACCCGGTTCCTCTATTATACGCGAAATCTTGACTACTATTTCATCGATAATATCTTCATAAAGATTCAGTATATCATATACTAGTTTCTGGTACAGTGGCAGCATTAGGATATGCGTGAAAGAATCGTTGTAGAGTCCTATGTACACTAAAATAGCCCCTATTAGCTCGTATAGATCTATCAGCACACCATCAATTGTTGTAGCGTATACGAATCCAGCTAGCCTCCTCTGAATCCGATCCTTGAGCGATTTATCGCCAATAGTGTTTGATTCAAGCAACGTCATGAATTTTTTCAGTTTTTCCATATCTTGCTCGATCCCGGTCTCGGAAGCCTTTGTGTCAGGGCGTATCTTTAATTCCTCTAGGATTTTCCTAACAACATTTTCTCTCCCAGTAACACCTGGTATCGGCGGTATAAGCGTCCTAGTAATAGCTTTGACTATACTAACCCTCTTATAGCCCCAGAACCTAAAACCTAGGTCTTGCTCGATAACCCCTTTTGTTAAAAGCTCGTTTAGAAAGCTTTTCTCAACGCCTTTAAAACCTTCTCTACCTATGTCGTACCCTGTGAAAACACCGACAGCAATCGACAGTATCTTATCCCAAAGGGGTATCCCGTATTCTCTTTCTATCTCATAACTAACCGAGGCTGTTAGAGAAGAGTTCGGCTGAGGACTTATTACAAAAGGTTTCATACCCTTCGGGGGTGGTAGGTTCAGGATAACTATGTCCTCTCTCCTATTCTCCAATAACACAGATAAATCAAGGTTTAGTACGACTCCGACATTCCTCTTAGCTAAATTATGGAATAAAATACTCGCAGCAAAAATAGAATCTATATCTAGCCTCGGCACTATCCTGACAAAACCTTTGGAGGCGATTTGTCCTATAATGCCCAAACTTTTCGCACCTCGAACCACTGCTAGGAAGCCGAATTATACCTATTTTAAATCAGTTATTGCCAATTAATAATATCTTAGTAGAAAGCCCCTTGGGAACCGATGAAGAAGGAATCCGGGTTTAAGCATAGTATTAAACATAATGCTGACGAGGCCCGCTCCTGAGGTACTAGAGTTCCCGGGGCCTCCATAGTTCTGTCATCCTTCTCCTCTTGAGTTTTTCCATCTCTCTCTCAATAAAGCTATATACGGTGCTGTGCATTCTGCCTTCTATAAGCATTTCAATAGCTGTTTTAGCTATGTTAGCTGTTTCATAGTCTCCGATTATGGAGACGTAGGTATCGTAGACTGAAATATAGGTTCCAGTCATTTCCTCAATAATCCTCCTAGCCTTGCCTTCTTCGCCAATAATCCTTCCCAATACCCTTCTCAAATGATTCGGTTTATCTCCAACATACTGTTTCAACTCTATTACGATAAGTATCTGGTCT
Source organism: Thermogladius sp. 4427co (assembly GCF_051933805.1). Lineage (GTDB taxonomy): Archaea > Thermoproteota > Thermoprotei_A > Sulfolobales > Desulfurococcaceae > Thermogladius. The sequence continues at coordinate 599,885 of NZ_CP196893.1, read as the reverse complement.
TCGCCCAGTAATCTCATTGCTTTCTCAGGAGAAAAACCTAACCCGATAGCTTTCACTATATCTCTTGCTTTCATTAGTTCGAACATTGTTGTCGAAGGGAATGCTGGCTCAATTATAATAGAGCCGCTGGTAGAGTCTATAGTTATCCTAGTACGTGTTCTCTCCTCGATCTCCCTTTTTACCTTTCCTTCACCACCTATCAAAACCCCTATTCTCTCCAACGGGATATTCTCGTAGAGTTTTGTGACCCCTATTGTTATTCTCCCTTTCTCTTCTCCAGACATTTCATTAAGCCCTCTAATACTTCTTTACTATCTCTCGTATTATTAAGCCCTATTTTATCCCTAAAGAATTCCTCTATCCTCTCTAAGTCTCTTTTAAGCAGATCTAGCGCGTTAGGATGGTTTACGTCTACAGCCTGGCTTACATCTATTATTACTACATCCAGGTCGGGCGTCACCATTATATTATACTCGGATAGATCCCCGTGGACGAGTCTAGCTTTACATACTATTTTCTCGATTTCTTCAAGGATCTTATTGTATACGATTTCTAGTTCTTCGGGTTCTAACTCCTCATACGCTTCTACTAGCAACGGGTATCTATGCCTGTCTTCGCCTATGAACTCCATGACGAGGACGTTATTATACAAACCCAGGGGCTTGGGGACTCTTACACCGGCTTCATACATCCTTGTAAGATTCCTGAATTCCTTCCTCGCCCAAGCATATATTAGTTCTCTCGTATTCCTAGGCGAGAATCCTTCGAAACGGGGGTCTCCAGCTATGTATTTGAGTATGCCCTTCTTGAATTCAGCCGAGCTTGTGAGATATATTTTCACGGCTACAGGTTTATCGTCGTACGTATATCCAAGGTATATCCTAGATTCTTTACCAGCGCTTATAGTCCCAGCCAGCCTCTTAATAACCTTCCTCCTCATTAATTCTACAACATTCAATACGGTGCGAGTGTCGAAAACTTCTTCAACTGTTTCGAAAAGGTCTTTGTCTTTCTCCCTCCTCTCCTCCCTACTCATATAAGCTCACTGATAGCATCCAGGAAGTCTTTGCTTATCACGCCTTTCTCAATAAGCTTTTCGACCTCGCTCCTACCATATTTGTATACTACTTCTCCCCTATCTGGCGAGAAATCCCACACGCCTGCTAGAACAATGTCTCCTTCGCTAATCCAGACGCGTTTCCTCATCCTACCAGGTATCCTAAGCTTCCTGTCCTGGCCGTCATAGCATTTCGCTAAGACGTAATCCCCGCCCAGGTGTTTTATAACACCGCATATTACGGTTCCTTCCCCGGGTAGAGGGGGTTCTTTACTACCTGCTTCACCAGGTGCTGTTTTAGGCAGTATTACCACCCGTATAGTTTTTTACGATATACTCATTATTATCTACTACGAATATTTTAATTTCATCCCCTTTCTCGATCCTAAACGGGATATTAGAGATAAGTGTTTCAACCATTTCCCCAGTATCCCTATTGAGGAGGTAGACCATGGATTTATCAATAGCGACTACCTCGTAAACACCCTTAATATAATAATTCTCGACGAGAACAACCTTCCCACCCCAGTATTCGTCGTATGGTATGAAAGCTCTCCTAGCCGATTTAAGATTCTCCAGGTGCATCCCTTTCTCGTCTAGTTTCACCACGATCCAGAGTTCGTTCCCGTATCTAACAATAGAGCCTTCGCTTACATCGGGTATTCTAACAGACAGCGTTAATATCCCGAGCCATCCACCCTTCCTTGCATCGTATTTCACGTTTTTGAAAGTCTCTTTCACCGTGCCGCCGAACATCCTAGATATCGTGTATGCTAGCTTCCGCGCTGGTAACTGGTCTATAAGCCTTATATCGAATCCGTTCGGAGCATCCTCTATCTCTAGTACAGCTTCTGCCAGTCCCGGATCGTTCCTGATAATCTCTTCGACCCTACTCCTTAAACTAGCTGCTTTCCCACCTCTAACCTGGATTATTGCCGTAATCTTCTTACTCGCTCTAGCCATGCACCTAGGGCAAACAGTCTTCTCGATGAAGACCTTTATACTATCTGTAAACTGGACGAAGTGTTTCCCGTTGATAAGCATATTAAAAACCCACTCCTGCTGGAATCCTCCTTTAGAGAATTCGTGTATGCCTCCTACGGGGTCTAGGCCGACGAGTTCTACCCCCGAGATCAGGTATTTGTGCTGGTGCTCTAGGATATGCTTTCTAATAATGCCCTCTAGAGTATCCTGCACCCATTCGCCTTTATACAGTATAGAGCCGCATTTCACGCATTGCTTTACACGTATCTCTACCTGTTTAGCAAAAGGGTTACCGTACTTTCTGAAACAGTCTATGCATAAACCGTTCACGTAGTCTTCTTCGGAAACCTCCCTACCACACTTAAGACAATACTTCAAGATCGCACCTCTCATAGAGTGCAGAACATAGCTATCTTAACACCTTTAACATCTAATACGCTCTCACTACTGACCAATCCTTCTCTCACCGCTAGTTCGACGATACTATTGCCCACGATATTACCCATAGGAGCATTTCTAAGCATGCTTAACGCTTCTTCTAGACTAACCAGCCGTCCTTTATAGAACTGAGGGTCGATGTATATGTTTATTCCCTTTTCTTCGTCAACTAGCCTAACTCCTAAAAGCTTTTCTTCACATGCTGCTATCAGCGTACCGCTTTCGGTCTCGTATATTTTGACATAGACGTTTACTCCTTCCATACCACCCATTAGAATGCCTCCAGCGTGGTCTCGGCTCCGCATGCTTCGCATTTCAGTATAAACGTCTTCCCCTTCTTAATTAGCTTGGTATGGAAACTCCCGCAAGTGGGGCATCTAACGTATTTTTTAACAAAGACGTCTAGGAATTTGTTTATTACTATAGCGTTAAACTTACCTTGCAGAACTAGTTGCCCAGCCTCGTTAATGATAGCTGGTACACCGAGCTCTTTAATATAGTAGTGTTGTAGTAGTGATTCGTCCCTAGCCAGGACATCGGCTATCTTCCTGAAGTTTAGTATAATAGTCTTGCCTCCTGCGACAACGACCTCTGCTTTGGGAACCTCGAATACCTCGCTACTCCCAGCCCTAGACGGTATCCTCGAGTATGCTCTATCCAATAGTTCTTCGTACCTATAGTCTCTTACATGCCTTGACATTATAACCCCGGTTATCTCATTAAGTGTAGTAAAGATTATATAATTGATTACGCAACGGTGCGCTTGCCGTTGAAGGTCTATATTGAGACGTATGGTTGTGCTTTGAATAAGAGTGATGAAGCCCTGATGATAAACACTCTTCTGAGCCGGGGGCATACTATAACTGGTTCTATCGAAGAAGCAGACGTACTAGTTATCAATACCTGTACTGTTAGGCTTGATACAGAGTATAGGATGGTGAAAAGGATTAAAGAACTACACGATTTATCGCTTAGCAAAGGCAAGAAGCTTATCGTAGCAGGGTGCATGGCTAAAGCGCAACCCTACAAGGTATCTAGTATAGCTCCTACAGCAAGCCTAGTATCGCCCCAGGCATCCCATAGGATCCACGAAGCCGTTGAATCCAGCTCGCGGGTAGTTCTATTACAGGACCTCAGGGAGAGAGGCCTTATAGGCGTGTGGCTGAACGGTAGGATGGCGCCGATACCCGCACAGGAAGGGTGTTTAGGAAATTGTAGTTTCTGCATTGTTAAACACGCTAGGAGGATACTCGTAAGCCACCCTATAGAGAGGATTAAGGAAGCCGTTAGAGAGGCTGTTGTGAAAGGCGCTGTAGAAATCGAGCTGACGGGTATGGATCTCGGAACCTACGGTATAGACCTTTATAAGAAGAGGATGCTGCCAGAGCTCGTCTTGAGCATTGCCGAACTAGAGGGTTCGTTTATGGTAAGGATTGGGATGATGAACCCGGAGCATTTAAGATTCATCCTAGACGGTTTAGTCGAGGCTTTGAAGCATCCGAAGGTATTCAAATTCCTCCATATACCGTTGCAGTCAGGCAGTAACAGGATATTGAAGCTTATGAAGAGGGGCTATACTGTCGAAGAGTATGTATATGCTGTTGAAGAGATCAGGTCTAAAATACCCGATGTTAGTATAGCAACAGACATAATCGTAGGGTTTCCGACAGAAACAGAGGAAGATTTCCAAGCCACACTAGATGTTATAAAGAGGCTAGGGTTTGAGAGAGTCCATTTAGCAGCATACAGTATCAGGCCCCATACCCTAGCCGCTTCAATGCCGCAGGTACCCACCCAGGTGAAGAAAGACCGTGTCCTAAGAGCGCTCAAGCTTATAGAAGAAGTAGGTTTAAGCAGTAAGAAGAGCTATGTGAATACTACCCAGGAATGTTTTGTAACCGAGAAGGGTAAGACCTGGGTATGCAGGCTAAGAAACTACATCCCAGTAGCCATCTCCTCTAGCACTAGCCTAGATAGTAAGGTAGATTTCGGCAAGTGGGTTAATACACGTATAGTCGATGCTACATTCTACGATCTGAGAGGTATAGTAGACTAGCTTCAACAGCCGGCCTGAACCGCAAGTAGTAGAAGCCGTGTTGGACATGATAACACTTGTTTTAATCCAGCCGAGGATACACGTGTATTGCCCTATGTTGAAACTTTGCTTCATCGAATATAATACTATAGTAAGACGGGTCTAAGAGATTAGGAATATTTGAATACTAGGCCCTTTTACCTACATAACTTGGAGAGTCCTAGCCCACTGTCCCTACATCCCACGGTAGACTCCTAAGCATGAAACCGCTAATCACCATACTTCCCGACTAGTGTATTCTAGAGTTTCTGAAAGAATCCTTTGCTCCTAGTTTTAGACACTGTGGTATGAGAACGAATACTATTTGTGAAACCGCTCCGAGGTATAGAGGCGTTAGTTGTAAGAATTCGACCAAGCGACTAGGAGATAGCGGGCCCGCGGGGATTCGAACCCCGGGCCTCCGGCTTAGAAGGCCGGCGCCCTATCCTGGCTAGGCGACGGGCCCTCTAAATCTTACATGGGTTTAAACGGATTTAAAAGCCTGTTTCCAGAACGCGTTTACATTTTCCTAGATTAAAATAATAGTCTATGCTTTGCACACTAGTTTTTCAACGATTTGTTCTACGATGTGTTCATCAATCTGTGTTGAAAGCCTCATGGTTATATGATCCGGTTTACCCCCGCCCCTACCATATACTCCAAGCTCTCTGACAAGGACCAGTAGATCCAGGCCCCTGGACTTTGCCTCGCTAGGATCTACAGCTGCTTCGAGTATATTAGTTGAGACTACTATTATCAGCTTCTTCCTCCGCAGAGAGGCTTCTTCAACAAGCTGCTTCCTCAACTGATCGTCTTCGAAAGGCTGTTTAATCAGATAGTATTCGAAGCCGCACTTGGATCTACGCATCCCCTTCTCGAGTAAAATCTCTCTCACAGCATCTCTATACTTCTTCAACAACTCCATCCTCTGCTCGAGCTCGCTCGATATTCTCTCCGCGGACGAGACTAGATCGCTCCCGCCGAGAATCTTCAAAGCCTTCTCTTTCTCACTCATTAGCTCGCTCATTATCTCGGGGAGCCTGGTTGAAGCCGCAAACTCTAGTCTTATAACACCTTCTTGTATCCTGTCGACGCTGATGATCTTAATCCCTCCTACTTCAGACGTGTTCTTAACATGGGTCCCGTAGCAGGCCTGGGCGTCTACACCCGGTATCTCTACAATCCTTACAGTATCCGAGTATACGGGGCCTCCCTGGTAAATCCTAATCCCATACCTGGATTCTGCCTCGAATTTACCTAGCCTGATAAAGTTTAGATCGATCCTCTCGTCTATGATCCTATTCGCCTCTTTCTCGATAGCCTCGATCTCTTCACTAGACAAGGGTTTATAGTGCGTTATATCCAGCCTGGCTTTATCAACCGTCTTCTCAGCACCAGCCTGCCATACATGGTCTCCGAGAACCTTTCTAGCAGCTGCTAAGACTATATGCGTAGCTGTATGATGCCTCATCAGCCTATACCTCCTACTCCAGTCTACTTCAACCACGACCTTGTCGCCAGGGGAGAGCCGGGGCTCTCTATCTAGTACGTGGACGATTACGCCCCCTACTTTATGGGCTTCTACAACATTGTATACCTCGTTTCCCACGATCAACCGGCCTGTATCATAGTCTTGGCCTCCGGCCCTAGGGTAGATAACTGTTTTGTCTAGTACGACCATACGCCCCTTCACTCCTAGAACTGTAGCTTCAACACTCCTCTGATACGGGTCCTGGTGGAATACAGGCACTGTCTCCCCGAATTCTAGAGCCCAGTTGAAGCTAGCCTCGGCTGCTTCAGCCTGCTTGCCGATCCTAGGGGGAGCCGAATGCCTGGATGCGACAATAGAATAGAAATTAGCTGGGACTTCGATATTAACCCCCATGCCTCTAGCTTTCTCAGCAACTATCTCCGCTGGTATACCGTATGAGTCGTAGACCGAGATTAGGTCGTCTAGTGTGAGAGACTTTTTCTTCGCGAGAATCCTCTTTAGCACTGAATCGCTCTCTACCAGGATGTCTAGGAATTTATTCGCCTCGATAGAGGCTACATCCAGGATGTAGTCTCTCTTCTCGGCGAGCTTGCCATATATGTAGTCTCCTCTCCAATAATCGATCTGCATATTAAGTAATTCGAGGAGAGTATCTCTCACCCTAGAGAATTCTACGCCAGCTAGCAGAAGGTTTCTGACAAGCCTCCTAGCGACAAGCCTCGCTAGATAGCCTTCTCCTGTGTTAGAAGGGACTATGCCGTCTGAGAGCATTAGCGCTAGCGTCCGTGTATGGTCTAGGATCGAGTACATGTAGATCGATCTCTCTAAATCCCTAACGTACTCTCCGTAACCCAGCCTAGCGGTCTCTTCAAGCAAGTCTTTAAGAGCCAGGTCTTCTTTATCGCTGGTCTCATACACGATCCTCTTCAACACATCGTAAGGGGGTTCTTCAATAGATAGTATATCTTTAAACCTGTCTACCAGCTTCCCATACACTGCGTGAAATCCTGTAGGAGTCTTCTGCGTGAGCCAGGTTATCCTCTCTATACCATACCCGCAATCAACTACTAGAACAGGGTTTTCGACACGTCTACCATCTACTAGCTTGTATTTCATAAATACTAGCGTAGCTACTTCAAGCCCGTCCACTAGCACCTCTGGCGCTGGGCCAGCGTTCCCACCACCCTCCCACCACGATTCCTTAAAGACTATATCATCGTATTCTAAACCGATCTCTCTCGTGAAGAAATCCAGGGTGTTGTCTATTACTCCTTCAACCCAGTAAACCCATTTACCGGGTTTATTGAAAGCATGCATACCGCCCATTTCAAAACTAGTCATATGCCTGCCAAACGTTAATCCTACGTTCTCTATATCGGTTAATCTAATCGAGGGCTGTACTATAACAAGAGGGTTGGAGGGAGGGTCTACTAGACCATCTGTTACATGGGGTTGGAAGACGATAATTGATGCTATCGTTAGATACAAGTCGTCTCTCCACTTAGCTACGACAGGATACGGGTCTACGAGTCCATGCCCCCTGCTCTTAAGGAATTCTATAAACTTCCTTCTAACCTCCTGGACTGTAAGAGGGTTCATTCTCTTATAGTTTTTGTACAGGAACTCGTATTTTGAGCAGGGTCTGTCAGGGCATGTCTCTCTCGGTAGAGTACTCCACATTAAACCCCCGCATTTCTTACAGGTATACCTTTCGTAGCCGTACTTCCTCAAGTAGCTTAAATCGATGTCACTACTCGACATAAATTCCCCTTCGCTAAATGAATTATTCAGCAAGGAAAAAGCTATTAAAAGTCTTAGTTTAAACAGGGTAAAACGCTACCGGTAGACTACATGCCGAATAGTGCGCCAAGACCTTCAGCAAGCTGCTCCTCGCTGATAGTCTCTTCTTTCTTCTCTTCTTCTTTCTTCTCCTCCTTCTTCTCCTCGGCAGCAGGCTGCTGAACCGGTTGCGCAGCAGGGGCTGCCGCGACCGGTGCTACTAATGCCTGTTCTAGAACCTTGCCGATATCTATTGTTTTCAAAGCTGCTACCAGGGATTTCACTCTAACCTCGTCTACGTTTACTCCCGCAGCCTCTAGTACCTTCTTCACATTCTCCTCATTGATCTCTTTACCAGCCTTGTAAAGCAGTAGGGAAGCATATATGTACTCTATATACACCACCCCAGCTAGAGCTTATGTATTACTACAGGGTTTTTAAATACATGCAAAGGTTTAAAATATAACCCTTACGAGAACACGTGCAAGCTTACATGCCGAATAATGCTCCGAGGCCTTCGGCGAGTTGGTCTTCGCTGATAGTCTCTTCTTTCTTCTCTTCTTCTTTCTTCTCCTCCTTCTTCTCCTCGGCAGCAGGCTGTTTAGCAGGCTGTGGGGCTACTTGTACCTGTAGCCCGAGCTCCGGCACCTTATCTGCTATAGCAGCAGCCAACGCCATAGCCCTAGAATGAGCGACTCTTACAATATACTCAACCGTCTCCGGCGTTACAAACGCTGTTTCAGCAGCCAGGCTTAATGCCTGCATATGGGCTTTTGCGAGCACTATCCTCAGTATCTCTGGCTCTGGCAGGGCTATTTCAATACCGATCTTTAGGTAATCGCTTACAGCAGCCTTTATCATCCCTACGTACTCGTCTATGTTGAGAACGAGTTTTTCACCCGGGATTACGACGCCACCGTCGTATGCTACTTTAATCTTCAGCCTTACTTCTTTCAGCGGGAGGTCTAGCTTCTGGAGTAGGCTGGCTAATTCAGCTGATATAGTATCTCCTGGTTTAGCTACTACAGTGTCTTTAGCAACCTGGATAGAGTTGCCGACTACCTTAGTAGGTATCTTCAGCCTGCCGAAAACGCTTAGCATAGGGCCTGGCGGTATACCAGTATCCCCTTCGGGTATGACGATTTCGCTTACAGCTATATCGCCTGGTTTATAGTACGTGTAAGACTTGTACTTGTCTAGCAACATATTTATCTCGAAAGCGTTCAAGTCTGATATTATAACCGCTATCTGGCCGGTTAAATACTGTGCTAGACCAGTACTCTCGGCATCGATACCTGCTTTGCTCAATGCTATAGCTAGTAGCTTAGGTTTAACTACTTTTATAAACGCCTTATTACTAAACTTCTTCCTAAGCTCCTGGAGCTTACTTGTTGGAAAACCTGTTAGATCAGCTATTAGGATAGACCTATGGTTTTTAATCTCGTTAGCTAGTTCTTCAACTAGTTTAACCTTCCACTCGGGTACCCTCTTCTCTCTAGTAACTGCAGGCATTTTAACCACCGACTTCTATAGGAGCCCCCATAGTAGTCTTGACTATTATCTTCCCAATATTGGCTTCCCCCTGGGGTAGTTTAGCTTCTACAGCTGTTATAACACTTAAGGCGTTCTCAGCAATATCCTCTGGTTTCATATCTACCGTTCCTACAGCAGTCATGATCTGCGGCTGGTCTTTAAGCCTTGCAACAATAGCGTTCTTATACCTGCTTATGAAAGCCGATATATCGGCTGTAGGGGGTACTGGAACAGGGGCTTTACCCCTAGGGCCTAGAGCAGGGCCTAACGTCCTTCCTACGATAGCCATTAGATCTGTTTTCACAAGAACCCAGTCGCATTTATCAGCTATCTTCTTAGCATTCTTTTTCGACATGCCTTGTAGATCGCTCGGTGTTAAAACCATTAGCGCTCCCGAAGCCCTAGCCTTCTCGGCCATTTCCCCGTCGGCTACTACGCAAATACTTTGGTCTTTACCCCTCCCCTTGGGCAGTATGACCGTCTCTCTTATCTTCCCACCTAGTTCTTTAACGTTCACGTCTTTCAACACTATTATGAGCTCTACTGACTCCTTGAAATTCCCTCTCTTATAGGCAAGTGCTTTCTCGACTGCTTGTGCTAGGGATTCTTTTGTCAAAGGCATTTACTACACCTCTTTCTCCCACTCAGGCTCATACTTGTTTAAAATCTCATCGTAGTAGCCCGTATCTACAAGCTTCTGGACTTCCTTGGGATCTTTTCCATCAACCGTTACACCTATAGATCTAGCTGTGCCTAGTATTGTTTTTACGGCTGCTTTCAACGTCCTAGCTGTTAGCTTATCCTTCTTCAATAATGCTATTTTAACCACTTGCTCGAAACTGATATCCCCTATCTTCTGGTGGGCTGGGTCCCCGGTGAACTGTTTCGCGCCTGCTTCTTTCAGTAGTAGTGCTGTCGTTGTAGGAACACCTACTTTGATCTCGTATTTCTTAGAAGTCGTATCTACATGTATTTCCACAGGCACGGTTAATCCTTCGAATTCCTTAGTGGCATCGTTTATAGCCTTGACAACCTCGCCTACGTTCAGCTTTAACGCTGATAGCGTTGGCCCTAGCGGAGGCCCTGCACTAGCTTTACCTCCTTCAACCATGACTCTTATAACCTTCTTACCCAACGCTACTCACCCTTCCTAACCGGTCTTACATACTCGCCCGGTATTGTTATAGGGATAGCATGTGCGGCTTCTAAAATGCTAACCGTAAGCATGTTTTTATTCCTATCTATGCTTGTAACCTGCGCTCTCATCCCTTTGAAGGGGCCTCTCACAATCTCTACCACGTCTCCGACATTAACCGATTCTACAACCAGCTTGGGTTTGACAAGTCTCTCCAGCTCTTCTTTAGATACGAGGATAGGGTTGCCGCCTTTAAGGTGTTTGATCTCAGAGATAACCTTGTATATTCCAGCTGGGTTAGCAGCCTCTATAAACACGTAGCCTCTTATACCCGGGGGTATTATGATACTTGTTATCCCGAGGTCTTCCCCTTTAGAAATATGCTCCATAACCCTCCTCTCTATTATTAATGCTACATCCAGCTCTCTCCCAACCACAGTCCTAACAGCATAGAACCTTGTTTCACCAGCCGACATTTCTAACCAGCCACCTGTGGAAACAGGAAAGCGTAGAACACTATTCTTATTATGAAAGCAATAGCGCCTACTATAGCTAGGCCTAACAAGCTTAGTTTAAGAGTAGTTACGAACTCGTCTCTCTCCGGTTTAGTCGCTAGCATAAATATCTTCTTCCACTGGTCAACCATTTCCCTAAAATCCATCAGCTACCCCTTTCACTCAGGTAAAATCTTTTCCAGGTATTCGATCGGGTCGAACGGTTTTAAATCTTTGTAATCCTGTCCGATGCCTATGAATATTATCGGTTTTCTAATAGCGTAGGCTATACTTAATGGGACTCCGCCCTGCTCGTATGCGTCAACTTTCGCTACCACAACAGCGTCTACGCCTATTTTCTCATTAAAGAATATCGCCTGTTGAATAGAATCATTCCCTGTTAAAGCATCTACCACAAGCACCCTCAGATGCGGTTTAACAACCCTCACGATCTTCCTTAGTTCTTCGACAAGGTCTACGTCTGTGTGCATCCTCCCTGCTGTATCTATTAGTACTATATCAAACCCCCTGTTCCGCGCATAAGAAATACTATCGAAAGCTAGCGAGGCAGGGTCTGCTCCATACCTGCCTGTGAAAACAGGTATCCCTATCCTGTCACCATGTATTTTCAACTGCTCCTGCGCGCCGGCTCTAAAAGTATCAGCGGCTACCATCAAGGGTTTAAACCCTTTGCCCCGCAGGTAGAAAGCTATCTTGGCTATAGTCGTAGTCTTGCCTACTCCGTTAACGCCTAGGAATACTATTTTAAACGGTTTATTGTTTCTCGCGAGGGATTCTAAATCTATACTACCTGCTTCTCTAAAATACCCGAGCAGGATGTTTCTCATATACTCTACGAGCTCTTTCCTATTCCTGACAAGCTTGTTTTCAACAGCATCTGCTAGTTTTCCGGCTAGATCCTCTGCGACCTCGTAAACTACATCGTTTGAGACAAGCTGTATCTTCAATTCTTCGATTTCTTCTAGTAGTTTCTCCTTCGAGAAAGCTACCGACGTAATTTTATCTACGAAGCTAGATAATACGCTTCTAAGCCTGCGAAACAATTCCTTCTACCGCTCTTGTGTCTTCTCGGATTCCTGAGAAGCTTGTATTTGCGCGTATACCTGGCTTAGTATCTGTTGTATGTATGTGTATTCTTCAACAACGCTCTTATAGTCTCTCTGGAGCCTGTCCACGATTTTCTTGACAGAACCAAGCCTTTTCTCAAGGATGCTTATACCTTGATCTCTAGGAACCTTCGCAAAATAGTTTAAACCAATATTCACGATAACATTACTACTCCAGCCTTCAGCTAATTGGGCTGGTATCATAGCTGAACCAAGCCTGTTGAGAAGAATATATATCTGCGACTGGTTCTCCGGAAGATTCCTCAACGTATCTAGCACTATTTGCAGCTCAGCATACTGGGATAGATACGTGTTAAGCGCTGACTGCAAGGCTCCAGCGTACTCTCTCAACTCCTCGGCTCTAGCAATAAGCTGGTCTAGTGTTACTACACTCCCTTTTTCCTCCGCCTCCTTAACCTCCTTACTCATTTAACAACTAACCTCTCGACCCTTGATAGTTCATGTACAAACATGTCTCTGGATTCCTCGAGCGGTATCTCCTCAACCTTCTCGATAACTATATGTTTCCTCCTCAGCTTGTGATTGCTTCCTAATATAGAGTATAGTTTCTCGATAGCATGCTCCTTGCTTAGAGCCCTGATCTCCTTGGTAAACTTCTGCCAGGTTGGATATCTATCGTGGCTTATCAACATCCTACCTTGGATCCTGAATATTTTAACCTCAGACATTACCACCACCGAAACCCCTCCTGATCCTGAGTATCTCGGGGCCTGTGGTTACACCACCTACGATTATCCCTTTATTATTAGCAATTAGACCACTCTTTATAAATGGTACTCCTGCGTTTACAGTAGCCCTCTCTACTATTACTACTTTCAACAACTTTTTCAATTCCTCAATCTCACCGTCTGTAATATCAGGGTGGACAACTCCCCCACTATCGTTGACCACGCTCAGGCTACCTGGTATAGGGAGATTCATCAAACTTTTCCTAAACACTTCTACCCCAAGGGTTTCCGAGACCTCTCTTAATTCTGTATCTGTAAAATCCGGGGATACAATACCTGCTTTATTATTAACGAGTATAGCGTTCCCAAAAGCCGTTATATTAGATTTTAAAATCGTTAATTCTAAGCCGTGTTTTGAAACCTCTTTCTTGAGTAATTCGAATTCGGAATCCAGGATTATATATGGAACTAAAATACCATTATCATTCCCGGCTATGAAAACACCGTTGAGAGGGCTACCAGATACTCTAAACTCGATTACTTCAACACCGAGTACTTCGCTAATAGTGTTTAGATCGTCTCTTGGGAGGCCGGGCGGGACGAGGGCTATCTTATTATTCGCAAAAATGTAAACACCAATATTAGAATTACCGTAGACGCTGAGTTTAACTATCTCCATTAAAACCGACACCGTTTAAAAACGCTAGGATTGCTTCTTTTCACGCCTTAGCAGAACTACCTTAGCCGTCTTCTCGTTAGGGTCGAATCTTATCTCAACCCTTATCCTCCTAGGAGGTTTCTCCCTGCCTCTAGACCATACGTACTCGTTTACACGGGGGTCTATAATTATCTTCTCAGCTTGTTTGAAATGCCTCATTACATATTTTCTAATAAGCCTAACAGCTCTATCAGCCCTGTTCATCCTCCTCCCGAAATATACTCTCGCCAACGGTATTACGTGGATACTTTTCTGCACCTGGCTCTCGCTCATCTATACCACCTCTACAGTTCCAATTTGACTCTGCGCCAGTTCCTCAGTTTAAAGCCCCTCCTAACCCTCCTCCTCGTCTTCAATGTGACCCATATAGGTATAGCTCTATTGCTTTTCAAAGCCGAAGCATACCTTAACTTCCTAGCTAGAGGCTTATTCCTCGCCATACCTACTTCCTCTTTATCTCAATCTTCGTCTCCCTATGAGTAGACTCGTATATTTCAGCTAGCAGCCTTTTAAGAAATTCGTCTGTAATAGGTATTTTAACTCTTCCGCTCCTAGCCAGCTGTATCAACTGTTCCTCTAACACATCGGCTAATTCCGGTTTGACAAGCCTCAGATTCGACAGCCTCTCCCGGGCTTCAGGCGTCAGGATCTGCCTTAGAGCTGCTTCGATCTGGATACGCCTCTGCCTTTCCTCTTCAAGCTTTCTCTGCATTTCGGCTAGCTTTCTTCTCTTGATAGCCTCTAACTCCTCGTCTTCAAAACCCTCAGCTACCATTCTGAAAAACACCTCTCTCAAACTTGAGTAATACTCATTACATCCTCTTTAAGGTTTAGCTGGATGCAAGGTATTTAGCGTACTCTGGGTTTTCCTTAGCATATTCTCTAGCAATCTCGAAAGCAATCCTATCCATTAAAGCAATCGCCTGAGGCGTTAGGACACGCCCTTTCTTCGTCCTCCTGACAAGCTGTGCTTGCTCGAGTTGCTGTAGTATTCTCCTTATAACGCCTCCCCCGGCTTTTCTCTGGATCGGTGGCCTAACCCCCCTCCTCTGCCTACCACCGTATATTGTCCTGAACTCGCTTAAGCCGATCGGCCCGCCTGTCTTATATAGTTTCCTCAGGATACTTGCAGCTCTAATATACCACCAGTCGAGGTCTGTTGGAGGTTTTTCTTTGAAACTCCCGGTTTTCACAAACATATACCAGCTCGGCGGTTTAACTTCTGGTATATTCTCCTTTATGTATTGTGCAAGCCTCTTGATGAATCTGTCTGCTGGAACCTCTAGAACGTTAACCATAAGTATTACACCCGTGGACCTAGGTCTTGTTTTAAGGATTAGACTATTTTAAAATTAACCTCCCCGACTATTTAACGAGGATGAAAGTATGCCCCCTTACATCCCTAACTCTGCTCTTGGTTTTAGAAGCAATCTCCATAGCTATATCTTCTACCTCTCTATTACTCGTCCTAAGGTAGGATTTCAACACTCTTATCTTAACTACTCCGCGTTTCTCTAGCTGCTTCTTCACTTCCTCTATAAACCCCTCGGTAACCCCCCGTTTCCCTAATTGCAGGTCTACTTTGCCTCTAAGCCTTTCTCTGAGTTCCTCCTTGATTTTATCATAAACCTCCTTCTCCACCCGCATTCTAGGCATGTTACAACCAGCCTTGACCCTCTACCCTCGCTGACTATCCTATATCTTGCTGTCAAACCAGGTATTAAAGGTATGCGACATCTCCTGCAGTACCCTCTCCTAATATACCTAGGGGGCCTAGTCCTGCTCTTCCCCGCTATTTCAATTATGATCCCAATATACCTCCTAGCAAGCTCTTTATCCCCTGTTTTAACCGCTTCGAGAGACAATTTGTATAAGATCCCCATCCTCTGTAAAGCTATGTCTCTCAATAACCTATCCAAAACAGACTTCCTCACAGCCAAACTATGCTAAGCCTTCGGTTCTCAGCCTACCAACTATATCAGTAGTGAACTCTATTATATCTTGGTTAAGGTGTTCGGCGATGAAGCTTAGCGTACTGCTTCTTGAAGCAGGCCTAGAGCTAGTCCCGGAGGAAATATGGGAGGAACCCTCCGTGATTAAAAACGCTAGGAGGAGGGGGAAGAAGCCTTCGGAGATACTGTTAGATATCTCAGTCCACTACCAGGCTGCTAAAAAGCTCAAGGATTGGTTTAAACGGGGTAGGCCCGATATTGTTCACTCTTCTCTTCTCCAAATACTAGACAGCCCTGCGTCCAGGAGAGGGTTGGTTAACACATATATCCATACATACCAGGGCTTGATTATATGGCTAGACCATAGTGTTAGAATACCCCGGAACTACAACAGGTTCGTAGGGTTGATAGAACAATTACTAGTGAAAAAAGAAGTACCCCCAGGCTCTAGGAAGCCCCTTTTAAAAGTTTTGGATTACAAGCTCGAAGACTTCCTCAAAGAGAGCGGCTTAAATGGGTTAATCCTCTTATGGGAGAAAGGTGAGAGGAAGGGGTTGAGGAGCATTATAAGCGAAGCTGTTGAAAACAATTATGCGATCGGCATAGGAGCGTTCCAACATGGCGATTTCGGTGAATATGTATTAGAGATCGCTACAAAGAAATATTCTATATTCAGCGAGTCATTACCAGCATGGATCGTAGCATCAAGGTTGATCACAGCCTACGAGGCATATTTAAATTTATTAACCCTTTAAACATTAATATAAAACAGATCTGGATCATTATAGCCAAATTAAGTGATCCACTATTGCTATGGTGTATAATTATTGCATATGATAACAAGATTATCTCTCGTTTATAAGCTTCCTAAAAGAATAAATTAGGTTTTAGAAAGGTTTCTGGGCATAAGATCAGGTGTTTTATTTATGGATCATTTGATCATAGGTCATGAAACTAGTAAAAAAGTTGATCCACTTATTGAGTATGCTAGATGGAATAGTCTGGATGTAAACGAGAATGCTAATAGGTACATGGGTCCAACAAGTTTTTTCAGCTATTTACTCGAAGAATATATGAAAAACGACCTGCTAGACCTAATCCCGAGCAGGGTTCTCAAAGCTCATAAAGCTGGGATTATATATATCCATAAACTACCGTATAGTATCTACATACCCTACTGCTCGGGGCATAGTGTTAGCAGGCTCTTAGAGAAGGGTTTGAAAACATTTACTGTAGTATCACGTCCGGCAAAGCATTTCGATACATATGTCGACCATATCGCAAACTATCTTATCACCCTACAGCACTATTTCACCGGGGCACAGGCTTTCTCTAGTGTCGAATGGTATGCCGGGCCTTTCATCAGGAATGATAGACTAGACTATAAGACTGTTAAACAGCATATACAAAGGTTGCTCTTCAACCTCAACTACCCGACTCGAGTAGGCATGCAAACACCATTCACCAACTTCACTGTGACAATGAATGCTGCTAAGAAAGCTCTCGAAGGAGACTACACGGTCTACGATGGGAGGAAGCAGGAGCCTCTGGGGGTGTACGAAGAAGAAGCAAAGATGTTCCTCAAAGCGTTTATAGAGCTACTACTAGAGGGAGACGCCGTAGGACAACCTTTTACATTCCCAATACCGACTCTAATGGTAACCGCGAGCTGGCTCTGGGACGACCCCGAGTTGCACGAGCTTGTATTCAAGACTGCTGCTAAAAGAGGTAGCTTCTACTGGCTTAACACCCGTATCGTAGACCCTGATGCAGCATACGCGATGTGCTGCAGGATAACGATCGACCGTAACGAGCTCTTATATGCTTACAAGAATTCTTCGAAATTCTCGCTCAGCTCTCTCAAGAAAGATGTTGAAGAAGCAGAAGAAGAGTACTGGAGCAAGATAGAGAGGCAGCGGTTCGGCGGGATATGGGCTATGCCTGATATCACTGGGAGCGTTAACGTAGCTGATGTAAACCTGCCTAGAGTAGCGCTAGAGGCCCAGAAAGAAGAGAGCAGGTTCTGGGAGATCTACGAGGAGAGGCTCGGCCTAGTCAGGGAGGCAGTAGACTGGTTTAGGCAGAGGTATATTAAGCTAATGAAACAATATCCCAGCCTCTACAGTATGATCATTGAGTACATGCCTGAGTTCCCTTCAAGCCACTTCAATACGATCGGTTTAGTAGGGTTGCCCGAGGCAGCTGCTATATATATGGCTGAGCCGAAGCTGTGGAGCGAGGGCTCTAGGAAAGACTGGCTCAGGGCGGCAGAGGTGATGCGTAGAATGGTCGAGTTCGCGACAAAGCATGCTAGGGAGTGGATGAAGGAGTCTGGCACGCCATGGAATGTAGAGGAGGTACCTGCCGAATCTGCATCGCCTAAGATGGCGTCTATCGATATGAAGATATTCCCCGAGCTAGCCGAGTACCTGCCAGACCCGGAGAACCCTGTTTACAGCACTAGCGTAGCACCCTACTATGCTGAAATGGAGCTACCCGAGAGGATCGAGGTTGAAGCGAGAGTCCAGAAGTATTTCACAGGCGGTGTAATGATGCATATATTCCTAGGCGAAGAAGCCGAGCCTGAGGCATTAGCAAAGCTTGCTAAGAGGATAATGGAGACGGATATAGTGTACTGGAGCTTCACCCCCGCCCTAACATACTGCCCATCCTGCAACAGAACCTTCACAGGACTGTACAGTAAATGCCCTGTCTGCGGGAACCCGAATGTAGAAATCTGGAGCAGGATAATAGGGTATTATAGACCGCTGAAGAACTGGAACCCGTTTAGGAGGAGGGAGTTTTGGACGAGGAAGCACTACACGCAGTAGCTTTAGTGGAGGAGAAACCTAGTATAAGACTGGTGGGAGCCGGCTGGAAGAGTATAAGCTTAGTTGACGTAGTCGATTCTGTTACATTCACAGTATGGCTCTGCGGTTGCAACCTTAAATGCCCTTTCTGCCACAACTGGAAGCTTGCTAACAACGACCCCGATAGGTGTAGACTCCTCGATATAGAGAGGCTTCTTGAATCGCTAGATTCTTCTAGAATTATGATAGACTACGCTCATTTCACGGGTGGAGAGCCTCTTCTACAATGGGCTGAGCTCTCAAAGCTCTTTGAGGTCATTAGAGAAGGCTATAGTGTTAAGATAAGTCTCAATAGTAATCTAACCTTGTACTCTCCGTTGGTGAAGCTACTCAATAGAGATCTAGTAGACCATGTTGCAACGGATCTAAAGCTGCCTCCGGAGATAATGTTCGGGCAGGACTCTAATGCTACTAAAAGGCTGTGGCAACAGTTCACGAAGAGTATCGAATCTATAGCTGACAGAGGGATCCCTCTAGAACTCAGAATACCTATGGCTAAATTCAGTAAGCCTGAGCTTGTAGCCGACTACGTTAGTAAGATTTATCCGCACCTCGCGAAGATAGATAAGCTGATAATTGTAGTACAGCCCCTGCTCGGGGAGCCTGTTACTACGCCTAGGAACAGCGAGTGGTGTAAGATATTCTGCAACCCCCCGGACGAGCTCTTGGATAAGACTGCCGAAGCATTAAAGAAGTTTGGTTTCAATGTTAGAGTTAAGAAGTGGCTATCTAGCTAGACAGGATTTAATCCTTTTAATAATGATTCTTCTAACGGTTGCGGGCAGTGAAATACTTCCCCTACGTAAGGCTTGTTGCTAGGCTTGAAGAATCAAGTAAACTTATTGCGAGCGCTGCTAAAGCTACTATATCGCCGAAAGACTTCGACCACATACTAGAGGGTATAGATGAACCTAAAATAGAGGAGTGGGCTAGGGAGCTTGTTAGGAGGGGGCATGGCAGCCCTCTCGAGCACAGTATATACGTTTTCGAAATAGTCTGTAGCAGAGTGTGCAGCCACCAGTTGGTTAGGCATAGGCATGCGAGCTATAGTCAGCTCAGCCAGAGGTATAGCGATAAATACCTTAGGGGGTTGCTCAACGAGATACGTAATACCATGGGGAGGACTACTGGCGATACCGATGAGATATCTCTGATAGACGAGTTCGTGAAGTCGGAGCCCGACTTCCAAACACTCCTCAACATTGTCGGGGAGGCATTTATAGTGCCGCCCCGCGTCCTCGAACAGGGGGATAAGGGGTTTCTCCTAGCGTTGCTAGAAGGGGTTAGACACTATTACTCAGCGCTTAGAGCAGGCGTTTCCTACGAAGACGCTAGGCTACTCCTGCCGCAGGCTGTTAAAACCAGGATTATAGTCAGCATGAACGCTAGGGAACTACTCGAAGTATTCCTCCCTCTAAGAATGTGCAGTAGGGCCCAGTGGGAGATCAGGTGGATTGCCTGGATGATCAGGGATCAGCTGATGCGGTTTGATAAAGCCGTATTTAAATACTCTGGCCCCCGCTGCATACTATCCGAGAATAGGGCTAGGCTCGAACCCTGCACCCTAGAAGACTTTATCGAGGGAAGGTGCTATTTCACTATTGAGAGATGTCCCGAGATGATGCCTAGGAGTAAAATCCGCGACTGCCTCATCCAAGCATTTGAAGATCACAGGAAATACCTGACACGGCTTGGCGAGACTAGTAAAAGCCTATTTTAACAGACTCTAATCTAGAGGTTCTAACCGGGTTATAAGATTGGATAAGGCCGGTAGTAGAATCCTGCCTCTGGCTATACACCTATCCTCCCTCCTAGTACTAGTTGCTTCAACTACCATATTTCAAGGAGACCTGCTCGCTTACTATGCTAGAATAGATATAGCCCTATGGATAGCCCTCCTAGCTTCGGTAACCGGGTTTAGAGGAGCGATTAGGAGGGATATCGAATCCCATAGACTCCTCTGGATAACAGGTTTTACTGTAATTGCCGCAGGGAGAGTATATAGTATTGTCTCGACTACTATTGAAAACCCTCTCAAATTATACATCGGCGGCCTCATTAACTCGTTTAACTACGAGCTGTCGATAATACTCGGCTTAATAGGTATCTCTATTTGCTTACTAGGGGACCTACTTCTACTCTTCAACTTTACTTCTATTGTTAGAAACCCTCTCATACAAATAAGGCTGTTGGCTAGTGTTATAGGAGACCACCCTGTTCTAGTATCAGCTCTAATAGCTTTCCTAGTTAGGTTAGCGCCTGAACTCTACTTCTCCAACTATATCATTGGCTACGATACAGTTGAATACGTGAGCCACCTAAGGGATTTCACTGCCAAGCCTAGTTTCATAGGAGTCTACTACTGGATGGGTGGCTTGAGGAGGATACCTCCAATGCTAGACTGGATGCTATACCCGTTCTCCCTATTTGTAGACCCTTTCTACATCTTCAAGATATACCCGGCAATAGCGTTCGCTACCATAGTAGCTCTCACTGTAAAATATTCTACTAAAACCCTTAGAGCCGGTAGTAGTACAGCCTTGATCGTAGGGATTACTACATCCCTTTCTATTATCATGTTGAGGGAGTCATGAGACTTGATGAAACAGCTCCTAGCAGAAGTTTTCTTCCTAGCCGCAATTATCACTGTAGATACAGGCTCTCTTCTAAAACCGCTACTATTAATGCTCGCCTCCACACTATCCAGCGAATTCGGGGGTTTCGCATCTAGTATTGCATCGGCAATTGTATTTATTATCAAAGCTAGGAATAGAGAGTTTTCTAAAGGATTACTCTACCTTTCCGCATCAGCGTTATTCTACCTGCTGACTACATTCTTTATACAGACCCAGCCTGTAGCATACAATAGTATATTAATTATCTCGTCGCCGACTGTCTCAACAAGCTATCTCCCAGACCAGGCTTCCTCAGAGCTTACACGCATCCTGCTTACGCTCGGTCCTTTACTACCTGCGTACTTAGCATGGTCTGTTAAAAACGCGTTGAGAAACATGCCCTCAGCCATGATCTCGCTAGTTTTATTCCTTATAGCCCTAGCACCGGTGCTAGCACCTGTCTACAACCCCGTAGGAGGAGAATGGGATAGGGTTCTAATGATTATCGCCCCGCTGATAATCTCTTCTTCTATAACTACAATGTCCTTTATATTAGGGAGGATAGGAGTTTTCTCCCTCTGCCTACTGGTAGTACTGCCGGGAGTATACAGTATTCTACCCAGCGGCGACTATTTTAATCAAACAATGTACATGGTACTTTATAGAACACCTACTCTACTAAAACCCGTCCCTCCGAACCCCTTGATGTACGAGCTCTCTGTCGAAGCAGCAGGTAAAGCCTCCCTATTCTACGGTAGTAAGACCATAGTCGCTCCTGAGTGGATTATTAGGTTCATACATCTTTTCGTCAGGAACCCCTGCCCTGGGAAACTAGTGTCTGTCAACTCTATCGATGGAAAAATCGTGGAAAACATGCTTGGAGAGAGCAATGATTTCATCCTTGTATATCCAAGAGGCTCTATCAACTTATCTAATAAAACAACAAACATTAGAGAAGTAATCGTCTACGAGAACTATTACATCACTGTAAGTATCGTCTCCAGGAAATGATATAGGCCAGCTATTATCTCAACCTGCCCCTTATTTACCGATTAACACTATTTGCAACCAGGGGGTGGGTAATCTGATCCTAAGCGACTGGGATATTCGTGTATATATTGAGAAAAAGCTTCTCGTGATTAATCCTTTATTCGAAGATACCGTAAGAGAGAACGGTGTAGACCTGAGGTTCGGCAGCGAATTCTGCCGGTTTAAAACAGGGGGTGTTATAGACACTAGGGAGATGAATGTAAGAGACCTCTTGGAATGTCACCGGGTGGGCGGGGAAGGCTTTACTATAAACCCTTACGAGCACGTTTTAACAACCACGATGGAGTGGGTTGAGCTCCCTATAGATTTAGTCGGCTTAGTCAACCTTAGGAGTACTTTCGCTAGAGCCGGTATCTACATCCCGCCGACAGTTATCGATGCAGGTTTCAAAGGAGAGGTTACTATAGAGCTAATAGGCGGACCAAACGCTGTTAGAGTATACCCCGGCCAGAGATTCCTCCACGTGGTATTCCTGAGGACGAGCAGCCCAGTTTACAAGCCCTACTCTGGTAAATACCAGGGGCAGAAAGGTGTTACACCAGCACTAGGCGATAAGAGATAATCCGGATGCCGCCGCCGGGATTTGAACCCGGGTTTCCCGCACCCCCTGCACCGGGCCTTGGGGTGTCACGGGCTCGAGAGGCCCGCATACTTGACCGGGCTATACTACGGCGGCTCCTCCAAAACATTTATACATACCGGAGTTTTAAACCTGAAACCCGATATACGCAGTCTCCCTAATTGGCTGGTATTTTAATAAGGGTTTTTCCAAGATCAGTCTCTACGCCACCCCGTAGCGCGTGTATCCACCGATTATGTTTTTATTCGAATTCTATAATCGGGTACCTTATAGCTGTAAGGGTTAGAAGCGGTGGTTATGCTGCTGACGTACGAGCTTTCTTCGATAATATGCCTGCTAATTATTGCCCTAGTCATTCTATCCAGCCTATTTAAAGGGAGGTGGCTTAAGATATCTATTACTCTCATAGGGATATCTACTATAATACTAAACTATCTCGTATTCTACCTAGTATCTGAAAACAATGTATCTATCAGTATACTACCTTTATTCATTATAGAATCCACGAGCAAAGGATCGAGTATAAGCCCTGATATAGGGCAGATAATAGCGTTATCCCTTATCGTTTTATGGCGTAGAGAGCTCTCAAGGCTTGTTCGGAGGGTTGGCAGGGTTGGAGATAAAGATAATGGGGTTAGATAATGTTAGAGAATGCGTTTTCATGAGGAGGTTGAACAGGTTTGTTAGCCTGCTAGAATGCGAAGAAGGGATAGTGGAAGGATATACTAATAACACTGGAAGACTTCTCCAGTTCTTCCAGGAGGGTAGGAGGGTTTTCGTAACCCCTGCTAGCGGCAGAACCCCCTATAGGATTATAGGTGTTAGAGACAGAGGCTACGGTGCTTTAATCGATACTAGGCTACAGGAGGAATCCCTGGAATTCCTAATACAGAACAACCTCCTACACTGGGCTAATGGATGCCGGGGGTTGAAGAGGTATTTTAGGATCGGGGGTAGCATTATAGATTTCTACGGGAGATGCCCTAGTGATACATTGATAGAATTGAAAAGCGCTGTGGCTTGGACTATTGACGGATACGCTGGATACCCTGACGCTCCTACTGAGAGAGGGAGAGGGCATTTAAAGGTTTTATCCGAGGCTTTAAATAGGGGGTTCAGGAGTATTCTAGTATTCGCTTCCTCACTCCCATTCGCTGCAGGTGTTAAACCGCTCTGCGACATAGATCCCTTGTTCTACGCCGAGCTTGTTAATGCTTTCAAAAAGGGTGTCGAACTAAGGTCTTTCGGGATATTCTTCGACCCGGCCGATAACTATATTAAACTGTATAGTAGCGACCTGCCGGTAGTATTAGAATGCGGGAGGTTAGCTCTTTGACAACTCTACGGCCTGGGAGCTGGTTAAGAGGAGATAGCTTAGATATACCTCCCGGCATTTATCCGAAAGGTATGTTTTAATAATCTCCGACTTCTCGGGGTAGACCCTGCCTTTCTCCAGGATATCCGATACTGCTAACGCTACGTCTTCTACCCTAATACTCTCCTTGTAAATACCAGTAGCCGACAGGATATCCCTAATACTTAGATTAGACATCCAGGCCGGTTTCCCTAGTCTCTGTATATCTATTACCCTATCCCCAGGCGTGTTAGATAGAGTTCGAGCCAGCGTTCTTAGATTCGCCTTCTTGAGTTGTTCAAGAGTCTTGTCTAGAGAGTCGACGATGACACGGTAGTCTTCGTAATCGATTTTCTCCGCGATCAAAGATTCTAACTGTCTAAGGCTCTCAGGCGGCTTGATATAGGGTATCGGCGGGTATATTTCAACAACCGACGAGTGCTCTTCACCATCGAAGAAGCCCAGGGCTGTTAGAAGAGAGGGTTTTAGAGAGTCCTCCCCAGAGACCTCTGTGACCACACAGAGGGATAATAGTTTCAGAGACCTGTTAGGTTTAGGTATTCTAATCTCCTTCCCGCCTACGATAATACTAACATTCCTCCTCGATATAATATAGTCTAGTAGCCTCATGATCTCCTGTTTCACAATATCCCATCTGAACTCTATCGATATGAGCGTGGAGTAGGCTAGCTCATCTATCTGGGATAAGAGTATCCTGTCCAGGGAGGTAAATTCGTATTCTTCCACGATCTTTTTAACGCTATGCCAATTTAGTTTATCTATCAACCCGGCTGCTTCAGGCTCGTGGAGGTTAAAGTACTTATGCTCGCCTATCTTGATCACATCGTACATTATAGTCTCGAACGCTATGCCAAGCCTCCTCCTTAGGATGATCATAAGGGCTGCTAGAGCCAGCCTCATGAGCTCAGCGTTTTCAACAGGGTCTACTTCGAAGCTGTAACCGTAGGTGAAATCCCTGTACTCGCCGCCGGTCGGTGTCGGTAGGTAGATCTGCCTCCTATCGTAGAAGACTATGGTTTCTCCCCCTATCCTCATAGACTTTGGTTTCTCAGACCTCACAGTCCATATGCATCTATTAGGGACCTTCCTGTATACTCCGAAACCGTTCGACGGTACGTATACTACGCAGAGCTCTTCCGACGAAATCCTGCCTGACAAAAGGTCTCTCATTATATTAGGCTTCTCACCCCAAGTATCTTTAACATACCTGTACTCTTCCAAAGCAATCCTGAAAGCATCGTCCTGGTAGAAATCTATTTCTCTAAACGGTTTCTCTACGACTCTGGCTACGCGCCTACTCGACCCGCCTCTCTCGAGGCTTGTTACAATAGCTTCTTCACCATAGTCAATACACCCTGGCTGGAACCTTTCTACGAGGTCGCAGTGCCCTATTGGCTCCAACGGTATCTCTCTGTTCTCCTTGACAATATACCTCTTAATACCGTAGGGAGGCCCATACTCGTAGAAGTTTATCCTCTCATAGATCGATTTAGCATAATCTAGGCTAGCACCCCTACCTAATACCCCTGCCTTGGATAAGGCTTCTTTCTCTTCCTCTGCTAGCTCGCTCTTGAACCAGGGCGATATGAGTTTCGCAATGCCTGTGAATAGGTGTATGTAGAGGTTATCCGGGTTTATAATAGTCTTCTCAATACCTAGCCCAAGCCACTCTTTTAAGGCATTAAACCCTCCTGCTAACAGCTCTCTGTCCCACCTCCCAAATGGTATTATCACTGTCTCAGAGTAGCCGAGCTCCTTCCTCCTACCCTTCCTCCCTTCTCTCTGGTAGTATTCTCTAACATCGTCTGGGAGACCGAGATGGACGATCCTAGCGACCTCTCCAATATCAATACCCTGCGAAAGGGTTCTAGGCGTTATTAATAGTTTTATAATCCTCTTCCTCGCTTTCTCTTCAATCTCCTCTCTCTTCTCCTTTGCTACGAGATGGTGATGTGTTGCTGCAGGTATGTTCTCGCCGAACCTGTTCTTTAACTCCCTTAATACCTCTTCTGCATGGCTGATACTCCTTGTGAATACTATTGTTACATAATCGTCTTCAACAAACCTCGCAAGTATTTCCGCGTAGTCAGGTGTTATAGAAGGTACTTCTATACCCATGGATTCGAATAACTGTATGTAGAAATATGGTTTTTCAGCGAAAACATCGAAGTCTTCAATAGCTCTAACAGCTTCCTCGGGGATCTTCTTCCCACGTAATATCTCAGCACTCTTATCTCTAATCTTAAGCCAGACATCCCTCAGGTTTTTCCCTAATACTATATAAGTCCTGTTCTCGACTCTGAAAGGCCTGCCTTTTACAATACGGTAATTCCTACCCGTTATATCCCGTAGGAATAAGCCTAGGTCTTCAGGATTCGAAATAGTTGCTCCTAGTACAGCCACCTGGGGCTTCTTGTCTGCTGTAAGCGATATTATTTTCAGTAATGCTAACAGTAGTGCTATACTACGGGGGCTATAGAAGTCTATCTCATCTACTACGATTAGATCTACCGACTTATAGAAATTAGCGAGAAACGATTTGGAAGGTGATAACAGAAATTTCTTCAGGTCGTGAAGTAGGAATGCCGGGTTTGTGACGACGATACTAGACCTCCCTAGCTCTTCTATTAAAACCCTCCTCCCAAGAGCCCCCTGAGCCTTCTTCCTAACTCTAACACTATCTACCTGTGTAAAACCAACACCTACTGTAGAAGAGTATTCCTGGATCCTCCTAACCTGGTCGTTGGCGAGCGCCAGGGTTGGATACATGACTATCGTCTTAAGATTTACCCCCTCGGTAGCCTTCTTTAGAACGTATAGAATCCATGCTTCAGTTTTACCGCTACCAGTCCCCGAGACAAGTATTACGTTCTCACCATTCAACAAGGCTGTGAATGCCTCGAATTGATGTTTGTATAAAAGCTCTCCACCAATACGTGTTTTCGATAACGCCGGCACTATATCGGAGAATTTCACCATAGCATACTCGGGTTCGCTAGCCTCCTCGACTTCATAATAGAATCTATAACCGAGCTCTTTCAGTAGACTAGCAGTATCAACCCTCATTCCAGACTCCAATTAGACTATGATCTAAAAATACACACGAGCTCTATATAGGTTTACGCCCTCAAAACTACTACTGTGCGGAGAGCGGTCTCTCTATTTATTAGAATACGGGTATTAGAGTGGTTTAAGAGGGGTGGCTATGGGCGTAAGCCTCCTTGAATTATTCCTGGAGTTTATGAAAATAGGATTCTTCATGTTCGGCGGGGGCTATGGTGGGATAGCCCTGTTGTACAAAGAGCTTGTAGAACTACATAAATGGATTAGCGATGAAGAATTTATTAGGATACTCGGTATAGCCGAGAGCACCCCGGGCCCTATAGCAATCAACTCTGCTACATACATAGGCTACAAGCTCGGCGGTATACCGGGTTCGATACTAGCTACTCTCGGCGTTGTAATACCCCCGTATCTCGTAATACTGGTTATAGCGATGTTCCTGACAGAGTATATGGGTACTGAGGCGGCTAGAGTCGTGTTCAGAGGGATTAATGCCGCGGTAGTAGCGCTAATACTATACGCCCTAGTATCCGTAGGTAGGAGCGTCCTACTAGTAAAGACCCCTCCCTACATTAATTTCATACCGCTGGGGATATTCATAGTAGCCTTCGCCCTGCTATATTTCGCTAGGCTACACCCTATCTACGTTATACTCGTCTCAGCAGGATTGAGCATCCTGGTGAAAATAGTTCTCAATATCTAATCGATATGCCCTTTCATCTTTGCGGCGCTGGCAGGCTCTACGTGCACAGTAGCCTCGTACCCAAGTTCTCTCCTTATAGCTTCCTCTACACGGGTAGCTATCTCGTGTGCCTCGACCAGGGTTAGATCGCTCGGTAGATGCACGTGTAGTGTCACCTCGACGTGCTCCCCATATCTATGGACATGGATATGATGGACGCTGAGGATTTTCCCGCTAACCCTCCTAGCTATATCAACTATTTTCTCAGCTTCCTCCCGGCTAGGCGCCTTACCTATCAGGTTGCTAGACGCCTCATATACTATGCTGGCACCAGTAGCTATTATGAATAGCGATACTATAATACCCATAACCCCGTCTACCCACCAGTAGTTACCTCCGAGGTAGAATGCTAGGGCTAGGAGAGCTGTAGCTATCGCATCACTCCTATGGTGCCAAGCGTCTCCCTTAATAGATTCTGATCTAAACCTCTCTCCGAGCCTGAAAGCCCATTGTGCTAAAAATTCTTTAGCAACTGCTGTAATAGAGAGGATGATTACTAGTGTTAATGAGAAGACATATGTTTCCCTCGATATAAGCTTGTTATAACTCGATAATGCAAATTCGAATCCGACCACCGCAAGGAGAACTCCTATAATCAGGGCAGCGATCTCCTCAGCCCTCCCGTGCCCGAACGGGTGCTCTCTATCAGGCCTAGAATAAGCTATTTTGAACCCAAGTATCACTGTCACTGATGTAACACTGTCCGAGAGCGTATGTATAGCGTCTGCTACTACAGCTATAGAATCGAATACCAACCCGAAGTAGTATTTCACAATGAAAATCAGGGTGTTCACGATAACCGAGACTAGCCCCTCGATATAACCCGCTTTCTTCCTATCCAGCTCCAAAAACAACTCCTCTACTATGGGAAATCGTAGACGTTTATTTTAGGTGTAGCGTTAAACAATCCTAACAATGCTGCAATATCAACTAGTGATAAGTGCTAATTTACACAGGGCATTCTCTCCAATAATCTTAGGATCCACTTCTAGGCCCGATACTACCAGCTGGTTCGATAGAATACATTTACACGGGCCCGCCGGGACTTGAACCCGGGTCCTCCGGCTCCGCAGGCCGGCGCCCTATCCTAGCTAGGCGACGGGCCCGGTATCATGATATTAACTTTGTAGCCCAATAAACCTTCACTTACAAGATTGCCACGTTAGCATCTCTACTTCTTTTTACCCGTCGCAATCCCCTTTTTTACCTCCTTAGAGTACTTATCGGCTAGGTAAACCGGCTCGGGGAGTTTGTGGCCGGCTAGGGTTCTCTCTACTAGTCTAACCGCTTCCTCGAGTGTAACACTATACCCGATGCTAACGTATAGTTCGAAGCCTCCTCTCCTCAATATAGCACCGGCCCTCAACCCGTGTGCGTAAATATACCTGCCAGTTTCCTCTACTCTCTCCTCACCGTAAAGCCTACTCTTAGCCACGCCTATGCTTGGAGTGTCTAGTACTAGGCCGATATGGGATGCTATACCGAACCCTCTCGGGTGGGTTAGGCCGTGGCCGTCTACCATTATAACCTCGGGCCATCTCCCCAGCCTAGCTAGAGCCTGGATAATCCCAGGTGCTTCTCTGAAGGCTAGTAAACCCGGGATATATGGGACAGGTGCTTCAACCACCGCGTAGGATCTACCTACAATTTTAAGCCCGTCTAAATCTAGTAGCACTGCGACACCGATAGAGAGATTGCCTACATAGGATGCGTCAACCCCGGCTACAAACCTAGCGCTATCGGCTTTGAAACTAGCTGTTCTAATACTCTCTAGGACTCTCTTTGATAGTTCCCTCTGTAGTCTAATAGCCCTATTGTAATCAAACAATTCTGCTACCAGGAAGAGAATATGCGTATTCTAGAAAAAAATAGTTTTAGGTTTTAGAAGCCTGTTGAAACAACCGCGTTATAGGCTATGCTAAAGACTACCAGGCTATTGCTTGTAGTATTGTAGTAGTAGAGCCCTGTCGAATGCCATGTTACATTCGGTAGCGTCAATACTGTTTCAACATACGTCGGGGATTGCACAGTATAAGCTACCGTATACATTATACCGTTGCTTGAAGAACCAAGGTAGTAGCCTTGTCCCGCTAATATTACTGTTGAAGAACCGTTCTGGAAGACCCTGGTTCCCAGCACTATAGTCGAGAGGCTAGCGCCTACTACACTACCGTCTGTTACGCTATAGGCTTTAGCGCCTAGCAACGGCAGGGTTATCGAAGGAGCCGAGAAGTATGCTGTAACACTCAACCCGCTAGCCGTCTGTGTCTTAACCTGGTATGCTCTAACAACTGTTATATCCAGCTTTACAGGGTCGTATAACAGGCTACCGCTATAGCTATTGAATGCTATCAGCAACCTGTAGAGCCCGGGCTGGAAGCCTGGGTACGCGTAGCCCATTGCTAGTATTATCTCGCTATAGCTCGATGGTGAAACCGTTATCCTGTAGTGTGTGTATACAGTAGCGTAAGCGTATAGAGACGGCCATTTAACAGGTACATACAGCCTTAATACTCCAGCAAGCTGGTCGTTGGGGTTCGGGTTGTAAACATAGCCGATCGACGCCGTCAGCTTGTAGGCCGAGAACAAGTTGAGGTCGCCGCTAGGCAGGAATGCTCCCCCAGGAGGCTGGACTAGTACCTCGAGCGAAGTAGCCGGGCCACTAGACCAGCTAGCCTGGAGCAGGAAGCCTGCGACCCTGAGGTCTGTCACGTACACTGGCACAAGCCTCCAGTCGAGGCTCTCAGTATACCTTCCGTACACCGGGTCTGCTAAGCCGACAGGAGTATAAGAGTCGTATGAGAGGAACGACCTGTAGAAGGATAGCCTGGCGAATCCTTTATCATCTAGCACGAGTGGGACTATTATGGTAGCTGGTATAACGATCGTCTTGCTAGGCGTGTAGACCAGTATTTTCACATCGTATACTCCAGGCTGCTGCATCGAGGGTATTGTTATCCTGCCTGATATAGTGCCGGTTCCATTGATATAAGTGAATAAGTAGGGCATATTGAAAGATACGAAGGGTGCTGGAATCTCTTTGTAAACCCTTGCTACAATCCTTACTGCTACAGGTGTTGGAGCTGGAGCGCTCGGGTTCGGCCTAAGCCTGATAACCATGTCTCCTCTAACCTTCATCGAGACATTGCCTACTGGGAGCCTGTCTTCAGTCGCGACTTTAGCATCCGTAGTCAGCCTGTATAATTTCCCTCCGTAGTAGTCGAATACGTCGGCTCTGATCATATAGCCACTACTCGACGGTAACTGCCCATAGTATGGTGGAGTATAGGTTAAGTTCTTGAACTGGATATAGAACTCGACGTAGTCTCCGTCAGCGAAGTACAGCCTCGGCAGAGTGAATAAGCTTGTAGTAAACCTGTATACTCCATCGTATACCGTGACTTCTCTAATGAGCTGGTACCATACTGCTCTAGCTGAGACAAAGCCTCTGCCGTTAACGTTTATAGTGAAGTTGTATGACGAGCCAGGGGGTACTACAGCGTAGAGAGCTGTGTCTGCTAGCATTCCAGCGATGACACTGGTGTAATCCCCGTAGACGTTAGCGTAGTTCTCGATAAACGCGTTCGCAATAGGCTGGGTTAAGTAGGCTGTGAAGCCTCCGCTCATAATAGTTGATACTAGGTTGAAGGCGTTCACCTGGCCGCTTCCCTGCTCTAGGGCTGGGTACTTCACGTCGTTTGCACTACTCTTCACGAGTACTTTGAGGTCTACAGGCGACGGTATGTAACCGTATTTAGCCATGAAGGCTTGTACTCCTAGGGCGAGTACACCGCTTGTAAACGGTGTTGCCTCGCTTGTTCCTCCGAAGAGGGTTAAGCCTCCTCCAGCACCTTCATTGTATCCGACGGCACCATACCCTCTACCATCTATTGTTCTAACACCAGCCCACTCCCAGGCTCCTACAGCTGCTACATCCGGTTTCGGATAGCCTAGTGCATTAGGCCCTCTGCTACTGAAAGGTATAATATCGCTATTATAACCTGGTGGGAATCCATACATTTGGAAGTACTCGAAGTTCGTTGTAGCAGCTACCTCTATTATCAAGAGGTCTGCGCCCGGTGAAGATATTGTCGTATACCCTGGGCCGTAGTTTCCTGCAGCGAATACTATTGTCACATTATGGTTAATCAACAGGTTTACAGCAATTATCTGGTCGAATACTGCGGATAGATAATCCATACCAGGGCCTTGGTGGCCCCATTTAGCGAGGTTGATATAGCCCCAGCTATTGCTTATTATATCAGCTCTCCTAATCCCGCTTGGCACAGGGTACAGAGCCTGGTAGGTCGGATCGTATACCCAGTCCCAGCCTCCCAGCCAGTACTCTACCGGTATCAGGTCTCCAAAGAAGAATCCTGTGCCCGCAGACAATTTAGCCTCGGGGGCGACTCCGAATAATTTATACGTCCCACCATACCCTGTGTAGTTAAGCCTGCCTCTCGCAGCAATCACTGTAGCAACACTCGTGCCGTGACCATGCCAATCAGTTAGCACGGCGATGTATTTGCCGTTAGGGTCTAGGCCAGGGTATTCGCCAGGCTGCCCTAGGTAGATGTAGGGATACGAGTAGGTGTAGTTTGCTAGCCCGTACGAATCAATATATGCTCCAGCTATTGCTCCGACACCGAAATCAATTATGCCGTCTCCGTTGAAATCCCTGCCTATTACATCGTTAACTCCTAGTTTGAAGAGTTGTTCGTCGTTGAAGCTATAGTCTAGCCAGGCAGGGTTAGGGGCAGCCCATAGAATCCTACCTAGAGTACTGTTCTCGAGACTCCTCATAGTAACAGATAGGGAGTAGAATGCTGTAGACAGGTCGAACATTACAGCGTTGTAGACCCCGGGAGTGTCGGCATCTACTAGTAGAGTCGGGATCCTTACTCTAACATAGTATCCTGTTAGAGAATCTGCGAAGAACCATTCTAAGAACCCGAATTTGTATATACCGCTTTTACTGACCGGTGGCGCAGTCCAGTTAACTGTTACTCTCACAGTGTAGACGATGGGTGTGCCGTATGTGCCCGAGAGAAGCGTGCTAAATACGGGAACAATTGCCCCGCTCGTATTCAGATACCCATTAGAATCCCTTACTACGGTTATAGGCGTTAGAGCAATATGTTCATCGTTTACAACTATGAGAGGTGTGCCGCTAGCGTCCCTGGCTACCGCGTCCAGGCCTAGCTCGGGGGTTGTGAAATCTATCCCTGTATCTACTACCCCTACTATGACACCCTTACCTTTGAAACCATATGTAGACCACTCTTTCTTAACACCTAGTATGTCTAGGCTGGAGAATGTAGAGTAGCCTCCGGTTCCTGTAGCCTGGGCTGGTAGAGGAGGCTTCTCCTCGCCTGCTGTTAGTTTAAGCTTCTCCTCGCCCGAGAACAATTCCTCTAGGGAGGGAGAAGGCATTATGTTTAAGACGCCGGGTAAGCCGGCTATTTTGACAAGTCCTTCTCTGTCCGTGACTATATGTGCTACTACGATACCGTTGGGGAGCGGGATGTAATACTTTATCTTCGCATATTCTCTAGCAAGCATTAGCGCCTGCTTGTACGCTACCAGCAAGAAGGGTTTGTAAATGCTTGCCTGAGGCGTGTTTAAAACCTGTACACCCTGCTCGAAAGCGTCTACGATCTTCCCCTGGCTACTATCATTGAACACCCCTAGCAAGTCGTTTAAGTTGCTTACTTTGCTCGGAGGTAGATTTAGCGAGTAGCCCACTGCTAGAGTCGCAAAGGACGATAATATTATTACAACCAGGAATAGTAGAGGGAGTAGACTGCTAATACGAATATTCATACTAATACACCAAGCCCACTATGCTAAAATAGTAATTAGAATGAACAATAAAATAAGTTTTTCTCTAGCTAGGAACTAAAGCCAGGGTGTTGTATTACTATGCCCTCCTTGCTATTAAATGTTCCTCGCTCCTAACACCCTCTCTGGTTAGAATCAATAGGTCTACTCCATCACCTGAGAGCACATCTCTTTCTATAGCTTCTAGAATAGCTTTCACAGCCAGGTTCTTAGCGTCTTCCACACTCATATCCTCCTTATAGTTTTGCTCTATAATACCTAGCGCTAGCTGAGACCCTGAGCCTAGAGCCGCGTATTTTTCTTCTATAAGGCTTCCCACAGGGTCTAATACGTATAGTCCTGGGCCCTCGTCGAAGCCTCCTACAACCACTTCTGTAAGCATTGGGAAAAGCTTGTAGCTGTAGAGTATTACAGATAAGAGCTTCGCTAGACTCCTCGCTCTAATTTCTCTCCCATGCTCTAACTCGTATAGTTTAGCCTCTACCCTTAGGATCCTGTACAAGTAGTTTATATCACCTGCTAGTCCCGCAAAGCCTACTGCTACACGGTCTGTTACAGGGAATATCTTCTTAACGTTTTTACTTAGTACGAAACCGTCGTAGGTAAGCCTCTTCTCGCCGGCTAGTACAACCCCGTCTACTGTCCTAATACCTATCACTGTACCCGGTAAGACCTCCATTCTAAACAGCCTCGACAAACTGCTTAAATTTTCACGATAGCTTATATTATTTGATGCTGTTTCCCCGCTATTAACGTTTCATGGGCCCACCGCGATTTCTATAGATGAGCCATTTAGTGAAGAAGTAGGAGCCTGTCGAAAAGCTTAAGATGAGACTCTTCCAAGAGCGACGAATGGAGAGGTAGTAGAGTTCCGAAGCTGTTATGTGATATAATACAGACTGTTACCAACAACGTAAGAGGCATGGATTTAATACCATACCTATGGTTCTATAGGAGGTTATCGTGCACTATAGTATTAGCCGCGGATAAAGGTTTGGAGATGAAACACACAGGTCCGGGGATATAGCCGGAGTACCCCTTAGATGCTGGTTGATTAGAGATCAGTAATGTTATTGCAGACATTTGTTTATTGGACACCCGAGACAGCGGGACATGGGATACCTGTGAACACCCTAGGCTAATGTGGAAGAGTAAGAAGTGATGAAATGAAAATGATCTATATAAGCTCTTGTCGAAAACTAGA
Organism: Thermogladius sp. 4427co; assembly: GCF_051933805.1. Taxonomy (GTDB): domain Archaea; phylum Thermoproteota; class Thermoprotei_A; order Sulfolobales; family Desulfurococcaceae; genus Thermogladius. The sequence goes on along the minus strand of NZ_CP196893.1, from coordinate 565,073 downwards.
CTGGTTGAATATAGGCTTGTAAAAATCGCTGTGGAGTAAGAATACTTTCACCCTACTCCCTCCCTCTCCTAGACTGAACTCTCTCCTATAAAGAGCCTAGGGTTTAAGCTAACATGGTGTTAGAATGGAGAAATGCCCTGTATGCGGGGGTAGCCTAGTATGGGATTATAGAGAAGGGGTTATAGTCTGCGGTAGCTGCGGTCTAGTAGTTGATAGAATCTACGAGTATGGCTACAAGCAGAAGTATAGTGATGAGCCGGGTACTAGGCGGAATACTAGGGTTAGGAGCATTATAGATAAGAGGGCTTATAATACTAGGCTGAAGCTCTACAAGAGAATATATAAGATCGTGAGAGAGAAACCGTGGATGACTATAGATGCCGATAGAGTACTAGAGACAGGTAGGTTCGTGAATACTATTAAAAGCAAGGCTTCTATACTAGCCGAGGAGAATATAGTGGAAAACGGGCTGAAAGAACTTGTTGAGAAAGGGCTAGAGATCATAAAGAGCGAGAACCCTGCTCTACTAGCTAGAAGCTTCAGAGGCAGGTACGCTCTAGCATACATGGTAGCCTACGCTAAGACCACGGGGGACATACCCCCAGAGGATTTCATAGTGAAAACCTTTAACATAAGCAGTACAAGCTACAAGAGGCTTAAGAGTATTGTCAGAAAGTATTGGGATATAGGCAGAAAACTCAAGCATAATATTCTAGTAAGCGAAGGATTCCTCCCTACCGCAACAGCCTAGAAGGGTCTTTACAGTTTTCAGCTGAGACAGGTGCGCTCATTAGATCGCTTTCAAGGGGTTCATCACATTCATAGATTAATGGGTTGCGGGAATATTAACCTTTAATTTAGGTTTTTAATAATCTCAAACATATTCCGTAGAGATAGCTAGGTGTGGGTTCTTGAGGCTGCTTTTGATACATGCTAGAAGGTTCTACTATAAAATCCGGGAGCCTGCTATAAAAGAACCCGAAGAACCCGGCGAAGCCAGGGACTCGCTAGAGTTAAGTAACGTCCTAGTAGTTTTCACCACCGTTGAGAAAGAAGATGATGCGAGCGTTGCTGAGAGGGCTGTCGAAGAAATATCCCGTGTCGTATCCAGTACTAGGCCTGAGGCGATACTAGTCTACCCCTACGCCCATTTATCTAGCGAGCTAGCCCCTCCTTCTACAGCCGTAGAGGTAATTAGGAAGTTAGCTGAAGGACTAAAGAAGACGGGCCTTAGAGTCGAGAGAGCGCCTTTCGGCTGGTATAAAGAGTTCTCGCTAGAGTGCTACGGGCACCCGTTGAGCGAGCTTTCTAAAACAGTTAGGAAGCAGGAGACCGCTCCGGCGAGGAGGGTTTTGGAGAAGAAATTTTACATTATAACACCAGACGGGCGGGTATTCGACCCTTCTAGTTTCGATTACAGCAACTACCCGGATCTCAAGATACTAGTAGATAAAGAAGTCTTCGGCGTAGAGCTACCAGGCGGTGAGAACAGGGTTAACGACTACTGTAGAAAGTTTGGCTTCGAATGGGAGCCTATGAGCGACCACGGGCATATGAGGTATGGACCCCACGCAGTAGCTATCATGGACTCTGTGATAAGGTATAGCTGGCAGGTGGTCAGGAGCCTTGGTATACCTGTCTTCAGAGTAATGGGTAGCAATATGTTCAACCTGAAAGAGAGGCCGGTTCTAGAACACGCCCTCCTCTTCGGCGACAGACTCTACGAGGTAGAAGTGGACGAAGACAGGTATGTAATGAGGTATGCTGCATGCCACCAGCAGTTTGCAATGCTGAGAGACTGGGTTATAAGCTATAAAGACCTGCCATTCGGCATGTTCGAAGTCGCAGACAGCTATAGGCTTGAGCAGAGAGGAGAGTTGAATCTCTGCTTCAGGCTGAGGAAGTTCTACATGCCCGACCTCCATATACTGACAAAGGATTTGAGAGAAGCTATTGAAATATCGAAGATTGTACAGGAGAAGATTATTGAAGAAGCTAGTAAGCTGGGTAGGAGGTATGTTGCCTTATACAATGTCTCCCAGGACTTCTTCGAGAATAATATCGAGGATATTAAAGAATTCGCTAAGAGAGAGAACTACCCTATCCTAGTATCCGTGATACCGAGTGGAATCTACTACTGGGTTCTAAATGTAGAATACCATATCATCGACAATATTGGGAAACCTAGGGAGATAGCTACTTTCCAGATAGACATCGGTAACGGGAAGAGGTTTAATATAACGTATACTACGCCGGAAGGAGACAAGAAGCACCCGGTGATAATACATACTGCGATCATCGGAGGGGTTGAAAGATACATATACATGGTTCTCGACACAGCCGCCCAGGTCGAGAAACAGGGTAAGACGCCTAGTATCCCAACATGGATGGCTCCTATCCAGGCGAGGATAATACCCGTGTCGAAAGAATACCTCGACTATGCAATAAGGGTGGCCCAGGAGATTTCTGCGAGAGGGTTTAGAGTAGACGTAGACGACCGTGACGAGAGCCTGGGTAAGAAGATTAGAGATGCTGGAAGGGAGTGGATACCTTATATAATTGTAGTAGGCGAGAGAGAGGTAAAGAGCAATACCCTTAGTGTAAGGATTAGGGTTACAAATGAAACACTGGTGATGACGCTTGAAGAATTCCTCGAAAGAATCGAGAGCGAGACTAGGGGCTATCCTAGGGTAGAACCAACTCTACCAATGCTGGTTAGTAGAAGACCTCTAGCAAGCTACCAACTATAATAATATCCCGGAGAGAATTAGTTTTGGTAGGTCCTAAAAAGTTTCTCGGCAGGCATATTATAATCAGAGAGGATTATGCCGAGAGATTCCTGAAAGGGGAGAAGACTACTACTGTAAGGAGAGGTATTGTTAAAGTAAAATACAGGAATATCATAATCCACACAGGTATCAGACCTCTAGCTATCGCCAGGGTTGAATACGTGTATCATAAGATGCTGAAAAATATAAGCGAGGAAGAAGCGAGAAAGGATGGTTTCAGAAGCAGGGAAGAGTTTATTAGAGAAATAAGAAAGTTATACCCAGATATAGACGAAAACGAGTATGTTACCGTAATAGGTCTCAGGATATTGAAGAGGCTTGACGTTATCGACTCTAGGAAGCCTTTCGGCGGTTTAAAACCAGCTGATTTAGCAAGGATAGGGTTAAGGTATCTCGGAGAAGAGCTCTCGGAGATTGAGAGGAAGATTCTCCTAGACTTGACGAGGACGGGGGATATAGATTTAACCTCGCAGAGGGTTCTAAAAGATGTTGGGAGAAGAGGGGTAGTAGTAGAAGTTTTAAATAATGTGTTGAGGAGATTGCTTGATAAAGGTATCCTTAGAGAGAAAAGGGGTGACTAGAAGATACCATACTGGGTTCTGAGATGTAAAGAGTGCGGTAATACCTGGAAGCTTGAAGTAAGCTTCCCTCTGAAGAAAGAATTCACCCAGCTATTCCACTACTGCCCCTACTGTAGGAGAAACACTTTCCACGAGATTATTGAATTTGTCGAAACAGATTAGCATCCAGTATAATAACCGTTTTAAAAATAATTCTTTCTTGATAGGATGGTTTAGAAGAGGTGTTTAGATTGTCTGATAAGATAGTTTTCGTAAAAGATTTACCTAATGTAACACCCCAAATTATTGAGAAACTAGAGGCTGCTGGTTACTCGACTGTCTGGGCTTTGATAGTAGCTAGGCCTGAGGAAATAGCTGAGAAAACAGGCCTACCGCCGACTACTATTGCTAGATTGATCGAGAATGCTAGGAGGGTTCTTGGCCTGACTTTTAAGACGGCTAAAGAAGTTAAGAACGAGAGGCTTTCCGTGAGAAAGATAACGACCGGTAGCAGGGAATTAGATAATGTCCTCGGAGGGGGTGTTGAGACAAAGACTATTACAGAGTTCTTCGGCGAGTACGGTTCCGGCAAGACGCAGATATGTCACCAGTTAAGCGTAAACGTCCAGCTACCCCCGGAGAAAGGAGGGCTGTCTGGTAAAGCCGTATATATAGATACGGAAGGAACGTTTAGATGGGAGAGAATAGAGGCTATGGCTCGTGGAGTAAGTTTGGACCCTGATAAAGTTATGGAGAATATATTCTATCAGAGGGCTTACAATAGCGACCACCAGATCAGTATTGTAGAAGAACTCTTCAGCTTCGTACCCAAGAATAATGTAAAGCTCGTTGTAATAGACAGTGTTACCAGCCACTTCAGAGCCGAGTACCCTGGTAGAGAACATCTAGCCGAGAGACAGCAGAAGCTTAACGCACACCTGCATCAGTTGATGAGGCTGGCTGAAGCATATAATCTAGCCGTAGTCGTTACAAACCAGGTTATGGCAAGACCCGATGTGTTCTACGGCGACCCTACTGTAGCAGTAGGCGGACACGTCCTAGCGCACACACCTGGTGTAAGAGTCCAGTTGAGGAAATCTAAAGGGAATAAGAGGATAGCCCGTATCGTTGACGCACCACACTTACCAGAAGGCGAGGCTGTCTTCGTTATCACAGAAGAAGGGATTAGAGACCCTGAGGAATAGTTTTCCTAGAAACCAACAATTATATAAACAACGAAACTAACCGCTAAGTACACTATTAGAGGATGCCCGTAGGAAGCCCATATAATATCGTCTTCCCGCAATATATTTGAATCAAGAAGCTTCAAGACTGCTTCTCTCAACCCGCTTTTTTCCTCTATACTCATAGAGTAGTTAACACGCCAGCCCAGCTTACCCGGCTCTCGCTCGTAGGGTATGAGGGTTATAGTATAGAATTCTTTCTCCAAGACTTCTCTAACTCTCAACGGCCAGCTGGTTAGCAAAAGGAATAGTTTATCTTTTAGAGACAGGCCTGGAGGTAGCCTGAACCCTACTCTACCCCACTTATATATTGTTACAAGGTAGTGGGCGACTATCTGTATTATAAGAGCTAGTATAACCACCTTGTATACTAGAGGTGCTAGGAGGAGTGTGCCTAACGAGTATACAGCAGGGTATTTCAAGGGATTCCCATATATTATAGACAGCGACAGGAGTATGTAGAAGTCTGCGAGACCTATATAACCTAGTTTCGCTAGTATCCAGAATACTACCGGGATAGGCAATACTGCTATCAGATAATATGTGAGCAGTAAACTGAGTACAGGGTAGAGTCCTAGCGCTTCAATAAACCCTACTATTCCAAGAGCGATCGCAACGATCAGGAACAGGTATATGTATTTGTCCGGTATATCCCGCTTCTTATAATCTAGGATCGCGAAAGGTATGAGGAATAGTAATGTGATAGTATAGTCTATGAGAGGCAGGTATTCGAAAGCCAATGCTATTACCCTTCTAATTATTTTTAAGTTGCTAGGTCAAAAACTAGATTATAGATGCCTGGGGTTAAAAAATAGTGGTATGATTATGAGGATCCTCTGGTCGCCTTGGAGATACCAGTACGTTAAATCTGCTATTGGAGGCAGTAATGAATGCTTGTTTTGTAAAATAAAAGACCAGAATGATGAAGACGCATACATTGTTTACAGAGGGGAGTTTAACTTCGTAGTCCTCAACGCTTTTCCTTACAATAGCGGCCATCTAATGATAGCACCTTACAGGCATGTCGATAGCCTCGAGAAGCTTGATGACAGGGAATTGCTAGAGATGGTTCATTTGATAAACGACTCTATTAGAGCCCTCAGGAAAGCCCTGAACCCGGACGGGTTCAATATAGGGGTTAACATAGGCAGGTCTGCGGGAGCAGGAGTACCCGGCCACGTTCATGTCCATGTCGTACCGCGCTGGACAGGCGATAGTAATTTCATGCCGGTTATCGCAGATACAAAGGTATTGCCCGTAGCCCTCTCCGAAGTATATAAATTATTAAAGGAGAATTGGCCTAGAAAATATTAGTTGGTGAGGAAGTCCTCGATCGCTGAGTAATGATGATGGAAGGGGTTGGCTGATTGAGCGAGGTATCGAAGAGTGATCTAACGCTCATCGAGAGATACGTGTTCCTTGGCAAGACCCGTTTCAGGATAGCTCTCTCCGGAACCAATATCGTTTTCAACGTTGAAGCTTCTAGCGAAGAAGAAGCCTTCGAGAAAGTACTAGACATGGTTAGGAAGATGAATATAGATAAGAAGACCCTGGAAGCATTAAGGAGTAAGACAAGGCAGAGGCAATAATCCTAAACCAGCCCATCCAAGCTAGTACTCTTCCTCTTCCTTGCTTGGAACTCCTCGCTAGTCTTCTCTAGGATTATCTCGTAGAGCTTCGCCTCCCCGCCTTCAGGCTTAGGTCTCAGCAACCTCCCCAGCCTCTGCACGAACTGTCTCCTAGACCCTGTCCCCGATACTATTATCCCGATATTAGCATCTGGTATGTCCAGTCCTTCGTCTCCTACTGTCGTAACCACGAGTATGCCTGACTTAGAGGTCTTAAACTCCTCCAGCGCTTTCTTTCTCTCCTCGTCGGGTGTCCTACCGGTTAAGAGCCATGCGTTAAGCCTCTTAGCTATCTCCTCAGCCTGCTCTACGTATTGGGTGAAGACTATTATCTTACCTCCTTTCTCAAGCTCTCTCCTAGCTATTTCGACTGCTTTCTCAATCTTGGATCTGGACTTGGCTAACAGCATTCTGATTTTACTATGTATCCTCAGCGCTTCCGCAGCCGATTTATCCCCTCTTGAAGCGTCTTCAACTAGTTTCTCGAACTCCCTACCGTTAGCAAACTTCTCGAACATTGTCCTTAGCTCCAGGTATTCCCTCCATTCATCAGGGAGTAGTCTAGTCTTAACAGTGTAGACAGTATACTTGGCCAAGTACCCTTTCTCAGAGAGTTCGCCCGGAGTCTTGTAATATACTACTCCCCCCAGCAGCGGGAATAATTCCTCGTGCCTCCCATCCTCTCTAAAAGGCGTAGCAGACAAGCCCATTCTATAGGGTGCGATAGAATGAACCGCTATATATCTAAACTTATCCGCGGGTAGATGGTGTACTTCGTCGACAATAAGCATATTGTAGTAAGGGGCTATCTCTTTGATCATCCGGAACCCGCTTTGGTAGGTTGTTATAGTAATAGGCGCTATCTTCTTCTCCTCACTATAGAGCAAACCGATCATGCTACTAGGTATATTAGTGATTTTTAATAGAGCCTCCCTCCACTGTCTAGCCTGTTCCTTAGTATATGTAACGATAAGCGTCCTCTCTTGGACCCTTGCTATAGCTGCTATCCCGATAACAGTCTTACCCGAGCCTGTGGGTAGTGCTATAATCCCTTTCCTATCATTATCCAACCATTTAGCTAACGCCTCCTCCTGGTAGTCTCTGAGACTAATATTGGTTAATTGTATCCTAGTCGGTAATTCTTTCCTACCTAGGATATTCTGCTTGTCTTCAACCTCTATACTGTTAGCCTCGAGGATTTTATATGCCTGGTATGCTAAGTAAGGTTGCAGCCTATAGATTGAATACTCCCCCTGCCAAGGGATCTTCCTAGCCCCTATGGACTTGAGCTTGTCTCTTACCCTGCCCTCTACCAGCCTGGGTATTTTCACAACGATAAAACCTGTTTGAGAATCGTATTCTACTAATGCTCTAAACCTAGCGAATTCGGCTTTTAATTCCTCAATCGACCCTTCTATCTCCAGGCCTAGCTCCTGTATTATATTTAAAACGTCCTCGAACGTATAGCCGTTGGAAACAGCCTTAGACGGCTCTAGCTCGAAAACAACCCCCTGATCCGACCTGCCTAAATACCTCCCTATTCTAAGCAGTTCCTGGAAATCCTCGTCGCTAATCCACCTCCTAGATCTCACTACGATCATGTCAGTCACCAGCACTAGTAATAAACTCCTGTTCTTCAAATGGGACAGGTTCTACTCTTATACTAGAAGGCTTTGTCTCACCACATAGCAAGACCCTGATAGATCTTGCGAAAAGATATGGCGTGTAGAAAAATACTCTCCCTCCTTTCTTAATAATAGCCTTTGAGATTGCTAGCAGTCTCCCAACATACTCGTCAAAAGGGTGTTCTTCTGAGACGGAAACCCTCACCCCCTCGGGAGTAATCTCGTAGTATTCGCCCTGGTAGATAATCGATGTTATAACACAATACTCCCAGGAACCGCACTCGCTACACACTGCTATCACATCCAGGCCTTCCAGTATATATTCTGCTATCCTATCGGTTATCTCACTGAAATCAATACCTGACTCGGCTAGCGCATTGCCTGGTCTGATTTCAAACAATTAAACCACCGGTCGTTGCGTGGGTTTTTCCTCATCGGGGGTCAGAACTTAAGACCTCACTCATCCCTAGGAAACTAAATTTTATTTAACCGTATTAAAGTTACCAAAACTAGTGGGTGATTATGGTTAGAAGCTCTCTTAGCTCGTTTGTTGTGAGAAAACCATTAGAGAACGAGATATCCCAGATGATGAGCAATATCAATAGAGTATACGGTGGGACCAAAGCTAATAGGATGAAGATCAGGCTTCTCGCAAACGAGATGCTAAGGTTGTTGAAGAGAAATCTATCCTACAAGGATTTAACAGCGTTAACAGGGATCCCGGAATCAGTATTATGCCGGTATGTGAGAGGTAATATAATACCTAGCTACGAGCAGGCTGTAGGCATTCTTTCCAAGCTAGCTCTATCAATAGATATAAACCATCTCCTCAGGGAGCTTGTCGAACACGAGAAGAGCACGCTTATAGACTTATCGAGGGTTTTAAAAGACCCTTACATTATCAGACTCTTATCCATTATCTTACTCCTAGAACTAGTATCTACAAACGTGACGAAGATCATAGTGACCGCTGAATCCGTCCTACCGATCGGGACTATACTAGGGATCGAACTAGGTGCGCCAGTGCTACTAGTGAAGAGGAGGAGCTACCCCGGAGTGCAATACTATAGTTCGATGGTTATAAGGAGCCCTAAAGAAGCTGAAAACCTCTACATTGATAGAGACTTGCTTAGTAGGAAGGATAACGTGTTGATACTAGCGGATGTAGTGTACACAGGTAAAACACTTCACGCTGTAATAGACATTCTCGAGAAAGCCCGCGTAACCATCGCGGAGATAATAGTGATCCTAGGCTTAGGTAATATGTGGAGAGAGAGGCTTAGAGACTACCCTGTAAAAGTATTGACTACGCTACCACCGCCGGTTAGTATGTGAGCGATTAAATAGAGGCAGGATTACTCGGCCTGATACTAATTCCTCCAAATAATTTTTGTAGAGAAAAACTGATCCCGGAATTAAGACGAGGTTATGTCTGGTAATGATCGAGATTAAGAATGTATGCAAATCTTTTAGCGGTAGGAGAGTTCTCGAGAATGTATCGTTCACAGTATCAAACGGCGAAGTCGTCGGATACGTTGGTTTAAACGGTGCTGGTAAAACGACTACGATAAGAATAGCTGTAGGGGTATTGCCAGCTGATTGCGGAGATGTGTTTATCGACGGATACTCTATTACCAGGGATAAGCGTGTAGCATCATCCAGGATTGGTTGGGTACCCGAGCTTCCTATTTTTGAGACAGATTTCAAAGCCCTAGACTATTTCGTCTACATAGCCGGGTACTACGGGCTATCTGGTTCTGAAGCGAGGGAGCTGGCTAAGGAACTACTCGAGAGATTCGGGTTGGGAGAAGCGTTGAAAATGAAGATAGCATCTTTCTCGCAGGGTATGAAGAAGAGGTTTGCGCTTGCATTATCTATGATAAATGACCCGCCTAACTTTATACTAGACGAGGTATTAAACGGCTTAGACCCGAAAGGCATCGCTTTCTTCAGGGAGCTTACTAGGGAGTTCAAAAAACAGGGTAAGGCAGTACTGTTCTCGTCGCACATCTTGAGCGAGGTAGAAGGTATTGCTGACAGGGTTGTTTTCATACACAAAGGGAGGATAATAGGTGTATACTCAATGGATGAGATTAGAAACAAGGCAGGCGCTTCGATCACTCTAGCGCTCACCAGGCTAGATGAAGAAGTGCTTAGGCTCTTAAGCAGGTTCGGGGAGCCGGTAGTTATAGAGGGCACCAGGCTGCTTTTGAGAAAACCTACTGTAGGCGTTGAAGACTTAGTCTCGGAACTCGTGAGGAATAATATTGGTGTACTAGAGGTTAGGAAGGAGGAGAGGAGTCTCGAAGAATTCTTCTTTAAACTAATCCAAGAGGCTGAGCAGAGATGAATCCTGTAATCTACGATTTTAAAAGAGGCCTCCTAAGACTTTCTACAATAGTAGCTTTAATAATTTTCATACTAGCAGGTATAGGGCTAGCCTACTTAATTACTAACACGCTGGCAGTATCGCCGTTAAGGAGTTCTATAGTGTATTCCTACATAGACCCTTCTAACAAAACCTTCGTACTCGAAGCTCTATTCGTAAGCCCCGAGCTTAAACTTATACAAGGGAGTTTATCGTACACATTAGCCTACAATAGTACGGGTTCTAATAGGGTGGTCTTAGATAGTGGAGAGGCTCGTGGGTTCGGCAAAGTATTTGTTTATAAAAGACTTGATAACCTGCCTGTAGAGCAACCCCTCGTGCGGTTCTATCTAGAACTGGATACAGCTACTACCTTAGGGAGCTTTGAGGCTATACTATTCTATGAAACACATAATATAGGTGGGAAAACAATATACTTCCTACATCTATCACCTCTCCCCTCGGTATCAACTCTCTTCACATGCTATAGGTTCAGTAACGATATTATTGACTTAGGTTCGCTTGCCAACAGTTCAACCCAAATCCCGCTATCCAAGTTCTACGCTGGAGCCCTCTTAGCCGAGAAGATAGGTAGTGACAAGTACAGGATTATCTCTATTTCCTTCGTTTACGACGAGGACAATTTAACATACCAGCTCTTTATACCTAAACCGAATATTACAGAGATACCTAGCAATCTAAGCCTTAGCAATATAGAAGAATATTTTACTAGAATAGCTACTGTAAAACCGGGCTTATCCTACTCCGAGACGGTATATGAGGGTAAATTGCCTACATACGAGGAAATATTCGCTCCACCAGGAGGCCCAGCGAGTACAGTACCCCCACTACTAGTGTCGACTAGTGGCAGAGGCCTGGTAGCATGCCCTATCCCATTATCAATATTCCCTTACGAACCCCCTTCTACAAAGAGGATTATAGCCAGTGCCATGTCGAGCGGAGCAGGTCTCGGGCTATTATCGACGTTCTTCCCTATTATAATGCTATACCTTGCATACGTCTACATAGCTAAGCCAAGGTCTCTTGGAGCACTCGAATTCCTGGCTGCTAGACCGGTCACAAGGCTCGATATCTACCTAACCAGGTACCTAGCCGGGTCTTTGGTAGCTATTGCTTCAACATTCTTATTCTTCATCACAATGCTCACGGCACTAAACTACCTGGTAGGCCCGTATCTAGACCTATATTCCTATATGATTCTATTCGCCGGCACCGCTCTATCCCTACTAGCCTACTATAGTCTCTTCTACTTTATCGCAACAACTGTTAAAGGATCGAGGTATCTAGCTATCTCTATATTCGTCTACATATTCTACGCGTTCCTATATAACATACTAGTCATGTTTATAACATTCTACCAGGGGTTAAGCCCTGATTTCACAAGCAGGCTTGTGAGAAACCAGTATATATCCTATTATTTCTCGCCGAGCGGTCCTTCAGCATTCCTACAGTACTTCTTCCTAGTCCACAACAATGCTACAACAGGGTTAGAGGCAGCTTCAGAAGTAGTTAACCCATGGCTTGTCTCTCTCGCGACAATATCCTGGATCACCGTACCCTTCATCCTAGGCTGGCTTGTATTCAGGAAGGCGAATTTAGCTGGTTGACAAATAGAGTACTTGTTTGTTATAGTTATAAGAGGCGTTTACAGATTTATCATGTTGATTGAGGAGGAGTATTATGGTTAGGATGGAAGAGCTTGTGAGAGTAGATTCTAAGGGTAGGATTACCATCCCTCTGACTATTAGGGAAGCCCTGGATATAAGAGAGGGTATGTACGTTATAGTAGTTGGAGATAAAGAGAAGAAGGAGATTGTGATAACTCCTCTACCGGCTTCAGCGAGGTTGATAAAACTAATTATGAAGATAGAGGATAGGCCGGGCGTACTAGCTGAGATAACGAAGTATCTAGCCGACTACGGATTAGACATTGTTATGACGAAGTGTATTGTGATAAAAAGAGGGGAGCTAGCGGAGTGCGAGATAGTAGCCGATGTATCGAGGACTGATCTGAGGCAGCCAAATATACTGGTAGAGAAGCTTAAAATGCTAGAGCCTGTTAAAAACGTTGAGGCTTCGACCCTCACAGGGTAAATCTAGATGGGTATAAAAATAGGTTGCTGCGGATTCCCCGTATCGAGAAAGAAGTATTATGGAGAATTCAATGTTGTAGAACTCCAGAATACCTTCTACGATCTACCATCTATAGACTGGGCTGAAAACCTTAGGAGTGAGGCTCCTGGGGATTTCGAATTCACTATTAAGGCATGGCAGGTTATAACACATCCTGCTTCATCACCTACTTGGAAGAAGATGAGGAGAAAGCCTAGAGGGGATACCTCTAACTACGGCTTCCTAAAGCCATCGAACGAAAACCTGGAGGCTCTAAGAGAGACTGTGAGAGTAGCCGAGGCTTTGAAATCGAAGATCATAGTTCTCCAGACCCCGCCGAGCCTACCGTACAGTAGGGAATCGGTTGAATGGGTTAGAGAATTCTTTAGCAAAGCGAGCGATATCGCTCAGGGGTTTATCCTAGGATGGGAGCCTAGGGGGGAATGGAGTAAAGCTAGGGAACTATATGATATTATTGAAGAATTCGGTATAGTTCATATCGTCGACCCGTTTAGAGCAACCCCTCACCTGGGAAAGGGCGGGGTAGTATATTTTAGACTCCACGGTATTGGAGGTAGCGAAGTGAATTACAGGTATAAATATACTGACGATGACCTCAAACGCTTACACGAAATCGTGAGCAAGTACTCTGTAGATAGAGAAGTGTATGTTCTATTTAACAACGTATACATGTTCGACGACGCCGCCAGGTTCAAGCGGTTAATCAATAGTTAATTCTCAGCCTGGGTTCGACACTCTTCATCCTAGGTTCAAGGGATAGGGCGTTCATCACTTGGTCTATACCATTAGTTTCGTAGACTATTAAATATAGATGAATACTTCATTATAGCTATTACAAGCTACCTGACTCCCAGGGCATCCTTCTCGATCTTCCACTTAATGAAACCATCGAGTAAGCTTAGCGTCCTAGATATGTGTTCGGCTGCTGACAGTAGATTCTCTTGGAGGAAGCATGACGTGAAATGTGTTGATGGAGGGTTAATGACGTCTCTTAGCAGTCCCGTTAGGACAGGCCTGATATACGACTTGTCTCTCCCGCATCTGATATACATCTGGACTCCTTCGAATACTTCAGTACACACCCTCCAGCTATTTATTCTAGAAGACTTTTCGCAAGGGCATACAGTTGTCCTAGCCCAGCACTCGTAGCACCATGCTTTGACGAGATTGGCTGACGCAATAACCGATATAGTTGAGATTATGTTGTTAACGGAACCCCCTCTACTAAGCCTAGCATATGCGATCGCCGAAGAAGGGGGTATAGGTTTCGTCTTAAACCCTTTCTCTTCGAGGATTTTCATTATTTTCGGCAGAGCCAATTCGTTCACAGCGTCTATGTATAGTTTCAGGGAGAAAACGGTAGTGATAGGAACCACCTCAGCCAGGGATAACGTCCTCATCCCTCGGAGAGTCCCATTCATCACTGAGCGATAATAGCCCTTCTAAGACTTTAAGTTTAAGTATTTTTCAGAAACACGAGCCGTCTTCACTACTCCGATAAGTGGCGATTCATCATCAAGCTGTTCTATTCTCAACCAAATTTATTAATCTACCTAGCATAAGCTTCTCATAGCGTGATCAAAATGATGCAGCAGCCGAAAAGGCATGTAACAGTATTGATGAATGCTATTAGCATAATCGTTATATCGCTTTTATCTGCTATCGTACCGCAATGGTCGTGGCTTATTTTCCTAGCCTTCTACCTAGTATTCTTCTATCTGGTCTATAGGTTTACTGTAAAGACTAGTAAGACACCGCCTCCAAGCGAGCTAGGATCCCCGTTGTTCAAAGAACCTAACGCTATTAAAATAGCTGTATCCGACCCTGGTTTGAACAAGGATCTCAGTTCCCAGTTCAAAGTATTATTCATAACACTACTGATATCGATGCTGGCTATACTGCTCTACCCTCTCTACATAGGGTTGATAGGCGGCGTTGTTTACGCTAGCATCGAAAGCGTGGTAGCTAATCAAATACTAGCCAGGTTCTCTAACTATGTCATAATGTACACGTTCATCATAGTAGTGTTATACTCTATAAGATGGTTTATCATGAGGAGAGTTGAATACACTAACCTGCTAATCCCCCACAACTACGTGTTGTATAGGAAGGGTATAGTTATAAACGGTAGGAGTTTTATACCCGTGGGCTCCAGCATATGCTTCACAGTCAATAAGCAGAGAAGGTTTATAGAGTTTTACGACCCTACGAATAAGAGTTCTAAGATAAGGCTGTACACCGAGACACCTAGCACCTTCTACGAAAAACTCCTCGAGGTGGGGTTTAACGAGTGTAAAGCATAGATGCGTGGTTTGCGGCAGGGTATTCCCGGACGGGCAAGGACTGGTGATAAAATATGGGGGTGTGACTCTCGAATTCCACAGTAATAAGTGCGCTAGCAAATTCTTCAGAAGCCTACTCGAGAGAGTAGACCCTGATGTACTAACTCCCTACATAAAGAGGGTCGTAGAAGAGTACAAGGAGCTTTACGAGGCAAAAGCCAAGAAGTCTATTAAGAGTATATAGGTGTCAGTTCGCGGTAATTTCTTCATCAAGACTCGTTTGGGGGCAAGTATCTTCATCCACCAATTGTATTACAAAACATTCTCTAATAACTTTAAACCCAGATAGCTGGGTTATAAAACAGAGATCAATATTCGGGGATAGACAAAACCGTATCAACCAGGCTTGTGAAGAAGGCCCCGTCGAACCCACGGCATTCTAAGGGTATCCTTAGTTTAATGGTGTAAAACACTTCTCTTCTATCGACTGTTATAAGCCTGCTGCCAGCAGGCAATGCTATAATGCCTGGTTCCTTACCGTATCCCTGTCTAATACTCTCTACAATACTGTGGTATGGAGCAGTGTAAAACCCTGTTGAAACAATTTTCTCGCATGCTCCATCGATTGTTTCTAATTCTATTCTTAAGAGCTGACCATATTCTAGTATTTCATGACAAGGGCCCTCTAGACACCTACGTAATGCTCTTAGTAGTTCGAGTATGAATTCCCTCCTAAACCATTTAAGGTCGAGCCATATATCTCTACTCACCACGTAGTATGGTCTTCCACCAAGCGAAGTAATCTGGGATAGGTTACCACTATACTCTTCAAGAACCAGGCTGAATGGGGGTACCGACACCTCGAGTATTCTCATACCTATTCTAACAGGTATTGAACCAGGCCTGTACAAGAACCCCACTCTAGGACCCTCATACCCGTTAATCAGTTGCAGGAGCCAGTCTACTTGGAAATATCTGGGTTCTACCACTATGCTTCCAGCTTTAACCCTCGGCAAACCCAGGCCACCTGGTTATCCGTACCCAACATTCATAAACTTCTCAATGACCTTATGGCTATTAGCTTAGTTTCGTGATAGTATTTCTGGATTTGCTATACTACCATCAAGTTTTATGGTGTTAGTACTATGAGGATCCCTAAGAAACGTGAGCTTATCGCGTACCTCGCTCTATGCCTTGAAAACCGTAGCGGGATGAACGTGGGGGAGGCTCTAGACATTCTGAGGATGAAGCTTGGTTTCTCGAATAAAACTGCTTTGAGTATTTTGAGAAGACTTTCTAAACAAAACCTTGTTCTAAAGACCGGGCTCCAGGAGTACAAGTGTCTAGACCCTCTAGAGTATTTCAAGCGGTTGGTAGAAGACTATTCGAGCCGGAGAAAACGCGGAGGATATGATGGAACCCGATGATTTAATGGACATGTTTAAAAATATTGTTTTTTGTTTTACGATAGGCCACCTATTTACTCTTTTACCTTCAGCTTTATCTCGATAATACTGACTCTGCTCTCTTTACCTTGTGGGTTGGTGACTGTCTGGCTCCCGATCTTTATCTCCTCGACATCGACCTTGCCTGGTAGGAACCTGTTCCTCACTATTTCGACAGTGTCTACAGCCTTGCTTATCGCTCTGCCTCTAGCTTTCACATAGATTTCTTTTATACCCTGGTGTACCAGGGTTAATACTGCTATCACATAGTTCATTACAGGTTTCTTACCTACTAACACGGTGTTTGCGCTTTGTGGTTGGACCGCCATTTCCCTATCCCCTTTATCCTGCCCTATATTATAGCTGGATTGTAATAGATTACACAAACCAATTAAAAGCTTTACTACTACTTTGAATAAACAATCGCCTGCACAGGTCTACGCTATCGTTTAATGTGGTAAGAGGGTTTATTTATTCAGTACCGGCGTGGTTCATCATGTTCGCAGCTACGAGGGCGGGACTCATCACTCTTAGTGCTATTTTTATAGGAATAAGGATTATTATAATTTCTATATCCAGCAGGCTGTTAGTAGTTGGCAAGTGATGTGAGGGTAATTTATGGAGGGTAGGCTAGGGATTGCTATTAGGAATACTCTTGAGGTTGTTACAACTGAGGAGCTTGCTAGTAAGCTTTCCTCTGGGGAGAAGGTATCCGGCTACCTTGGTTTCGAGCCTAGCGGTCTTGTACATATCGGCTGGCTCGTATGGATGTTTAAAGTCAGAGACCTTACGAGTATAGGGGTTGATTTCATAATACTCGAGGCCACCTGGCACGCCTATATTAACGATAAGCTTGGAGGAGACCTGGATCTCATTAGGAAGTCTGCTAGATTCGTCAGATATGTTTTGAAAGCGCTAGGGGTCGAGCACAGGGTTAGGTTTGTGGATGCTGAGGAATTAGTATCTGATAAAGAGTATTGGAGGCTCGTCTTAAGAGCTGCTAAAGAAACGAGCTTAGCGAGGGTTAGGAGAGCTCTTACTATAATGGGTAGGAGAATGGATGAAGCAGAAGCTGATACTTCTAAGCTAATATACCCTCTGATGCAGGTATCCGATATCTTCTACCTCGGTGTTGACATCGCTCTAGGAGGTATGGACCAGAGGAAGGCTCATATGCTAGCCAGAGATCTCGCGGAGAAACTAGGGGTGAAGAAACCGATAGCTATCCACACACCTATTATCACCAGCCTGCAGGGGCCTGGTAGGAGGATGGAGGGCGTTGAAGCAGACGACTTACTTGCAGAAGCTAAAATGAGCAAGAGCAAGCCTGAGACAGCTATCTTCATACACGACACTCCCGAGGAAGTTGAGGCTAAGATAATGAGAGCCTACTGCCCGCCAAGAGTAGTAGAAATGAATCCTATAATAGAAATAAACAAGTACATCTTATTCCAGCAGGAAGGATTTGAGCTCATTGTAGAAAGACCCGAGAAATACGGCGGGACAGTTGTTTTCAATAGTTACAGCGAGTTAGAGAAAGCCTATCTAGAAGGCAAGCTACACCCATTAGATCTCAAGAAAGCAACTGCTACAGCGCTTAATAAATTACTTGACGACATCAGGAAGAAGGTATTCAGTAGTAGGGAGGCTGTTGAAATACTCGAAGAGCTTAAAAAAGCTAGGATAACGCGGTGAAGTTTAAAACCCAAGTGTAAATCCAAGTATATTAACAGTGGGCCGGTAGCTCAGCCTGGAAGAGCGCCGCCCTTGCATGGCCTACTGGGAAACCGGGGTCGCGGGATAGGCGGAGGTCCCGGGTTCAAGTCCCGGCCGGTCCATTACCTACTCGTATTTTATAAAAACGTATAGGAAACAAAACGGTTTCCAGTGTTAATGCCCCTAGTATACAAAAATGTTTAACTGTTTAAAAACCTGTGTATAGCTGTTTTTAACAGCCCGGTAGTACTACCTTTTAACCCTTTCTTCAACAACGATCATTGTTATAGTAGTTCTTATGTCGGGCAGCTTCCTTATCTTGTTAGTTACAATCTCCCTGATCTTCTCTAGGGAATCGGATTCAACTTTGACGACGAGGTCGTATGTCCCGTAAACTATGTAAGCTTCGGTTACCTCCGGTATCTTATATAGTTCATCTAAAACCCTCGACTCTGCCCCGATCTCTGTCTGGATTAATACGATTGCAGTAGACTTAGGCATTCTAACATCCCTATATTAAATAATACCCTTTAGAATAATAAATATTTGTTGATGATGGTTTTGCCAAGGATTATGGTAGTATACAAGAGGGAAGACGACCCTAGTAAGAATACATCGCTTAAAATGATCAGGAAGGGTTTAGCAGTACTCGTCCACCCCAAGGAGGCTGGCGGCATAGTCCTCAACCCTTTCTCCAATAAATACCTAGGTAGATGGTATAGAACGTTAGTTGAAAACCACGGTATCACGGTAGTAGACGCTAGCTGGAATAAGCTAAGCCCTAGAGTATTCGATAACGTCAGAGGAGTCCACGTTAGGCTACCTCCTCTACTAGCCGCAAACCCAGTTAACTACGGGAGGCTGTGTATACTATCTAGTATCGAAGCTGCGGCTGCAGCCCTTTATATTACTGGGTTCAGCGAAGATTATAATAGGCTACTCGGATTGTATAAGTGGATGAAGACCTTCCACGACCTGAACCGTGAATTACTAGAAGACTACTCGCGAGCAGAGGATGAAAGAGGTTTGATAGAAGTGATCAAACAATACTGGGAAAGCCCCGTATGCTGAGGGCCGGGGTATAACCCGCCTTCTGTACTAACCCGCATCCGACTAAGCGGCCGACACCCGGTCCGGCGGTGTATCACCCCGGGAACCCGGCCTTGCACCCCACGGGACGGTCGTTTCAACGCATCCACTACCGTCCTCTGTTGGTTACCGGACCCCTGTCGCCAGGGGCCCCTCGCAACATCATCGCCATCTAGTAGTGGCCGTGTCGTTTCTGTACCGTTGCCACGGGTGCTACCCGTGCTCCTTGCGGAGCCGTGGTACCGCCCGGTGGGCGGTGTTTCCTCACCCCCGCTGAGGGGGCGTGGCGGGACCCCGGCCCTGGTAATTTATAATATGTTTGAACATATTAAGTCTTCTAGAACTTCTTCCTCACGCTTATCAAAATATAGGATTTAGGCCTACCTTTCTTCTCGCTCCCGATTTCAACCCCCACGAGTTCGAGTCCGTCGCCAAGCCTTGACTGAAGCTCGTTGTATACGTCTACAGCTTTCGAGATATAGGGGCCTCTCCCTTTCAATACTACGACGCCAGGGCCTTCTTGCAAACCTACTATTGCTTCAACCACGTAGTCGTCGATACTACTCCTACCGATTTCTATAATCCTATTCACCGTAGACGGCTTACTCACATCTACCACCGTTTAGTCTATTATTATGTATTTGAATCACCTAATAGTTAAAAACGTATTCAGAAAACCAGTGGTTTACCGGTTTGGTTTCAACTGCGACACCTAGACCCTATTCTCCTACCATTATTCAATCTCCATAGAAACCATTGGTTCCACCCCCCGTCTTCTAATGGAGCAACTAGCAACCTCCCACACCCCTTTATTTCAGGTGGAACAATTCATCTTCCATCAACAACTAAATTAATAAGTTTGTATAAAGAAGACAAAAACACTCTGTCTAAAGATGACAAACCTTTTCATCACAATAGTGCTAAATAGCATATTGTACAACGACGGTAGAGTTCTTACAATTGTTTTAGAAAAGGGTGTAGAACGTGCCGGGGAGTGATAGAATAGAGGGGAACCGGAGGTTCCACCCCATGGCTTCGTCTGCGTCAGATAGAACCGTGCATGCTCCTGGCTTAGGCATATACCTCGGGTTCTTGAGAGACCCTGCTTAACTTGTTTGGGATGAGGTTTAAGTCTGATAGCCTGCCCGCTAGTTTCACTATTTCGATAGCCGAGCTAGCTCTACCGCTAGCTATTTCATCTATGGTTTTCTCCATCATCCTTGTTGTTTCAACGCTTACAAGCTCTCTGTATCCACTAGACAGGTACTCGTATACTTCTATACCGAGTTTTGTAGGCACTACTTTACCAGCTTTCTTCGACACTACCACATACCCGTGTCTCCTAATGTTATCTATGATCTTAGCATATGTGCTAGGCCTCCCGATACCTGTTTTCTTCATTAGAGA
Organism: Thermogladius sp. 4427co; assembly: GCF_051933805.1. Lineage (GTDB taxonomy): Archaea > Thermoproteota > Thermoprotei_A > Sulfolobales > Desulfurococcaceae > Thermogladius. Next base: position 544,766 of record NZ_CP196893.1, on the reverse strand, counting down.
CACAATATCTCCCTCACTATACAAGGGTATTCTACTAGCTCTAGCAATCTTTGATTGGACTACGCTGGCTTCAACACTATTCTGGCCTATACTGATAACCCGCGGGGACATAACTTTATTGAAACCGTCCTCGACTATCTTCTCCACGAATTCTAATTGGGCAACCGTAATACCGTCAATTACCGCCTGGTAGTTTGAGACAACTGCTTTAAAAGGCTTCATCTGGCTTGCTATAAACCTCTTGAAGATTAGGTCGTAAACCTTAAGATGGAGCCTTGTAAGAGGCCTAGCTAGTACAAGGGTGTTCTCGAATATTGTTTTCTCAAGGGATACGGCATCAAGCGGGAGCGTCGGCCTTATAGCCTCGTGGGCCCCTTCTTCGCCCCAATGGCTCGGTCTAGCGTACTCGCTTAGGTTCGTAGCCTCAAGGTATTTCATAGCTATGTTTATACCGGTTGAAGAAACATACGTGGAATCCGTCCTATGATAGGTTATTAAACCTGCTTCGAAAAGGTCTTGAGCAAGCTTCATTGCTAGTTTCGACGACACCCCTATCTTCGAAGCTGCTACAAGATACTCGTCTGTCGTAAACGGAGGGCTTGGATAGAAGGTTTTAATTACTGAAGAAGTCTTAACCAGTGTGAATCTATTGCTCGAAGCTATTTTCTCGGCTATGGATCTATCGTCGAAACAAGGAGCTATCCTAATCTTCTCGCCTTGGACTTCCCCATCTATAAAGACCCTCCAGCACTTGGATAAGATATGCTGTCTATACCTGTCTATGATTAATCCTAGTACAGGAGTCTGTACTCTGCCAGCCCCTAGGTACTTCGTATTATACCTCTCCTGCAAGTGAGCGCTCAGGCTAAAGCCGATTAAGCGGTCTAAAACCCTCCTGTATACCTCTGCTTCGACAACCAACTTGTTGATACTGCGCCTGGATTCGAGAGCTTTTAGGAATTCGCGTAAAGTTATCTCGTGTAACTCTATCCTATACATTGGTTTACCAAGGTGTTTTAACGCTAGGTACAGGTCGTATGCTATTTTCTCTCCTTCTTCGTCAGGGTCTGTAGCAATATATATCTCGTTAACTTCGCGGGCAACCTTCCTAAGAACGGATATAGTCTCAGACGCGTCGCTGTAAAGCCTGCTACCACACCTAGGACACTGGTCTCCATGGGTGAACTGTGTCCCGCATACCAGGCACTTCTTGATAACCTCGTAAACAGGAGATACAACACCATCCTCGAACACCACCCCGTGCAAGCCCTTGGAAGAGTCGGTGGTTAAATCGTACAAGTGGCCGCGTGTTGATACAATGCTTAAATGGATTATCTCGCCGTCTTTAACAAACGGGATCTCGTAGATAACTGTTTTACCTATAAACCTTTTAACAGGTCTTCCAAAGAACCCGGCTATAGTCCTCGCTTTAGTAGGAGACTCTACTATGACGAGTATGCTTTTGAAATCGAAGCTACTACCACTACCCTCCCTAGTCGAATTAACCTCTCCCAACTCTTTATCGAGGTCGACCTGGTCTATGGGTTTTATCGAAATAGAGTTGTTTGATAAAGATCTAAGTTTTGCTTCCAAACCTTTGATAACATTGCTTAAATAAGGCAGTTCGAATATTATTGAGAGACCGTGGGTCATCCTCCCTTTAAATAATCTGCTAGACCTCCCGGACGCCTGTATATAGGTCATAACATCCGGTACTAATACCTGGATGCTGTTACCAGATTTAATTATGGTCAGGCTTCCGACTTCGATAGTGCTACGTGTCTCCAGTAATTTAGCGATGTCTCTAACAAGCAGTTCTTTAAAACTCTCCAGTATTGAAACAATATTCCTTAAATAGTCTGATAGCATGTTTTTATCGGCTTTACCTCTGAGACACTGCGATATTAGCCTTATCTCGCTAGGCGATAGTTTCAGAAGGAAATCTCTAGCTACTCGCAGTATATTGCTGGAGTCTTCGAAACCATGTTCTTTAGCTAGTATTGCCAGTCTAAGCATACCGTTTAATGTAGAAGCATAGTCTTCGAGCCTTAGAGCGAATAAGGGGGTTCCGAGGAAGACAACGTATCTTATAGCTTCCGGAGCGTCAACACCTCTAACGCTTACGCCGTAGTAGTTCGCACTACCGTATACGAGGTCTAGCTCACCCTTCTTTAGCCTCTCGATAGATTCCGGTTTAGCCTCCTCGACCCGTAACCCCTGGGCTCCTAGCTCTGTCTTCAACCTGTTTACGCATTCCTCGAAGAACTGTTTAAACGGATGTCTAGAGCTAACGTAGATTATACCTCCCCTACCAATCCTCCGGACAACCTCTAGTATGCTATCGCATGAATCGGTCAGCGAATAAGAGTCTGTTATATTCCTACCGTAGATTGTAACACCGGATACGTCTACTCCCAGTAGTTCCTTGAGGATCTTCGAGTAGATACCTCTCATCCTACCCGTGGCTGAAGAGAATATTACTTGCTTCCCAGTCCTCTTCCTTATTTCGTTATTCACTATCTTATCTACTTCGAGGAATTCTTTCACAACCTCCTGGTACTCAGACTCCCTGCCCAGAGTTTTCAGGGCTACTATCTTCCACTGGAGATTTAGTTTCCTTTTAACCAGGTTTATGATGTTATCGTCGAAGCCCAGTATGTTCAACAACCGTAAAATATTCCTACTGCTCCTAAGAAGGCTGTCTACATCATCAACTATTATCACGTCGACATTACTGTTAGCAAGTAGGTTACTGTTCTTTGTGAAGAAGCTGTTTGTAGCCACTAGTATATTAAACTTACCATCGGCAATATCTTTCACTAGTGCTTCCTTCCTCTGTTTAGACAGTTTCGAATCGTATACAGCGATATCGAGACCAGCTCCGGTCTTCGCAGAGATCTCTCCAAGCTTGCTATAAACTTGTTTTAACAATGCTCTAGTAGGCACTAGGTACAATACTCTTTTCCTATAATACCTGGCTGCGTAGACTGCGAAAACAGATATTAGCGTTGTTTTCCCCAGACCCGTGGGCGCAATGATAGCAGTATTCTCTCCGCTAAGAATCCTCAGAGCCCACGCTCTCTGACCACCCCACATACTGCTACCAATAGCCTTCTCGAAGAAACTAGTGAAATCCTCGAGCTCTCTATAAATAAAATCCTCTAGGTTGAAGTCTGATCTTGAAGCTCTACGGCATTCGGAACACACTCCTGCTTCCTCGAGGTCTAGAGCGTAAGCATCCTTCCCGCATACAGGGCAGCTTGAAACATATACTGGGTTCAAAACCGGCATTGGAATCGTATGCCTCCATATGAATATCCCGCTCTACCGGATTGTTTAAAAAATAGAAGGCTTGTGATAGGAAATTATGAAACCAGCACTAAGCCTCTAGCAGACAAGGCTAGCCTGGGTTGAATAAGGTAAGAGCGAATAGGCTCCTAGAAGTTTTGAATAAATGTACCCCGCCCCTGACACCCGCGTTCACACCATCCGGCTTCCGGGTCCTGGTTGCGCGGGCTCTTTGGCGGGGCTGGTTAAAAATATATCTTAAGGGGTTTAATTTATTTGGTCTAAGGGTATTCGAATTCTTCACCGGGTTTCAATACGATCACTCTGGTCGGGGTTAGAGATTCTACAAGCTCTTTGAATTTATACGGGTCTGCTTTGATCAGAGGGAATGTATTATAGTGCATTGGGATGACTACTTTAGGCTTCAACATTAACACTGCTCTGAAAGCCTCCTTAACCCCCATTGTGAAGTGGCCTCCGATAGGTAGTAGTGCTACCTCAGGGCTATAGAGCTCGCTTATCAGGCTCATCTCGCTGAAGAGGCCTGTATCACCAGCATGGTATAGTGAGATATCGGCGCCTTTAACGATGAAACCTACCGGAGACCCTTTGTTAGAAGAGTGTAGAGCTGGGGTGAGAACGATCTCTAGGTCTTCAAGCGATAGCCGACCCCCTATATTACCTCCTACCGCTTTCAACCCTTTCCCACTAGCTTCTTCAGCTATTTCGAAGATTCCTATTATGGTTGCACCAGTCAGCTTGGCTATATCGTATGCGTTGCCGAGATGATCCCCATGGTCATGGGTCACCAGGATATAATCGACCTTTTTATGCCTGAAATAATCTAGTTTAACAGGACTCAGGGGATTGTCGATCCAGGGGTCTATCAGTACAACTTTATCCTTGTTATCCAGGCCCTTCAGCTCTATTTCGAAAGCGCTGTGGCCGAAGTATTTTATCCTAGCCAAGCCAACCCCCTTATTGTTTATTAACACCTTTTAGCTGATAAAGTTGTGCGGCGAGAAAATTGGATGAGGAGGAAGTTAAAGCATATATCAGGGCGGGCGAGATCGCTAGAAGGGTTAGGGAGAAAGCTGAGAGAATCGTTAAACCCGGGGCAAGGATTACCGATATAGCTATCGAACTAGAGAAGACTATACTAGAACTCGGCGGTAGACCAGCCTTCCCTGTTAATATAGGTGTGAACGAGATCGCTGCTCATTATACCCCCTCAGATGAAGACGCGTCGACTATTCCCGACGGCTCAGTCGTAAAAATAGACCTAGGCGTACACGTAGACGGCTATATTGCAGATACTGCTACCACAGTCTGCTTTAATACTGCTCTAGAAGGGCTCGTAGAAGCATCTAGGAGGGCTCTCGAAGAAGTCGTTAAAATCATGAGACCTGGTCTCAGAGCTAGAGAGATCGGTAGGACTGTTGAAAAAATTATTGAATCCATGGGTTTCAAACCTATTAGAAACCTCAGCGGTCATAGCATAGACAGGTACCTAATACACAGCGGCTATAGTATTCCAAACTACGACGATATCTTCTCTACCTGGAGGCTGGGCGTCGGCGTCTATGCGGTAGAGCCTTTTGCTACAACAGGCATTGGCCTGGTTAGAGAATCGAAGGATGTAACAATATACGCTCTTAAAGCCTCAAGGAATATACCTGAAGGGGTTGAAGGCGAGTTCTACAATAAAGTGTTTGATGAACGTAAAACCCTTCCTTTCACGACAAGGTGGTATCCAGGGTTTAGAGACAGGATTAATAGCATACTAACTGGGCTGAGGGCTAAGCGGCTGCTCGTAGAATACCCGGTTCTAATAGAGAAATCCGGCAAGCCTGTCTCACAGTTCGAACACACCTTCCTAATCCTCCCAAAAGAGGTAGTAGTGACCACGTTGTAACTCGTTTAAAAACTGTATAGCCAATAAAGTGTCTAAGGCAAAGTTGGTGGATGATGAATAGCGATACGATATCGTTAATAACCCAGATAATCTGGCTCATAATATTTGTAATGCTGCTGACTGGGCTGAATCAGAAGATACAGATGAAAATCTGGGCTATGGATATCAGGAATAAGCTGAGCGTTATCAAAAGGGTTATCGACGAAGATAGAGCAAGGGTCGAGAAGATGATTTCGAACTTCGGCAACCCTTCTCCATCGCTATTATTAAACAGGTTCCTCGATTTCTTCACGATCGAGCCTGTTAGCATCGAGCCTACGGATATAATCAGAAGGCTAGACCATCTGATACGCACTGGTGAATCAACTTTCAAGAAAGCTGTTGAGAACGCTTTCCCTTCTATAGGCAAATTCGAGCGCAGCCTTGTAGAAACAAGCATAGAGATACTGGCTGGTTTAAACACTATATACAAGGTAGTTAGGCATTACCTGCTAACAGGGGAGAGAGAAAACAACTGGATACTCTTAATGCAGTTAGAACTGCTAATGCCTACTATAATGAGATACGTTGAAACCTACCATATGGCGCTAGACCCCTTCACGACAGGGAAGCCTATCGGGGATTCTGCAGGCCCCTTGGTTGTATACAACCTGCTCGAGAAATCGAGTATAGTATCTAAAAATGTTATCGACGATACTACTATTGTAGAAGCATGGCTAGAGGGTAGGAGGGTCTTTTTCGTTAAGGCTGAAGGGCCCGGGAGCAATGTCGGGCATCCGGGTAGTGTGATTAATAAGCTTGTAGAAGATTTGAAAGGAAACGTAGATCTGATTATTACAATAGATGCAGCACTTAAACTGGAGGGTGAGGAGACAGGCTCTACTGCAGAAGGCGTTGGGGCAGCGATCGGCGATCCCGGTCCCGAGAAAATAGCAATTGAGAGAGCGGCTGCCAAGTACAATATACCTTTACGAGCCATCATCATAAAAATGGATTACAGAGAGGCCTTGACAACAATGAAGAAAGAAGTGTTCGAAGCCACGGTGAGGACATCGGAATATGTGTTGAAGCTATTAAGAGAGGAGACGAAGCCTAATAGCACTATCATTATAGCAGGGATAGGAAATAGTATAGGGGTGCCGTATTAATGTTAGACCCCTATACTATTTTTACAATTATACTAATAGTCCTCCTAGTCATATACATGTTTCTAGAGACCAGGAGAAAACCTGCTCGGGCCGAATATACTACTAGGGTATTACTCCAATGTCCTACATGTGGTTTCCAGCTGGAGAAGGATTACGAGCCCGGGGATATGATCGGCCTTAAGAAAGGCAAATGCCCTAGGTGTGGGGGAGACCTGAAAATAAGAGGTGTCTACTCGGTTAGCAAAAGCAAGGTTTTAAAAGCACCTAGTTAATCATTGTTTATTGGCCCGACCCGGCCATAGCGGTTGGGCAACACCCGGTCTCGTATCGAACCCGGAAGTTAAGCCAACCGCGTCAAGGTGGCGGTGAGGTCCGAGAGGCCTCGCAGCCGCCTTGAGCCGGGGTCGGGCCGTTTCACTTATTTCTCTCTCATATGCTTTAGTCTCTCTTCGATACTCCTAAAGGTTTTGACAGCCCTAGATAAAGGTCTGTGCACTATAATGCTTATCGATGCGGCGGTAGCGGCTGTTAGAGCTAGGAAACCTATTATCGCTATATAGCCTACGTTAGAGAGAGCTATAGCTCCTCTACTCAGCTGGGAGAGAACAGGGTTCTCGATAGTAGTAGTATTCGTTACGGTAAGAGTCTGTGTAACAGTGCTCGTCGAATTATGTGTTAAAACGACTTCTTGAGTTATAGTAGAGGTATGCGTACTAGTAAGGGTTACTGTTGTAGTCACAGTGTTATTGATGTATAGTGTAGTTGTATATACCAGGGTTCTATTGTTGATGATAGTGGTAGTTAAAGTAGTTGTTATAGTTGAAGTTACAGTAACCGGCGTTGGTGTGCTAGTAGTTGTAGGCGTGGCTGTAGTAGGGGTTATTAAAGGGCCCGCGGGAGAGATTATCTGCTGTCCACTAGTACACGTCTTCGGCGGTGGTACTGTTAGAACCTGTTGTATAGTAGTGTTATAGCTCGCCCCTGTCTCGATATCTCTAAGGCTGATAGTTATTTCAGAAGTATTCGTCACGACAGGAAGGTTGAGAGTTGTATACAAGTCTCCTGAAGCTCCTGAACCAGCTACCCCTAAATCTAGTGGGGTATTGGGTATGTTAGGGTAGATAGCCTGGATCTGGTATATCCTGAAAGGAGGCAGGCCTTTCGCATACAAGTATATTCTTGGTTGGCTGTTTATATTGTTTGTAATAATACTAGGCATAACAGAGACTGTTACATTGCCTGTTGTCTTATTACTCCATAAACTCGTCCCCCAATTATAACCGCTTATATAGACCCTGCCGCTAACTAGAGTACACAGGTATATCAGGCTGCCATCTTTCAGATCCCTAAGACTAACAATAATAGAATACGTGCTCACCTCTCTAACACCCAGGCTTGAGAGATTCGCCGATAAATAGAAGTCATGGGTGCTATTAGGGATTAAGGGGGAAGTAAACGAGTCTCCAACGATAACACCATTGTATACAAATGTTATATTAAGTAGGCCGCCGATATTATTATAGTTTAGGATCATCCCTGTTACTTCAACATAAGGCTTCCACAGGTAGAGGTCGCTACCGTTGAAGAATCCGATAAGGCTACTTGTAGTCATGTAGATGGCTTGGAGGCAGATTTCTTGCGATAATGTTCTTGGGATATACGGTAGCCCGATAGCTGTGAGAGCGAGAAGCAGTAATATAATGTACCATCCTGTTAGAAACCTCTTCATACTATCACTGGTGTTATAATAGCCATAAAATTATTTTACAGTGAGTTTTAAATAAACATTTTTGCTGGTGTATGTGTTGAAAACAAAGATTATAGCTACGCTAGGCCCTTCTACAAACGATGTAGAGATCGTTAAGAAAATGGTGAGAGAAGGGGTTGCAGGCTTCAGGATAAACTTCAGCCATGGAGACAAAAACATGTGGGATAAGCTAGTGGATATAGTTCGCAACGTCTCAGAAGAATACGAGCAGCCGATCGCTCTAATAGGTGATCTAAAAGGCCCCCAGGTAAGGATTGGGTCTCTAGATGGAAATATAATGAAAGTAGAACGCGATAGGATAGTAAGGTTTATACAAGGGGATAAAGGCGCGAGCGGGGAGGTACCGGTAAAGACCAGGGAAGTCTTTGAAATCGTTGAAGTAGGCGATATAATATTAGTAGGCGACGGGGAATGCATTCTGAGGGTTGTTGAAAACGGCGAAGACTACATCCTTGCAAAGGCTTTATTCGACGGTGTGATAGGTAGCGGGAAAAAGATAGTTATCAAAGGAAAAGAACCCAACCTTCCGTCTATATCGTATGAGGATTTGTCGCTGATAAAATACGCTGTAGAGAAAGATTTTACATTTCTCGGGATTAGCTATGTGCGGAGTAGCCGGGATATAATTACTGTGAGGAACATAATCAGGGATTTGAAAGGTAGCACAGGCATTATCGCTAAGATAGAAACTCCTGCAGCATACAGGAATCTTGAAGAAATTGTTAAATCAAGTGATGTTGTCCTGATTGCTAGAGGCGATCTAGGCCTGCATTTCGACTTGGATAAGCTGCCGATAATCCAGAAGGGGATAGTCTCCACAGCTTTGAAATATAGCAGGCCTGTAATTGTAGCTACCCAATTGTTAGAGTCTATGGTAGAACAACCGATCCCTAGCAGGAGCGAAGTAATAGATGTTTACAACGCAGTTAACGACGGTGTAGACGCACTAATGCTGACAAATGAAACAGCCGTAGGCAAATACCCTTTAGAAACAGTGAAATGGTTGAAGAAGATAATAGAATCAACAGAATCCAGTCTAAGACAGGGTCCTAGCCCTGTTTTCGCTAGGGAGCACTTTGGGAAGAACACTATTAAAGACAAATACGTCTACGGGCTGCTCTCTCTAGCGGAGAGTATAGATGGTAAGGTGTTGATATTCTCGAAGACAGGTTCGGTTCCACCTCTAATATCCATGCTTAGACCACGTGTACCAGTGATTGTTGGGACCCCGGATAAGGTTCTAGCTAGGAGACTCGTACTCTACTACGGCCTCAAGGTGTATGATATGAGTAAAAACATAGGCTTGGACGCGTCTTACGAAGACGGTATTAGAGCGTTAGAAGAATTGTCTAAGCTTAGGGGAGATCTGTCGATCGGCGATATAGTCGTAGAGTCTTTTGCTAAACCAGGCGGTGAAATGCACGAGATTATTATAAAAAGAGTCGTGTAGGAGAGCCGCCGGCGGGATTTGAACCCGCGTCCACCGGCTTTCCCGACCCGGTTCTAAAGCAACCATACGAGGCCGGCGCTCTACCCGGCTGAGCTACGGCGGCTCTGAAGTAATTAAATTTATAGAAAATTCTTATAAGCCTGTGCTATGATTCTTCCACGGCTTTGATTGCATAGACTGCCATATCCTTCATAACCGAATACGGGTCTTTGGCTTTGACTATAGCAGAGGCTACTAGAACCCCGCTAGTACCGTATCTTATAGCAGCGTAGACGTCCTGCCCGTCTGTTATGCCTGCTCCGGTAAGTATTACAACGTCGTTATTGACTCTACGTATTAGCTCAACGCTTCTAACGATCACCTCTGGTTTAGCCCTGCTGACACTGATACCTGTACCTATGAGTTCGGGGGGTTCGACTGCTACGAAATCAGGGTTTAGAGCTGCTGCAGCAGCCCCTGTCTCAGGCTCGTCAGCACATACGAGTGTCTCCAACCCTAGTTTCTCCGATTTCTTAATAAGCATGTTTATATCCGATAGCTTTAGCCTGTGCTCGCTATGGTTTAGTATAACACCGTTGACTCCTGCTTCTAGTAGGCCTTCGAGAGGCATAAAGCCTGTAACCGCCCCTGGTTCGACAGGGTCTGCGTGCTGGGCGTATACTTTTATACCCGTCCCTCTCACTTCTTCAATAATCCTCCTTATCTCTGTGTAGGGAGGGGCTAGTATGAATTCTACTCTACCATTAAGCTCTCTAACTACCCTGATAGCGTCCCTCGCGATCCTGAGAGCGTTTTCTCCAAAGCTTTGGGGATGATACGCTTTATAGTTTACAACGATAACAGGTTTCATAAAAAACCCTTCTAATATTCTGTTACTCGATTAGTCGTGTCCTCCCGACAGCATTTCACTATGTCTCTTGACAACTTTCACTTCTTCGGTCTTGACAAACCTGTTCTTCAATTTCTCTAAGACCTCGGGCAGTGTTGTATACTCCATTTCCTCGGGTCCAAGCCTGTGAGGCATGAATGGTCCATGTCTCCTCATGTATTCTGCTATCTGTAGCGCTAGCCTCCTAGTCTCCTCGAATGCTACGTCGTCGAATAAGTCGGCTGGGCCTATCAACCTGCCTCTGCTAATATTCCATCCCAGAGCTATAACTCTAGGAGGTCCATCGAATCTAGTCACCTTGGCATATTTCATAGGCACTGGGATCAAGGGTCCGTGGTGGCTGCCTCTCATCCAGCCGGCTACCAGGTGCGGGAAGGCGAAAGCCTCTAATATTTCTCCTACGGCGGGTAGCCCGGACTGAGCTCTCACGATAGCTACAGGATCGTCTTTACCGACGTACTGTCCCGCGACTAGGTTAAGCCTTTCCACGCTGACTACAGCTGCTAGAAGGTTATCCTCCTTCCTGTAGACTCTCCTAACAATGTACCTACCAGGCGTACCGATCAAGGCTAAGAGGTCGTATGATTCTTCAGGGGTCTTCAATAGAACACTCTTGCCTTCGAATACGTCGAATACTTCGAATACGAAGCCAGAGTGCATCCTAGGGTCGATCACTAGACCGGCTGTATTAAACGGGTCTGCGAATATCCTGTACATTGGGAGATTGAATGCGCCTGGCTCGGTTTTGTCAGCGTGGAATGTAACCACAGGCTCAGCCTTCCTCTCCTCCATCTCTAATTCTGCAACGCCCGGGCCCAGCCCTCTAACGTTACCGCTGAAAGCATCGCTCAGCAAGTCTTGGCCAGCAGCATATAGTTTTAATTCTTTAGCAACTTTGGTAGCAGCCTGGAAAGCATCCCATGCTAAGCCATGGATATCGGGATGGTCGGGGCCCTTGGTATGGGTCATAATAAGCTGGATATCGTCTCCAACATGTGTTACATAGAAGTCTATTAGTAGACCTTTTTGCTTCGCTTCGGACAAGACTTTTGTGGCAGCAGCTAGCATGTCGGGATGCGGCATGTAGTGTCCTGAAAAGCTACCTACGTCTGCTTTTATGACTGATAGGGTTATTTTATCGGCCATTTTAGTATTCACCATATTTAATTAAGCTTGTCAGGGGGATAATAAAGGTTATACTAGAAAACGTTGTTTACAATTTAAATAAACATATCAATCTTAGTCCGGGAGATAGTAGACTCCTTTCATCTTCTGCTCTCTATCGAGGTAGGAACCCGGTTTATTAATCCTAGGCCTCCCGGTCTCCATATCTCTTCTAACGGTTATATCAAGCTGTTTCAACAAGTTATTAAAGCCTGTTTTAATATCCGAGGGTTGTAGAGCGTAGCCTTCAATTCCCGGTCTCCCTGTGAAGACTATCACCCTATCGGAGACATAGTTCTGCAGTAGGAGATCGTGTTCGACTACTAGCGCTGCCTTTCTCTTCTCTTCAACAATCTTACGTATTACTCTTGCTACACTTATCCTCTCTTCTACATCTAGGTAGGCTGAAGGCTCGTCTAGCAGGTATATGTCTGCTTCCCTAGCTAGTGTTACTGCTATAGCCAGCTTCTGTAGTTCTCCACCGCTGAGCTCTTTCACGCCTCTATCCAATAGCTTATTCAAGCCTAGCTTCCTAGTGAGCTCGTCATATAACCAGCTAGTAGGGTCGACTGCCTCCCTGGAAGCATTAGCAAGGTTTTCTCTAACAGTCTCGTATTGGAATACCGAGGGTGAGACTTCCTGGGGTTTATAGCTTATCTTATCAGTACTAACGAGTACGGTTCCAGAATCCGGCTTCAGGTTGCCGGCTAGGATGTTTATGAAAGTAGATTTCCCTATGCCATTAGGGCCTAGTATGCCTACTACCTCGCCGGGGTGGACTTCCCCTTCTTCAACCTCTAGTTTGAAACCGCTAGACTCGTATGTTTTAACTAGTCTATCCCATTTTAAAATAGGGTATTCTTCTGGAGTCCTGCTCTTATCAGCAATGACTATCCTAAACTTGATCTGTTCTTTCCTAAGCCTTATGTTTTCCGCTGGCAGGTAACCGTTTAAATAATGGTTTATCCCAGTTCTCACACCGTATGGTTTGCTAACTATCCCGTAGACCCCTGGCTCACCGTAGATTACAGATACATAGTCGCTTACATAGTCGAGTATCATTAGGTCGTGTTCTACAACCATAACGTATACTTTAGACGGGTTGAGGAATTCTCTTATAGCCCTCGCAACCCTAACCCTCTCTCTTATATCAAGATATGAGAAGGGTTCGTCGAAGAAGTAGGCGTCTGCTTCTTTAACTAACACGGCTCCAACCATTAGCTTCTGTAGTTCTCCACCGCTAAGCTCTCTAACATCCCTGTTTACGAATTCCGTCATGCCTAGTTTATCTATAACATCCTTTAACAAACCTCTTTCATCGGCTCTAGACAATAATTCTTTAACAGACCCCTTCAATACCCTGCGAGCAGACTCTATGTACTGGGGTTTCACAACCGTTCTGAGTGTTCCGTTAGCAAGCTTCTGCAGGTAAGCATTTATCTCGGAGCCTCTGAAAGCCTTGAGTATATCGCTCCAATCAGGCGGGTTCGAGTAGTTTCCTAGATTAGGCTTGATCTGCCCCGATAATATTTTAACGCTAGTGGTCTTACCGCTCCCGTTCCTACCTATAACACCCAGAACCCCTCCTAGCGTGAGAGGCGGGAGCCCGTATAGTTTAAACATGTTCTCGCCATATCTGTGTATGGTTATCTTCTCGAGTTCGTCGGGGAGATTTACGATCGAGATCGCTCCAAACGGGCATTTCTTAACACATATACCGCATCCTATACAAGTGTTTTCATTGATAATAACATACTTTTTATCCTCGCTCAGATCTATGGCTTTAACCTTCTTACCTCTGTTCACAGGGCAGAATCGTATGCATTCTAGAGCGCACTTGTCTGGTTTACAAAACGATCTGTCTACTACAGCAACTCTAACCAATTCGTCCACCGCTATGTTTTATAAGGCGATATCTTCATACTACTTTTAATGTAAATTATAGATAGACAACTTTTATTATGATGAATGGTGACGGCTCGGAGTAGTGAAGAAGTAGTTTAATCTGATTCCTCCTCGGTTTCTTCCTCCCTCATACTCTCTAGAAGTATCTCGTAGTACTCTTGCAACATTTCTCTCTCCTCGGGAGATAGCGCTGTTTGCTTCGCTTCTGTAGCCTTCGCAGTAACAGTCCTCTTGCTTGATTCTACCACGTATTTAATACCGTACTTATCGAGATCCTCTCTACTAGCCTTCTCCTCGTACCCGCATCTAGGGCATTTTAGAACATAGTATTCCTTACCATTGCTCTCCTTCTTTACAGGAACCATTGCAGCCCCGCATCTAGGGCAGAATTTAACCACTAGTAACACCTTTCAAACCTATCTTTTTCCACGAGGCTTATATCCTTGATTACATATGGAGGTTATAACTATTACTCTAAATAGTAGGCTTTAGTACTGCTCTTTCCAGTACCTGTTTTATGGAACCGTTTTACTTAAATATCCTTTTTAATCAAATACATGTTGGACGTAAGAAGGTGGAATCTATGCTGTGGCTAGAAGAAGAATGGGAAGAGGAATGGGAGGAAGAGTGGGAGGAAGAAGAGTGGGAAGAGGAAGAATGGTAATGTTATAGCAGGTTGAGGACTACAGCAATATTTTTTATTACAATAGTTAAATCCTCGGGCAACGTTAAGTCCTTTAGGGTATAATCCTCGCAATTAGACGGCTTCCCGTAACCAGGGTCGGCGGATACTAGGATGTATCTCTTAGAGGAGGCGAAACCCTTTTCTAGGTTCTCTAATAACTCGGAAATCTGTCTATCCCCGAGTATAAGCATTGCTAGTAGCAATCCTCTATGTTTTACCCGTTGGAAAAGGTTGTTGTTAGCATAGTAGTGTATAAGACCCTGTAGGATCTGGAGACTATACTTGACAAGGCTTTCTGGTATTAAAGCAATAGGCTGCTCCGGGGTTAATCCTAGCTTCGTAACCTCGTCTTTAAGTGTACTACATTGTTTGAAGCATATATACGTCTTCGCGACGTACTCGCTATTCAAATATCTGATCGTAATAGTACCCTTCAATACGCTAATATTGAAATACATGTGAAACATCTCTCACCTGTCTCGAGGAACCGGCTAGTATCCTATACTCTTCGAAATACTTTAGCCCACATCTATGTCCTACTGCTGGACCTCCTCGGCGACCTGTTCTTTCACAGGCTTAGAAGCTATCGAGACCAGGTGGGTTATGTAACCGGCTATCTGGTTTCTAAGCTTCTTAGACCTGACAGTAACCAGTTTCGATACTAATTGCTTGTTTCTCTCGAAGTCTCTAGTGAATAATTGGGGGTAATTCTCTAAGAGCTGTTTGGCAACTCTCTTAACAAGCCTAGACCTTACTTTACCCATGGCTTCCTCCTCTACCGTAATATTCCTTAAAGGGTATTCGATAATACATGCTTAAAAACATTATACTTTCAGCGTCTTTAAAGATATCGTGTTGTGGTTAAAACTATTTTAGTATAGGGTAGAATTCCTATATCCTGAGACTATGTATGCAGGGGCTGGAGGATTTTGAGTAGTAGGATTAAAGACCCTGGTTTAGCTAGGGAGGGACGGCTTAAATTAGAATGGGCTGAGAAACACATGCCTGTCCTCATGAAGCTTAGAGAAGAGGGTTCTAGGAAAAAACCTTTGGAAGGAATTAGGGTAGGCGCTGTCCTACACGTAACCAAGGAGACAGGGGTTTTAATGATGGCTCTAAAGGATTCGGGTGCGGAAGAAGTAGTATTAGCCGCTAGCAACCCCCTTTCCACACAAGACGATGTAGCAGCAGCCCTGGTGGAATATGGTATTAGGGTATATGCTTGGAGAGGGCAGAGCGTCGACGACTACTACTGGTGTATTAGACAAGTAGTTGAGAGCAACCCGGATATTGTCCTCGACGATGGGGCTGATCTACACGCTACACTACATAGCAGCTACCTGGATAAAGCAAGCAGGATAATCGGGGGCACCGAGGAGACTACTACAGGAGTCATCCGTTTGAAGGCTTTAGAGCGGGAAGGCAGGCTCATGTACCCTGTTATAGCAGTTAACAACGCATATACTAAATACTTGTTTGATAACAGGTATGGTACAGGCCAGAGTACTTTCGACGGGATATTAAGGTCGACTAACATACTAGTAGCGGGTAAGGTAGTTGTAGTAGCCGGCTACGGCTGGGTGGGTAAAGGTATAGCTCTAAGGGCGAGAGGCCTAGGGGCTCGTAGGGTGATAGTTACCGAGGTAGACCCTATTAGGGCTCTGGAAGCAGTCTTCGACGGTTTCGAGGTCATGCCGATGGCTGAAGCAGCTTCTCTAGGAGATATATTCATTACAGCCACCGGTAACAAAGCCGTTATTAGGAGAGAGCATTTAGAGAAGATGAGAGACGGGGCTATCCTAGCTAATGCAGGCCATTTCAATGTAGAGATATGGATACCTGACCTAGAAGCTTTAGCTGTTAGCAAGAGAGTTATAAGAGAGAATGTCACGGAGTATACGCTGAGGGATGGTCGCAGGCTCTACCTGCTAGCTGAAGGAAGGCTTGTAAACCTAGTATCAGCAGAAGGACATCCAAGCGAAGTCATGGATATGAGTTTTGCTAACCAGTATATGGCAGTACAATACTTGTTGAGGAATAAGGGTGGGCTTGAGAGAAAAGTGTATAACCCGCCTAGGGAGCTCGATGAAATGATAGCCAGGCTAAAGCTCGAGACTATGGGGATTAGAATCGACGAGCTGACCCCGGAGCAAGCCGAGTATTTGAGGTCATGGTCTCTAGGAACCTAGGAGTATGGGCCCGCGGGGATTCGAACCCCGGACCACCCGGTTATGAGCCGGGCGCTCTACCGGGCTGAGCTACGGGCCCTCTTCTAAAATAGAATTAAGTTTAGGGTTTAATAGTTTTAAATCTAAACCATATGGATGCGAAGCTTTGACATAGTTAAAATACTTTAAGGCTAAATGTCTATAGGAGGCGTGTTCTTACGGTAATACATTATTTTTTGACCGAGAGGATGTATTTGAAAGCAGCATCGGCAGCTATAGCTCCTTCGGCTGCGGCAGTAATTATCTGTTCGAACCTGTACTTGTAGGGGCCTCCAGCAGCGTCTCCAGCTACGAAGACCCCTTCTAGGTTAGTAGACCTGTCTACGTTAACTACTGCGTGTCCTGATTCGTCTACTTTCACACCTATCTTCTCGAAGAATTCTCTAGGCGGTTTCAAACCTATCTCTATAAACACTCCGTCGACGTTTAGGGTTTTCTCTTCGTTAGTCGTATTATTGTAGACGACTATAGCGCGTACATGGGTATCCCCTATAATCTCTTTCACGATACTATTCCTAAGTATCTCTATCTTAGGATTCTTCTCGGCTCTCTCAACGTAAATTTTGAATGCTTTAAACTCGCTCCTCCTATGTATCAAGTATACTTTTGAAGCCAGGTTTGCTAGGTAGAGTGCTGAAGTCAGTGCTGAATTACCTCCTCCAACTACCGCTACGACCTTGCCTTTAAACAATGGGCCGTCGCATGTAGCACAGTAGGATACCCCTCTCCCCACGAATTCGTCCTCGCCTTTGACGCCGAGCTTCCTCTTCTCGCTGCCTACAGCTATTATGACAGCGTAGCCGCAGTACGTCTTCTCGGAGGCTGTCTGGACACACCATAGTTTATCACTTCTTTTTACATCTACTACCTCGTCCTGGATTATCGGTACATTATACTTCCTCACATGGCTTACAAACCTATTCACTAGTTCTTCGCCGGGTGTATCCGGTAGCCCTGGGTAGTCGTCTACTAGAGGAGCCTCCGTCATATATCCTCCTACGAGCTTTGTTATTACAATAGGCTTAAGCTCGTAGCGTGCCGAGTAGAGCGCGGCTGTTAGACCAGCCGGCCCTCCCCCCACTATTACGACATCGTATACCTCTCCTGTTTCAGCCGGTTTAACCGGGGCTATCCTCAGTTTGAAACTCATGGAATCCACCTTAAGCAGATTTCTAGATATACAAATACTGAATATAGTTTAAATCTTAGCGTTATAATCAAATTCTCAGGGGTGTTAGAATGGAATACGTCGAGTTGGGATGGAGCGATCTAAAGGTGTCGAGAATAGGGCTGGGTACCTGGCAGTTCAGCGAGGCCTGGGGTCTAACAGAGTATGAGAAAGCCAAGCAAGTTATCTCGAAAGCAGTAGAGGTAGGGATAAACTTCTTTGATACAGCCATGGTGTACGGTAGGGGGATGAGCGAGACGTTCCTAGGTAGGGCGTTTAAAGAACTAGGGGTTAAGAGAGAAGATGTAGTAATAGCTACTAAAATACCTGGCGAATTCCTGCAGCCGGATGATGTATTCAAAGCTGTCGACAGGTCTCTCAAAAGGCTGGGAGTATCCTACATAGACCTGCTTCAGATACATCATCCTCCAACCCACCACAACTTCCCGACAAGCAAGTATGCGAGAGCTCTCGAGAGGCTTGTCGTACAGGGTGTTGTAAGGTATTTAGGCGTCAGCAACTACCCTATTGCTCTAGTTGAAGACCTTAGGACGAGTATGTCTATAACAGACATAGTGAGCATGCAGTATAGGTTTAACCTTGTCGAGAGATGGGCTGAAGAAGAGCTGATACCCTACGCTGAAGCAAACGATCTAGCGTTCATACCCTGGAGCCCTCTAGCTAAAGGGGCTTTATCCGGGAAGTATACCCTCGAGAATATTGGGGAGTTGAAGGATCTGAGGGCTAACGACCCTGTATTCAACGAAGAGAACTTTAAGAAGATACTACCACTCGTGAACCTGCTTAGAGAGATAGCTTCGAAATACGGTAAGACGCCTTCGCAGGTGGTTTTAAACTGGCTTGTAAACTACAGCCCTGCTATAATACCGATACCCGGTGCTAAGACACCGGAGCAGGTTGAGGAGAACGCTGGGTCTGTCGGCTGGAGGCTTAGCTACGAGGATTGGAGGGCTATAGACGAACTCAGCAGGAGTATTAGGATTACCTACGTTGTCTGGTAGAACATTTTGTATACGAATATAGCTAAAACACCTATCGAAGGCATACCGGGCGGTATCCTCTTAAGCTTGAAGAGTTTAAACCCTGTTAACTCCTTTTTACCCGGCTCGTTCTCTCCCGAGGGGAATACGAAGAGCAGGTTCCCACTAGCTTTCTCACCCAAGCTACTCTCGTCTAGCTCTTCTCCCTCCTCACTATAGTAATACGCTTCCAATGGCTTGAGTAATTCTAGCGCGTCGCCTAGTTCGGGCACTACTATAAAGGGTCTGCCTAGTTTAAGGGAAAGTTTGAAAGCGTCTGGAACACCTATCTGGGCGGCTGCACCCACGGGTTTGATCACTACGGGGGCTAGAGAAGGGATAGAGTATACAATCCTAGTGAAATCAAGTAGTTTCTGAACACTCGTAGGACCGTAGAGCCCAATATAGATAACACCCATCCCTCTACACCTCGAAAACCTATATGCTTGAACCAGCTATTACGAGATAGAATACTCGAAACGAGTTTAAATAAAATATACAACCTGGTAAGTCTAAGCAACAGTACTCTCATAATTAGAAGAGGGTATGGAAAAAATATTATATTGATTACGCGCGTAGATTCTAAACTCGTAAACTAGGAGATATATTAGAATTGCGTGAACTAGAGATGTTTTGAATATCGGATTTAGACTCGGGATAGTAGCAGTTAGGGTCTCCGGGACTATATATTGGAAGGGTTGGGATAAGAAGGATCCACTGTAATCCAGTATACTAGCTTGAACGGCGGGTACTTGTATGCGTTAGAATTCATGGTTTCCTTGCTTATTTCGACCGGTATTTGCGAGGGTTCATCGTTACTGGTATAGAGTTTAATGATGACACTCGAAACTTTCATATAGTACATGTCGAAGCTTATTAGTGAAGCCGCGTCGATTAATATGGTAGAAAGAGTGGAAGCTCCACTTGTTGTTTCTCCAGAAGCTACAGCAGAAGCCCCGCCTGCACCTCCCAAAATCCCTCCAATAACCATTAACACAAGTTGGTAAATGAGGTTCGCAACAAGCCCTGGATTACTTTCTTCAGCACTATAGTAGTTGTTAGAGTCTACTAGAGAATCACCTGGTTGTATGTTAAGGTATGTCGTATTAAACTCGCGGCTCCAGTCTAATTGGTAGTATTCTTCGGGTATAGGCTGCTTAGTAAGGTTAAGGGGGTGGGGGTAACGATACTCCCAGATACTGCTTTCTCTTAGCTGTTCAATCCTATAACCAGGTATGAATGTAACAGTAGCTGCCGCATAGTAATTACCAGCGTCCTCCCAAATACTCCAGGCGTAGGCAATCATATCACCAATGTATACTAATTGCGCTGGGATCATGAAGAAATCTGTTTGATACTGGTGTGTTGGAAGAGTCAGGATGACGTCCCAAGTCGTATTCAGCTTATATGAATAGGTACCTAGCAGGGGGACTCCCGCGAGGCTTATCCCGTGTTTTACGCTTTCAAACCGAGCATGGACGAATTCAAGAGCAAAGGTTATAATTCTGTTATGGTTGTTGGTTACTACGAGTCCTATGGGGATATTATAGTTGAAACTTAACCCTGGGTTTCCCAGTGTATCGTTCCAATCGTATTTTACAGCTGGCGGAATCGAGTAGAGAGTATTCAATAAATAGTCTATAGTAGTTGCTCCTGCTAGAGTGTATAGACCAACAGTTTGCGATGTTAGAATAGATAGGTCCTGTATGACACTGTACTTATTGAAGTATGTTTTTGGGAAGACGTATAGTAGCGAGAACGTCTTTGAGATAGAGTACCAGGCTCGTGATGCTATATTATAGTCCGGTCCCGTGGGTACTCCGTTAACAATCTTTACTACTCTATTCACCCACCCAGCTGGAGGATTCGAGCTCGAATTGTAGAGTTCAGTGTTTAACACACGGCATTCTATACGGGGGTCTCGAATAGGGCAATCCACTACTAAGCCCTCGCTCACTATTGTAGAAGCAAATGTGAGTGTGTTGAGGCTAGTGGTGCCATGAGTATTAGATACATATGTGTGGAAGAGCCAAGAAAGAGTGTGGGCTAGGTTTACATGTCTAAGACCTATATCGCTAATTACGAGAATCATAGGCATATCGAAAATCTTCTCGGGCTCGCTAGATACTAGCTGTCTCGATAATTCAAACCCTTTTACAGCACTACCCGTTTTCAATGTAAGGTATAGATCCGCCCAGTCTTCTGCGGAAACATATTTTACGCCTACATAGTATCCTCCAGAGAAGTCTGGTATCAGCACTCTGATCATAAATCCTGGTACAGGAAGCCCCTCCACCCTACCCTGCTCCAGGAGAGATCTGTTTACAAAGCTTTCCCTATACTTCTTCCAGCAATCCTTCAAATATAGTGTTTCCTCATTAGTTAAACTAATGTATAAGCTCTCCCCGGGCCTGGCTAAAACAGTTTTAACAATATCCCGGCACGTAGGAGGAGCGGATGCTTCTAGGAGTATCTCGGCAACACCGTCTACCGGAGGTTGCGTAGTAGAGGGTATTTTAATATAGAAACCTATTGGGCCAGGTATAATCGTTGTAGCCGGGTACGTTGTTAATCCTACGAGCGCTAAGATCGCGAGAGCGATAGGAGGAAGTAGACTTTCTCTGATATGACATCACCATTAATTTATTTACCGTTATGATTTTTAAAAAATTTGTTTTCAATACTTGTTTTAGGAAAAGCGCTTTACAATTCCCTAGCTGCTTTGTAGACGTATTCAGCGATAGCTCTAGCGAGCGGGACTGGTACAGCTTCACCTATCATATTATACTGGTCGTCTCTGCCTCCGTAGAATACAAAATTGTCTGGGAAACCCATCAGCCTAGCTTGTTCTCTAACTGTTAGAAGCCTGTTTTCAAAGGGGTGTATGAAACGGGATGATCCTAGTACTGTGGGTGCTGTATCATAGGGGTCGAGTTTGATCAGATTAGGTATCTCCCTTGTAGACCCCTGGAAATACACTAGTGCCTCCCCATACTTGAGCCTAGCAGCTTTCTTAAGCTTCCTCCAGCTTAGTTCAGGCGGGGGGTCGTGGTTCGGGAGAGAGCCTCCGGGTGGAGGCATGTCTCCGATAGCGTCGATAACCCTAACCCTCTTACCGCTCTTCGGAGGGTTTATTCTAATATTTGATACGAACACCCTCCTCCTACGGCTAGGGCTAGAGTAGTCTTCGGCATTTAGTATATTGAAGTATATAGTGTCGTAGCCTGCCCTCCTAAACTCTCTGACCAGGGCTTCTCTCAATCCGTCTTCCATTATAGCAGGAACATTCTCCATAACGAATACTTTAGGCTTCAATACGCCGACGAGCCTGATAAAGTGGAGTGTTAGCTGCCCCTGGGGGTCTATGTACAGTCTATCAACAGGGTTCTTCTCCCTACGCGGGTTCGCTCCTGTGAAAGGCTCGCAGGGAGGGCTGCCGATCACGAGCTCTACATCAGGCTCTCCTAGAATATCCCTGATAGCCTGGGAGTCTAGTTCTTTCAAATCCTCAACTAATACTATTGCCTCAGGGATGTTTGTCTTATAGGTTAGAGCAGCTGGTTTAAAGTTGTCTACTGCTAGAATAGGCTTGTACAAGCCCGTTTCTACAAAACCCAGGGAGAAGCCTCCGGCTCCGGCAAACAAATCCACATACTTCAACTTTGATAGCATTAGCTCTCACTGCTAACGTACTCTAGGAGCCTGTCTATCAGTTTTACTTTCTCTGATAACACTCTTATCTCGGACTCCCTATCTACTTCGACAAGCAGGGAATTATCGTTAGGGCAGTGGAAGTCGTTTGCTAAAGCCTCATCGTATCTAAACCTCCTACTGCACGAAGGGCATACGAAGAAACTATTCTCCTCGAGCTCTCTTATCCTCGTCATTAACTTCTCTCTCGCCTTCCTCAGTCTCGTTACTACAAAATTGTTTAAACCATCCCTGTTGAGAACCCACCCGTGTAGAGCTTTGTCTTCATCCCTTACCCTAACCGGGATTACGACAGCTTCATCAGATAGTTTCTGCAGGATTTTTCTAATAATATTTGATTTAATGTTTAAATCTTTCCCAGCTGTCTCCTCGATGATTAGATCATTATTAGAAAGCATGAATTCGAGAACTCTCTTGCCTTCCTCTCCCATCATCTTCTCTACTATTAGTTTTGTAAGCGTTAATACTATATCCTGTTTTCTCTCTTTCACTGCCTCTTTCTTCGTCGCCAATTCTTAACACCTTTTTACCTCTAGGTGATGGCAGTATTACCTGCTTTGCTCCACTAAAATTTCTATGTAGTTCTCCACCCTTATAATACCTATCTAAAAACACTGCTAGGGCTGCGACCTCGGAATGGGGTTGGTGGCCTATTGCTACATTGTAATCTGCGAGCTCGTAGAAGACCCTAGGCACTTTCTCGGCTCCGACAACCACTAATATGTCTTTGTTAATACTCCTGATATCCTCTATGACGTCGTCGATATGGAGCCCGTACATGGTTAGATGAACTACTATCCCCCTCGATTTCCAATTCCTGACATACTCTACCGAGTTTACTCCAGCGATGATATCGAAAGGCCCACCCCATAATTCGACAACTTTCTTCAGGGAGGAGACAACTTTTTCATCGTATACGTCTCCAAGAATGAACCCCCGGGCTCCGAAAGCTCTCGCAACCAGTCCTACGTGTGTAGTAATCCTTTTATCCCTGCCCGGCCTATGGCCAAGCCTTAAAACGTATATGTCTACCATGTGCTAGATACCTTTTATAATACTTGCTATCTCCTTCTTAAGAAGGTCTATGTTCACATTCTTCGCGGCTGAAACCGGTACTACTTTAGCAAAACCATTGTAGTATGAGAGTACTTCCTTAACAATTTTGTCTAGGTCTTCTTTTCCAATACTATCGATCTTATTCAGTGCTAGGATTATAGGCTTACCCTGGACTCCTATCTCGTTAAAAATCTTACGCGAAGTCTCTATCTCGCCTATTATCCTTGCTACAGGCTTTGAAGAATCTACTACAAGTATTATTATATCGGATGCCAGGACTTCTTCCAAGGTAGCGTAGAAAGCCTCTATTATCTCAGGGGGGAGATCCCTGATGAAACCAACGGTATCTGTTACAATAGCATGTACTCCGTTGATATATATTCTAGCAGACTTAGGGTTGAGTGTTGTAAAAGGCTCGGGCCCTACGGGCATATTCCTACCTGTTAAAGCGTTGAAAAGCGTTGTTTTCCCAGCGCATGTATAGCCTGATATAGCTATCTGTGGAATACCTTCTCTAAACCTCTTCTCTCTCCTAATCTTCCTTACCTTACTGATTTCCTCCAGCTCACGCCTTATACGGCTCTCCCTCTTCCTGAGATAAGTATAGTATTTCTCGAAACCGTACCTACCTGGTCCGAGGAAGCCGGCCAGCTCACCTATCTTAGACTTCCTGATCAAGTCTTTGATCAAAGGCAGCGTATGCCTTATCCTCGCTAATTCTATCTGTAACAAGGCTTCTCTGCTCCCGGCGTGTAACACGAATACTTCGAGGATCAAGAGTACTCTGTCTACGACCTCAGTGTTAACTTTTCTTAGAATATTCGTTACCTGGCTAGGCTTCAGTATATCCATTACCACAAGCTTGCTAGGAGGGTCTTTAGATAAAGCTTCTAGCTTATCCTGCTGGATGTAGGTTTTAGGATTAGGGTTCCTAACTATGTAAACCTCGTCTAGGTCGCCGTAAACAGTTTTTACAAGACTAATCTCTTCATCGATATAGCTTTCGTACTTCTTGGGTATGAAAACAACGATCCTCTTGTTTTTCACTTCTTATTCACTCTTATCAAATCGCCTATCGTGAAATAATCTTCTCTAACCCTGCTCTCGGATACAGGTTCCTCAGGGCTCCTCTCTACAAGCTTAATCCCCAGCACTCTCTCTAATCTCCTAGCTAGTTCCAGGCTAGGTTTTAACTTCCCGGATTCAATCCTTTTTATCGTATTCTCGCTTTCTCTAACCTTGCTTGCTAGCACAGCCTGGGTCCATCCTAGCCTCTCTCTAGCCTCCTTTATTCTTTTAGCGTAGTCTTCAACAATCTCGAGCTCATCTCTGAAACTTGTTCTAGCTGGTTGAACCTTGATTTTAGGTACTACGGGAGGCTTCTTCTGCTCTTCAACATATGGCTTAGCTTTCCCTCCGCTTATAAGCCTGCGGTAGCAGTCGGGGCATACTACTAGAATACTTCCTTCAACAACTACTTTCCTACATTCTCTTTCATTCAATACTTCTCTTCCGCACATTTCACAGTAACATGGCATTTAAACTACCTTCGAGTAACTGGGCGGGAGCATTCAGTTAATACTATTGAGTCCGGGTTTTAAAGACCTTCCTTAGAGTGATAATGAGAAAGGGATTTTAATGTCAAGTGAGGATGTGAGAGATAACGCTATTGAAACAAGGCTTGCCGAAGAAGACTACACGAGGTATTTAGAAAACAAGGTTAGACAGCTAGAAAACGAGTTAAAGAAGGTTTCTCTTAAGCTAAACTATTATAAATCCGAGATCGAGAGGCTACTATCCCCTCCACTCATAGAAGGCACATTACTTTATCTCATAGGCAGGGACAGGGCTGTAGTAAGGAGTTCTACAGGACCTAATCTAGTAGTGTATGTTTCCGAGAACGTCCCCAGAGATAAATTAGTCCCAGGGGTTCGTGTAGCTTTAAACCAGAGGGGTTCTACAATAGTAGAAGTGCTCCCTGACTATGAAGACCCGTATGTACAGTCTTTCGAGGTAATTGAGAGGCCTGAGGTAACTTATGATGACGTAGGAGGGTTGAAAGAGCAGATTAGGGAGTTGAGGGAGGTTGTAGAACTACCGTTAAAAGACCCTGATTTATTCAGAGAGATCGGTATAGAACCCCCGAAAGGGGTTTTACTCTACGGCCCTCCTGGATGCGGGAAGACGTTGCTCGCTAAGGCTGTAGCAAGAGAATCGAATGCGACTTTCATAAGTATTGTCGGTAGCGAGCTCGTACAGAAGTTTATAGGTGAAGGAGCTAGGATTGTGAAAGAAGTATTTAATCTAGCGCGTAGGAAAGCTCCGGCAATAGTGTTCATAGACGAAATAGATGCTATAGCAGCAAAAAGAATAGATATTGGTACTAGCGGCGAGAGAGAAGTTCAGAGGACGCTAATGCAACTACTAGCTGAAATAGATGGGTTTAAACCTCTCGATAGAGTAAAAGTCATAGCTGCAACTAATAGGATAGACGTACTAGACCCGGCTATCCTCCGGCCAGGCCGTTTAGATAGGTTGATCGAAATCCCATTGCCAGATACTGAAGGCAGGTTTGAAATATTCAAGATCCACACTAGGAAGATGAAGCTTGATAAAAACGTAGACCTATATGAATTAGCTAAGAAGACTGATGGCTTGTCGGGAGCCGAGATAAAGGCTATTGTCGTAGAAGCAGGCTATAATGCTATTAGATCCGGTAGGAGGATTGTTACAAGAGAGGATTTCGAAGAGGCTATTAAGAAAGTTATGGCTAAGAAGAATATCAGGAGGGGTATTTTAGAAGATAGAGGCTATGTCAGCCGCGTTATGCAGTAACCTGGTTCCTAAGTAGGTTTTTAAACGAGTTTAAAGATTCAGTTTAGCAAAGCAACCGGGTCTAACATGATAAAACGGGTGCTCACAGAGGACGAGTTGAGAGAACTAAGAATGATAGCAAAACACCAGTTCGGGGTCGGTGAAGAATTCATACCAGATAATGCCATAGGTGAATTCAGCCAGAACACTCTAAAGCTTAGAAGGGTATTTGTAGACTCACAACCCTATCTCGCTGTAAGAGCTACTGATTTCAAATTCAATTTGTATATTGCTTCAGGCAGGGTGCTAAATAGACTGCTACCCCACCCCCGCTTAAGAGTATACGTACCTACGAAATACTCTGATTTCATCGCTAAAGGAGGAAACGTTTTCTGCAAACATGTGTTAATGGCAGACCCGGATATAAGGCCTGAAGACGAAGTTCTCGTAGTGGATGAGAAAGGAGACCTTATAGCCGTAGGCCGGGCGGTTAAGCCTGGGTGGGAAATGGTTTTTTATAAGTGGGGGGAAGCGGTTAGAATAAGGCAGGGGGTTTTAGGATGAACATAGTGCTACTAGATAAGGTGAGTGATAGCGATTTAGAAGGCTCTACTTTCATAACCGGCTTCCAAGGCTTTGGAATGGTCGGTTATTTGACGAGCAGGCACCTTGTTATGGAATTAAAACTGAAGAGGATCGGTTTCGTACGTACGAGATACTATCCTGAGACTACAATATACACTAGAGAATCGGGTATAGTATATCCTTTCGAATTATACTACGGTGTAGTCGAAGGCAGAAAGATACTAGTCCTATTGAATAATGGGACCCCTAGCGTAAGGGATAGGACTGATTATGCTGAATTTATAGCTAGGTGGGTAAAAGAGAAAAAGATCTCAAACGCGATACTTGTAGGAGGCTTAGACCCTAGCCTAAAGGAGAGTGAGGAGGAAAAATACAGGTGGGTTCCTATTGGAGGATATACTGGTAAGCTTAATGCGGCTATACTCGAGAACAGGCATGTTATAGGCCCTCTAGCGCTAATGATGATATTCATGGATGCGTATAAGGTTCCTGGTGTCGCTGTATTCGCATACACAGAACTATATAGGCCCGACCCGAGGGCGAGTGCTGTAGCAGTAGAAGTCATCGGCGAATTACTTGGTTTAAAGATAGATACAACCCGACTACTCGAAGAAGCTAAGATAATAGAGTCTATTGAAGCCGAAAGAGAGAAAATGATGAAAAACGTGGAAGTAGAGAGCTCGGAGAAAGGTCACCCGATATATCTGTGACCTGGTTTAAATAATGAAACTATTTTCATGTCCAGTTATATTCCTGGTTTCAATTTTTGAAACACGTTGTTTGAGAACATGTTTGATCTTCTCAGCGATAGCATTTTTGAGCTTGCTTGGGTCCCCATAGATTATTAAATCCACGCTTTTCACGCTTTTATTATCTAATATTTTCGAAATTTTGCTCGCGATATCTTCTAATACCTCGTCTCGAATACTATCGATTAATCCTTCCTCGTGCTGAAAATAAGGATACGTATTTGCTAGTTCGATAGGGAATACGCCGAGAACAGGGTGGACGATCAATACAGCCCTACCACGGTCGCTATTCCTAATCTTATTCTTTAAATCTATGAAGGATTTATCTGATACGATGAATATAACTACATTGTCTTTCTTCTCTAGAATGTAATTCAGCGCATCTAAGCTCCTCTCTTCGACTTCTCTCAGCCTAGGGTTGAAATAAGACTCTGAGTCGATTAAGAAGATTGCTGGTATATCCGGTTTCGACACTGGGTTATACCTCCTGATATAATCCAGGTTCTTTTTGACGACTTCGAAAGCTCTCCTCAGGCTCGGATGCGCCCTGCTCCTCTCTTCGAGAAGCTCCCACAACCTCCCCTCTCTTATACTCTCTTTTATAGTATTGATTTCTTTTTTCAGCATGTAGAGGTTGTGTATCGCGATAAGCCTTACTCTTTCTTCGGATGGTAGTTCGAGTAGCTCTCTAACACTGTATCTTGAACAAACAGGGCAGTTGCAGGGTAGGTATGTTAGCTCGTTAACCCTCTTAGTACCCTCGGGTAGCATGTACCTCCCCTCCCTAGCGTATAGGATATAGCTTGCTGAATCGAAGAGGTCTGCTCCGAGAGCGACTAGGAAGGGCAATATCATAGGGTGTCCGACACCGAAAACATGGAGTGGTCTGCCGGGAGGCAGAAGCCTCTTAGCAACCGATACTAGTTCTAGTAGTGAGCTGTATTCGTATCTTTCTAGGAGGACAGTCGGCGAACCAAACGCGTAGATATGGTAGGGTACTTTCCAGGCTCTTATAGCAGATTTTTTCAAAAGGTCGAAGTAGGGAGAGCCCTGGATAGGCAGTGTCCAGAGTTGGTCGCTGTCCATTATCAGCGGTAGGGCTTCTAGAGCCCTTCTCCATGTTTCTTCGACAGCATTATAGGCTTCTTCCCATGACATTTTTGTCCCTGTAGGAATATCCAGTATCACTGCGATATCGCTGCCGATACTCTTCTGGTATTTGACAATAGTCTTGTTATCAACTTCTACATCGCCGTAGACAAGAACCTGGTACCCGCCTGAGTCCGTCATAATTGTGTGGTTCCATCCTAGCTCGCTATGCAGGTCTCTCGCTATACCCTTATTCCTCTTATAGTACAGGTAGGCATTCGTTATTATCGCGTTAAAACCGATCTCGTAAACGGTTTTAAGATCCACATCTTGTCTCACAGGGTCTATAACGGGAAAAACATATGGTGTTTCGATTACTCCATGCCTAGTCTTTATCCTGCCGATTCTCCCAGCTAGGTCATACTCTCTTACATCAAAATACTCCAATATCACTCTCCCTTAATCATCTTACGCCTGGATTCAAGGTATTGTTCGAGTAGCCTGTACAATGTCTCGGCTATAGGCCCCGTTCCTTCTACTCCCCGTTCACTAACTCTGTAGCGTCCTTGTACTTCAACTACTCTAGCCTCAGGTATTACCTTCACTAGGTGCTCGGGTATCTTCATCTCTCTTACAACGATACTCCTAAATTCTTCGGGGTCGAATAAAGGTATTTCAAGGACTATTATCTCGCTAACCCTTTCTCCTTTAACTATTACCTTAGGATATCTATTCCCTTTATCGTCTACAGCATTCTGGAGGAGTAGGTTGAGGGATGGAGTATCGAATCCGACAAGCCTTCCCTGGTAGTACCTCCCATCAGCTAATACTACTTTAATATTCTTCTCTATTAGTGCAGAGAGTTCTCCTATAAGTCTCCTCGACGCGTCTAGTACGCTCATTTTCTCACCCTAACCGGAATAATATTAGTTTAAAACCATTTTTCAAAATAATCTTTCAGTACCGTGTTATCGTATCTCACATAAATCACTATATTTAAATATGACCCTCAATTATTTAATATTGCTGTAACGTTATATAGCTATTGGAAAATACGATTTCTCATACGACTATAATTGGATGCTGCACTGGAGTATTTACGCATTATGCAAAATCGGTAAACACTTAAAAACATTTGTTAGAGTTAAAGAAGATGCAGCTTTCAATCTATAATAGTAAGGCATGGTATTATGCATCTCGAGTACCAATGTATTGTTAACGATATAGAAAGACTCAGATACCCTGGCGTATACAGGGTTAAAACAACATGCGAGGGAACTACTATCGAGATAGAATTCCACGAAAAGGTCATGCCCAATGTAAGGGAAAACAGTAGGTTGCTGATATTAATAACAGATAGTAAGGAGGAGTGTCTAAAACATTATTTCTGCGGTAGAGGCAATGTTGTATCTAATAGAGTTGTCAGCGGTTTAAATAGGATTGTTATATCGATAGGCGGCTATCTACTAGTAGTCAAATCCGGTAGCCCCCTCGATTTAAAACCTCTCGACGAGGTTTTTATAGCGTCGTCTCCACTCTAATCCTCTACCTGCTTTCAGGCGGGTTAGCGGCTGAACACTAGTAATACGTTAATACTTTCACTTATCGGTCTCAGTGAAATCTCCTGGTTTACTAGCAGGGCGGGTTGTTTTGAAATACTATGTAATCAAATTATACAGGTTTATGGGTGTTGAGGAAAAAGTCGTCGAGAAAGAGCTTGCCGAACTAAGCGAGTTCGCTAAGAAATGGATTGAAAGGAACAGAGAGTCGGAGCTGATAATTGTGAACGTTGCTAGAAGGAATAAGAGTGAGGGGATGCTAATAGTAGGGTTCGAAGACGGAGGGTATGAGAAAATAAACTATTTAGTCGACTATATAAGATCAAATTTCAAAACGCTGACTATTAGTGAAGCAAGAGAGCTCAATGGGTTTAGCTCGAACAGCCTGCTCGAGGCTATTGTAAATTTTTTAAGAGGAGAAGGCCAGTAGGCTTCATACCCTCCTGGACACTAGGGGTTAAGCCCAGGTATCCTAACCAGGAGATTGTGAAATCCCGTGAAATACCGGTAGGCGAGTGCATCCCTATTGGTACAGTATTGAACACGGTACCTGCAGCGGAAGCCTGTATCCCGATGCAAGACCTGAACAGGCATGTTCTCGTAACAGGGGCTACTGGAACCGGTAAGACATATACGGTCGCCACCCTGGTCAACAGGCTTGCAGAGAGAAGGGGAAGGCATAAAAGTATCCAGCAGGTAGTCTTAGACTGGCACGGCGAATATCCTGGGCTGGTGAAACACGGCAGGATGGTAAACCCATTCCAGCACCCGATCCCAATATTCGACCCATCGGATATCCATAAATCTCTAGACTTTACCAGCCAGGTGCTTTTGCTAACTCCAGCACAGGAATATGTTATGCTTAAAGTGTTAGAACAAGTCTACGCCCGCAACGAATACTCTCTAGGAGTGGTATTGAGCATACTGGAAAACATGGGTGATGAATCAGCATGGTTCAGGGAGAGCAGGCTCTCGCTTATTAGGAAAATGAGAAGGCTCATGGTCGGACAATACTCTAGGCTTTTCAACGGGGATTCATTCCACAAAATTCTCTCAACGGAATCGGATAAACCTATAATAGTAGACTTGTCGAAGATAAGAGATTTAAGCATTAGGAGGCTTTACGCTTCTGCCCTACTCAAGCGTATATTCGACGAGGCTGTTGAAGGAGCCTACAGGGATAGGAATATACTAGTCGTAGTAGAAGAAGCCAAGAACATGCTCGGCAGGGATAACTACATCGATATACTGGTTAAAATGCTTAGCGAGGTGAGGAAGTTCGGCGTAGGTTTGGTCATAGTATCTCAATCTCCTTCTCTACTCGTAGAAGACGTTATGGTTAATACTTCTACAAAGATCATACACTCTGTTAAATCTGCGCTAGACCTGGAGATGCTCGGTAGAGTAGTAAACATGACCGACGAGATAAGGCAGGTACTACCCTACTTAGAGGTGGGAGAAGCAGTATTGTTTTCGAGTTTGTATAAAAAACCTTTATTGATAAAAGTTTCTTAACCCGGTTAATCTTCCTCCTTCTTCTCTTCCTCGCCAGGCTTCTTGCCTGCTTCCGTACCTTTCTCTTTCGCTTTACTAGCGGCTATCACATCGTCTATTCTGAGGATGATAGTCGCAGCCTCTGTCCCAGCCTTTATCGCGTTAGCTATAACGCTTACAGGTTCTACTACCCCTCTACTCATCATATCGACTAAGTCGCCGGTGTTAAGGTCTATTCCGATCCATTTGCCATCTTCTCTCTCGTGGGCTGCTCTCAGTTTCATTATCATATCGACCGGGTCTAGCCCGGCGTTCTCGACTAGTGTTACCACGAGGCCTTCTAGTGCTTTAGCGAAAGCTTCTACAGCTAGCTGCTCTTTGCCTCCTACTTTGGGGGCAAACCTCCTTATGTACTTGGCTAGCTCGGCTTCGATCGCTCCTCCTCCAGCAACTATCTTACCGTCTCTTATGACATCTGCTACAGACGATAAAGCGTCTCTCATACTCCTCTCTGCTTCGTCAACCAGCCTCTCTAAGCCACCTCTGATAACTATGCTGACAGACCTCGGGTTCTTGCAGCCTTCTACAAACACCATTTTGTCTTCTCCAACCTTCCTTTCTTCTACGAGGTCAGCATACCCTAGGTCCTCTGGCTTCAAATCATCGATGTTGCTAACGATCCTTCCACCGGTAGCTCTCTCGAGTTTCTCGAGGTCGCTCCTCTTAACCCTCCTAACTGCTAGTATCCCTTTCTTAGCTAGGAAGTGCTGGGCTACCTCGTCAATACCCTTCTGTGTGATAACGACATTAGCTCCAGTAGCAGCAATCTTCTCGACCATCTTCTGGAGGATGTTCTCCTCCTGTTCTAGGAAGGCTCTCAACTGGTTGGGGTCGCTGATTCTTATCTCAGCATCGATCTCGGGTTTCTCAATCTCTAGAGGAGCGTCTAATAAGGCTATCTTAGCTTTCTCAACCCTCCTAGGCATCCCTGGGTGGACTACCTCCTTATCAAGAACTATACCGTATACTAGTGTAGAGTCTAGGAGTGCTCCACCGTATTTCTTAATTATTTGTATATTGTCTAAATCAATATAGTATTTATCCCCTCTCTTCTCGACTATCTGCCTCACGGCTTTAACAGCCATATCGGCAAAGTAGTCCCTAGCATCGTGGACTGCTTTGCTCGTGAGAGATGTTTTAGCCACTTTCTTCAATAATTCTTCGTCATTTATATCGATAGGTAGCGCTATCTGGTCTAAGAGCCTAAGGGATTCCTCCATAGCCTTCCTATACCCTGCTACTATAACAGTAGGGTGGATGTTCTTGGCTAAGAGCTCCTCAGCCTGCTTCAAGAGCTCTCCAGCGAATATAACAGCTCTCTTGGTCCCATCGCCGACTTCATTATCCTGGCTCTTAGCGACCTGTACAAGCATTTTAGCAGCAGGGTGCTGTATCTCTGCTTTGTCTAGTATGGTAGCGCCGTCGTTGGTTATAGTCACGTCTCCTAAAGCATCTACTAGCATTTTATCCATTCCTTTAGGACCATACGTTGTCTTAACCATTTCAGCAACTGCTCTAGCAGCCATGATATTCGTGCGTAGAGCGTCCCTACCAGCTGTTCTCTGAGTGCCTTCTTTCAATATTAGCACAGGTATGCCTGTCGGTTCGATAGTCATTTAACACACCTCGAGGAATACGATCCTATTTCAAACATGATGATATGGCTTCTATATAAACTTAACTCCTGGTTAGAGCAAATTTTTCGAACACTTTTTCACCACGGTATTCCTCGATACTCCAAGATATGATCCTATAGTATTCGTTTAGAACCGGGTCTTTAATTACTACCAGGGGGTCTACATCATCGTCTAACAATACTATTATATTCAAGCCCACAACCCTAGCCCCTCTAACACCTTTTATCCTAAACAATCTTACCAGAGCAGTAGCGATGCAGCCGGGGCATCCAACGCTTTTAATCCTCATCGTCAGCTTCTTCACAGCATATCACCGGACATCTGGTAATAAGATGCTTGGCATAGTTCTGTCTATCCCTATATTCCAATACTCTTGTTTAAATATTTCCCTGTGCTAGATGAAACCGGAAAGCGATTGCGGGACAATATTATCAGGTAGATCTAGAGGTGTAGGTAGTTCTTTCTTCGCTTTCTCTAAGAGGCCTAGATAATAGTTTAGGTCTATATCCCCCGTATTAAACAACCTATCATAGGATACTAGACCCTTCTTCGAAGCAATAAGCATATATGGGGGCCCGTTACTCCCACTAATATACCCCGGGGGCTTCCTATAGCCGCCTCTCCTACGGGGGTTTCTCACTATGGTGAGAAGCCTGGTATCTACGCCTTCTAATAGTATTCGCTTATAGTATTCTATTGTTTCAAAAGCTTCGAGGAGAGCCCTCCTGAACCTAACCGGATCCCTTGCTCTAGCTAGTTTTTCTAAGGCGTCTAGCTGCGCCCTCCTGATAAACTCCGGGGTGTCGCTCCTGACAGCCATCACCCCTTTCAACTTTAGACTACCGTCTTCTAAAAGACCGTAATACCTGTTTGCTACACCCCTCTCACTGTTAAACTCTCTTGGTATATACAGCCAGGTGTAGAAGGATTCTACTTTGACTCTATAGCCTGTGGCATGATATATGGAATCAGCTATCTCGCCGCAGTACCTTGGATCCGGTACACTGCTTATAAACAAGCTGTCTACAAGCACATGGATTATTCTAAATCCTTTCCTAGAGACTTCTTCGGAAGCCTTCCTCATAATCTCCCTGCTCGTAGCAGTTACTGTTTCATGCGCCATTATCGAGCCGAAGAGACTATTCCTGTAACCTAGGTAGCCGAAGCTTGCTACTAGGACCCATTTAATAGCAGCCTTCCTCTTATCGTAGAGTCTGTCCCCTGTGCTCTTATACAAATCCTCGTAAAGATCCTTAAGCCTCAATAATGTTTCAATACTTAATGGTATAACCCCCCTCCGGTCTAGGCATATCTCTTTCCCAGCGTACTCCAGGTATGTTTTATTGAGGCAGCTAGGGTTGTTGACGGTTTCACCCGAGATATTGAGCCGTGATATAATAGAAGGGTATAGGCTTTTGAAATCCAGCTGGCAGACGTTCCAGTAGAGGCCCGGCCTAGGCTTGAAGACTACTCCACCTCTATCAAAAAGGAGTAGGTCGCTTATCTCCCTGAACTCCTCGTGCCTGCCCTCGCCGTCTCTAATCATGTACCTTAACTCTCTTGATACAAGTGCTTCGATAGTGGTTAGTATCCTCCCTATCGAAATATTATCCATTAAGCTCAGCGGAGTATACGATATCCTAGACCACTCAAAATACTCGTAGGAGCTGAAAGAACCTCCTAGAACCCACTTCCATACCCTCTCTCTAACAGCGGGGTCCTCCTGCACCAGCTTCAGGTAAATACCGGGCTCGGTGAATGCTATCACCGGCTTCTCACTAACCAGGTATGTAATAACATCCTTGATCTCCAGGAATCTCTTCTCCCCTCCTTCTTCTTCAACAATATAAGCGCTGTTCCTAACCCCTATAGACACGCTTTTTAAAATAGGGTCTCTGTTCTTGGGATCCCATGGTAGAACAGTGTAGCGGCCCTTTTCCTTACGCACTATACTCAGGGGTCTAAGCCCGGCTCTGTACAAGGCTTCGATAAGCGGGTGCGGGTATTTGTTAACAGGTTTTAAACCGTGTTTCTCTGCGTTCTTGAGAATGCTTCTAAGAATTCTATAGCTCTTGGTGGCGAATACTACAAGTTCTCTCGCTTCAGTATAATACGGTGGATCAAGCCATTTATCGACCCAAGCATCCTCTACCAGCCCCTCGTGTAATAGTTCTCTCGCAATAGTATAGGGGTCTTTGGAGTATATATAACCGTAGTATAATATACTAGCCTCCACCTTCCTAAACACGCCTACCCCTTCATCATATAATTCTAGGACAACCCCTTCCCTAGGACCCGGGTATACGTCTAGGAGCCAGAGGCTAGGCATTTCTCCCGCAATAGCCTCTCTCCCCAATACTCTTCCTTAACCCAGCGATTTCAAGTACTAGGTGGAAGACTATTACCTCGAGAGGGTCTACAACCCCCCGGTAGGATAATAGTGATGTAGACATATCGATGTTTCTCAATACTTCTTTGAATATTTCTCTAGTACAGGGGTCGAGCATAGGGGTTATGCTCATCCATCTCTCAATGTATTTCTCGACCAAGGGTTTTAGAGAAGGGGTAGTCCTCCCTATTTCACACCACCCTGACCCAGTTTAGGAGGCTAATAGTCTCGGCTGGCGTAATCCCCCATTTCAAGAGCTCTAGCCTAAACTGTTTCTTTAAACCAGAGGGTTTAGCAGGGTGTTTAACCAGCTCTGCTAGAACGTTTTTACCCAGCCTATCCAGCCTGAGTATTGTTTTAACAACATGGTGGTGCATACTACCCCCCTCGGGCATCCGCTCACCAAACCTGGTCTTGGTATTGAATATTAGGACGATATTGTGTGCTGAAACCTTGTTTATAAGCCCTGATATCGCGGTAGCCTCGTAGTATGTCGACGGGTCTTCCCTAAGGTAGTTGTATGGATATAGTAGGATGATTGTAGAATCGTTTACGTCCTCTAGATTCTTCAACAGCTTAATTACGTCGCCGAGCTTAAACGCCCTGCTAACCCTGATAGCTGTCAGCCTGCAGCCTAGGATTCTACAGAACGATTCTACAAGGTCTGTTCTAATCCCTCCGAACTCTAGCGAGACCACGACATATACATCATTATACTTGCTCTGAACAGCTAGAGACCTATGGAATAGATAGTTGAGTACGAAAGGGTCTCCGTAGAATTCGATACTCCAGTATCTTCCCACAGGATTTAACAATTCGTCTACCGGCCTAACCCCTGTTATAATCAATCAAACCCCTGTATTAACACAGCTTATAATAGGGATAGAGCCCTCCGAAACTAACGGTTGGAAACTGTTTTTAACATCGTTATAGATAAATAGAAAGAGGTGGAGCAGGTGGAGGATATCGTAGAATTATTTGAGAAATACTCCGAGCTTGAGAAACAATACGCTGAGGAATTGAAAAGCCTGACCGCGAGATTTAAACACCCCCTTCTAAAAGCCTTGATAGAAGGTATAGCTGAAGACTCTCTCAAACACTCTATAATGTACAAAGCTCTGGCAACACTCTATAAGGGAGGACTACCCCTCCTCACAGATCAGGAGCTAGAGTATATCAAGATCGGCGTATTAAAGCATATACAGATGGAGGCTGAGATGATCGAGGCTAGTAAGCGTCTGCTCGAGGAGACGGATAAACCTTATGCTAAGCTAATACTCTCGTCTATACTAGAGGATGAGAAGAAGCATCATACACTGTTACTAGACGTATACAATAAGATCGCTGTTAAAGAGAAGTTTGGCGAGGAAGAGTATTGGGACGCTGTATGGAAGGATAGCCCCTGGCACGGGACTCCAGGAGGATGATTAGTATAAGGGGCTGTGATGAATATATTATATTTTTCTTCAGTCTATCCAGTCACCGCTCTCGATCTTCCCTGGTATATAAGTGTCTGCTAGGAACTTCAATCCTTTACTAGCCATAGCCTCGATCTCTAGTTTGCTAAGTGTTTTGAAGAAGATGCAGAGCTCTCTAATCCATTCAGGGGTTCTAAACCAAGGGTATCCTGTTAAACCCTCTTTCTTCTTTAGCTTCGCTCTTAGCTCAGAGCTCTCGATGCAGTTCTCGGCTACATCGTAGCCTACTAGCTCTACCGCGCGCTCTATATCGCGTTGTTTAGCCTTTATAACATAGTTTCTCCTCTCGCCTTCCGACAGGTACGGTTTCTTCTTCTTGAGCTTGCTGAAAGAGCTCTTAGTGTATCCGCCTAGTTCCCTGACATCGTCTAATATGCTGCGGAAGGCTTCTTCCCCGAATACGTCTGTCATAGAGACTCCTATGAATTTAGCGTTGGGAGTAGCCAGCCTCTCGCTCTCGTAGGAGAGTGTTATAGAACCTATTTTGAAGACGCTGTATATATAGAACCCGTAGGGGTCGCTGTCTGTTAGAATGTAGACAGGCAGCTTCAGTTCTTCGTTAAGCCTTCTCACAAACCTCCTAGTAGCCCTATCGGGCTGTCCAGCGCTTGTGACAAGTATTGCTCTATACTTACGCCAGAACCCGTATCTATGCAATTGCTGGAATACAGCGTCTTTCTCGACTACTAGAACAAACTCTGCGTCTACATCTCTGAACTCCAGGAGGTCGGGGGTCGGCTCAATAGAGTATGCTCCATGCCCCATCTTGCTTAAATCTATTATATCGTCACCGCTCTTGATAACCAGGTTTCCTACAACCTTCCCCTTTTCCTTGCTTAAGATAAGCATTTCCTCTCTTAACACGTCTAGGAAGACTTCGAGATCTCTTATAACACTATCCGACTCCTTCTGCTCGTCCCAAGTATTCTCGTGGATAGTCTTACCATCTACGTCTTTGAAGCTGATACTATGCTTACCCCTGTAGTATAGGTCACGGATAGTAGGGTACTCGTTATTAACTAGTGCTTCATATATTATCGAAGCCATGAGAAGGGTCTGCATGAACTTCCTTGCTTCATTGATATCTATCAGAGACCTCCTTAGCACGTCTGGTCCTAGGAGCAGCATTTTGTTTCTAGCATCGTATATAGTGTTGGATAGAACCCTCTTGGGCATTACAAGGGTTGGCTTCTCCCCGTGCTTTATCTGGTCGATTATAGTCCTAAACCTCTCTTTAAGTATCTGCATAGCCCTGGATCTAGCTTTTACATCGACACTAGACATGGTTTTCTTCAAGCCCCTATTTCAACATTGTTTATTACTTCATAAATCTTGTTTTCCGGTATCCCGGTTTTAGCTGATATTATTGATGCCAGCTTGCTAATGATCTCGCTCCTGTTGACCCCGTCTCCGGCGAATATAGTCTCAATAGATTTGACTACTTCGGGTATGTACTTAGCCAGGTATATGACCTTCCTCTGCGCCTCCAGCTCTTTCTGCTTCTCTGTAATATAGTTCCTCAGCTTCCTAGCTACCTCTGATATCGCTAGCTTTATCTCCCTCCTCACCTCCGGCACGTCGGCTATACTCTCTTTACCGACCCCTTTGAACGGTACTTTAGTACTGCATACGTGTACTAGTATTATTAGAGGCGCTGGGAACGTGATTAGGTAGTTATCCCAGTTTATATCTTCTTTTACCACGCTCGTGACTACATCGCTTCCTTCATCATACAGTAGCGGTATCTTGTTAGCGTACCTGAGGATCGTAGGCTTATCGGGCTCGCTCAAGGGTACCTTGCCCCCGTAGGCGATACCGGCTTCGACGATAAACGGGTGGCCTTCGTAGATAGAAGGCTTCCTAGTAGTAGCAGCTACGAATTCGGGCTCGAACATCCTTTTCAAGCCTGCAGTTATAACTTCCACCCCTAGCGGGGATATAGCTGCTGTCGAAGGAGGCCTGTACTGGTCGTAGCTTCTCATAGCGTTTATAAGCTTTAAGAGATCGCTATCGCTGAGGCTACGTGGATTAGCTGATGGGTCTATACCAGCCCTCGACAGGATGTCTCTCGCAGTAACCTCTCCAACGCTCTGGAAGCTCTCGACTAGAGTATCTAGGATAGTGGGTTGGCTATTCGACTCTATAATCATTTTAAGCATTTCAAGGTCTACGCCGTAGGGGTGGGGTTTCACCTCCCTAGGGGGTCTAGGGAGTTTGTCTATAATCCTCTTATACAATACTATCTCTCCGTCGGGAGTATACATTGCTATGTTAGCGTAAGGGGTTACTACAGCAGTCCTAGAGATATACTCTTTGATCCTAGACTTGGACTTGCCCCAATCCCCTTCTATCGTGATCGAGACAATGGTCCCATGCCACTCTCTCTGCTTCCTCCAACTACCTTTCTCTAGCACCACAGGCTCGTTCCTATTAATGTCAATCCTTATTTTGAAGAAGTATATCCTCTTATACTCCCTCCTGCTCGTTACAACTTCTACAGGCCTCCCCGTGGTCATCTGCCCGTATAACACAGCCATTTTAACTCCTAAACCATACATTCCACGGGTTTGTCTAAGCACGTATTTAGAACTAAACAAGACTCTTCCGAAAGCATTCGGGACTACATCAGGCGGGATGCCGATACCATTGTCTTCGACGGTAATCCTGTAGAATTCCTGAAC
Organism: Thermogladius sp. 4427co; assembly: GCF_051933805.1. Taxonomy (GTDB): domain Archaea; phylum Thermoproteota; class Thermoprotei_A; order Sulfolobales; family Desulfurococcaceae; genus Thermogladius. Next base: position 504,816 of record NZ_CP196893.1, on the reverse strand, counting down.
CGGGTCAGCCCTCTGGATTACTACTTTGATATCTGGGAGTATGCCGTGGGAGTCTGTAGCGTCCAACGCGTTCTCAACAAGCTCTCTGACAGTCTGGTATAGAGCCCTAGCAGGGTTAGCGAAACCAGCGATCTCTTTATACTTGTAGAAGAATTCAGCAGGGCTTATCGCTTTATATTTCTCTGTAAGCTCGTTTGCCAAACCCCACCCCTTCCAGCACCATTTAATCTGACCGTAGAGGTCTTTAAACTAGGGAGCCAGTTTATACTTTCACTAAACCCTCCGCCTACTCAATGATTTAAATAGATCGAAATCAACCTCTTTTAACCTACCTTCTCTAGACGGGTGGCTTGTATGAAAGGCGTAGACGGGCTTGTAGCAGCAGCGTTACTGCTAGTAATAACCGTAGCAGGCGGGCTACTCATCTACAACTATGTAATGAACTACCTATCACTCCCCCAGCAGTATGCCAGCCTCAAGATAGTTTCTGCTAAGATAAATATTCTAAACGATAATAGCTCGGTTCTAACACTCCAGGTAAGCAACCTAGGCAATATACCCGTAAACATAACTAGTATAAGGATATATACGGGAAGCGGCAACTATAGCGTAAACTACACAACACAGGTCCCGGCTGGGAGCAGTATCAGCGTGAATATACCATTAAATAGTACTGTAACCGGAGGCGTAAAGTCTTCAGCCCAGGTCTACGTATCAGCTGTGTATACTGTAAATAACAATGAGTTGGAAACAGACCTTGTTAAAACCCCTGTCTACTAAAGGTGTTTTTTAAATGCCCCATTTTTCTCTTCCCTCGGTTAAACCTTTGTTTTTCAAGAGGAGGTATGGGAGAGATTTCTACGAGAAGTTGATTCTCGACTACCTGAGAAAAGCAAACTCTATTAATATCGCGGGAGGCCAGGTTTTAGAATCCTATGGGCTGGGCTACGGTGTTAAGATTGAAATAGTTAGAAACGGGGAGATACTATTCTACGTAGTTAGAGAGCCCGAGATAACGGATGCTGAGATAAGGGTTTTAAGCGATGCAATGGCTTTCGACGCTAACTACGCCGGCCTCGATGATTTCAAGAAGTTTTTGGAAAACAAGTACTCGGGCAGAATACGGCTGGAGGCGGAGAAACTATGGTACTTCTACAAGAAGGTTGAATCAGGCTACGGGCCTTTATACCCGATCCTCCTAGACCCTCTGGTTGAAGAAGTATCTCTTAATTCAAGGGATGGCTCTATATGGGTTTATCACAGAGTGTACAACCAGCTGGGCTGGTTGAAGACTAATATAACCGTAGAATCAAGGCTGGTCGATAGGCTGGTCTTAGGCTTATCTAGGAAGATAGGTAGGCATGTAAGCATATCTAATCCTATAGCCGAGGGCTTAACGAATGAAGGCTATAGGGTTAGCATAGTATACGGTGACGAGGTATCTAGGAAGGGTAGTAGCATTGTCATTAGGAAGAAGCCTGAGAAACCCTGGACTATCACACAGCTTATCAACGAAGGGGTTTTAAGTAGTCTCCTAGCAGCATACCTGTGGCTGGTGATAGAACTCAAAGGCTGGGTTATCGTAGCAGGAGGGGTGGGAGCCGGTAAGACTACACTCCTCCAGAGTCTTTTAAACTTCATACCCCCTACACGCAGGGTTATCACTATAGAGGATACGCCCGAGCTATCTTTATCGAGCGAGCAGTGGGATCCTCTTGTAGAAAGATCCTATACGGCTTCAAACACGATCGATATGTACAGCCTTTTGAAGGCTAGCTTGAGGAGGAGACCGGATTACATTGTCGTCGGCGAGGTGAGAGGTATTGAGGCACGCCTCCTAGTTCAGGCTTCTAGGCTAGGGCACGGTGTATTGAATACGATACACGGCGATAGCCCTGATTCAGTACTCAAGAGACTAGTATCCTATCCAATATCGATACCTAGGAATCTTCTAGGCAATATATGGACTATAGTCGTAATAGCTCAGACGGAACTAGGCAGGAGGGTAGTAAACATATCGGAGGTAACAGAAGAAGTAGACGTAACCGATATAGGCTGGTACGAGAATGGCTTGTTTAAACCACTAGAAGTATCTGAGCTAGCCTCTAAATCCACCAGGCTCAGGAGTAGGCTAGGGCTTAGGAATGTAGAAGAAGAGTTGAAGGCAAGAAGCATCTTCCTACAAAAACTGGTTAGCAACGGTGTTTTCGACGAGAGGGATCTGAGCAGGGAGATAATAGGCTTCTACAATAACAGGAGCCGTCTAATAGAGAACTAAATAAAGGGTTCTAAACTTGGTATTTAAAAAAGTTTTTTTGAATCTGGGGAAGGACAGGCTGTCTGATACCGAGTTACTAGACTTCTTGATACTACTACTAGCTTTCGAATCAAGCGGGTATAAACTGCCTAGGTTGCTCGGAGAAGTAGCTAGCAAGGAATACCCGGTACCGGAAGGGATTAGGATACTAGCCTCCAGGTTTAAAGTACTTGAGAAAGTCATCCCAGACGACTCGACAGCCTTGAGGAAACTAGCCGAGCTGTATGGGGGTAGTAGGGTATCGGATTTTCTCAGAGGATACAGCGAGGTTATGATAATAAGCGGCGATACAATACGTTATGTGGAATCCTACCTTGAACAGTTAATAGCGGTTATAAGAGCGAAACTAGAGAACACAATGAGGATTATTGAAAGCGTTTTCGAAGGGATAATGCTTTTCTTATTCGGGTTGATCGCTTTAACAATAATGCCTGTACAAGGTCTTAGCACAAGGTTTCTCTTAATGCTGCTGCCTTTATCAGGCGTCGCCTCCTATATAGTCGTCCTCAGGGTCTCTGAGGATATCCTAACCCAGTCTAGTATCGAACATATTGCTTCAATAATGCTGGTATTCTTAACTATGGTAGTATACAATCAACAACTAGCTCTAATCCACCTAGTTCTGGTAGCTCTTGTATTCTCGGTCTTAAGCCTCCGTGTCAGAAGGGAGGTGGAATTAGAGAGAGAAGTGTTGACTATGCTGGAGGAAGCGTTCTCTATGACTAAACAGGGTATTCCAATAGACCAGGTTATTCGGCAGTTAGATTTCAAGAATGAAGAGTTAAGGTTGTTCAAGAAATCTTTTATACACGGCTACCTCGATGGAAACATCCTCTCGAAACTGCCTCCTTTCGCTCGTAGGATACTAACTTATACGACAATCCCATCGAACTACTCGTCAAATCACGATAGGATTGTTGCCTACACGCTGAGGTTTGCCGAGTCAGTGCGGGACACCCGTATAAGGGTTGAGAAGAGGGGGTTGTCATATATTGTCTATTCCTTGATCTTCCCCGCGGTAGTCCTTATTTCCTACACGCTTATTAAACCATTGGCTTCTACAACAGGATTCATGCTAAACCGGGATACGGTGAGGTCGATAGCTTACATAAGCTTCTTTAATTCTTTCGTTCTATCAACTGGCGTCTCAGGGATCGGATTATTTAGAAAAATAAAAATTACTCTACTAGGAATAGCCGTTATGCTGATAATAGTTCTAGCCCCTATCCTTTAACAACGCCTATTGGCCTTAGTCTAACAACCGGGGCGGCTATACCAACCTTCTGGGCTACGAGCACCACTCTATCGACATCTTTATAGGCTTCAGGAGCCTCCTCGCTTACAACGCGTTTAGTAGCCGCTCTAACTGTTATACCTTTCCTAGCCAGCTCGTTTATCACCCTGTCAGGGCTGTAGGATCTTATAGCTTCCCCTCTGCTCAGCCACCTGCCTGCTCCATGTGGCGCGCTATACCAGGTCCTATATCCTTCGGGAACCCCTACTAGTATGTAGCTAGCCGTGCCCATGCTACCTGGGATTAGAACAGGCTGTCCGATACTCTTGTATTTAGAGGGTATATCAGGGTGTCCCGGCGGGAAGGCCCTTGTAGCACCCTTCCTGTGGACTATAACTTTATACCTCTTATTGTTTATAACATGTTCTTCGATCTTAGCTATGTTATGGGCTACGTCGTAGACTATGTGGAGTCCGAGCTCCTCCGGGTCCTTCTTGAATACTTCTTTGAAACTCTCCCGTGTCCAATGGGTTATAAGCTGCCTGTTTGTCCAGGCGAAATTAGCTGCAGCAGCCATAGCGTGGAAGTAGTCTTCGCCCTCCTTGCTCTTAATAGGTACGGCTGCGAGCTCTCTATCCGGGACGGATATACCGTACCTCTTCATAGCTCTCTCCATTACCACTAGGTAGTCGCTTGCAACCTGGTGGCCTAGCCCTCTACTACCAGTATGTATCATTACTGCGACCTGCCCAATCCTATCGAACCCTAGTACCTTCGCGATATCGGGGTTGTATATTTGGTCTACAACCTGTATCTCGAGGAAGTGGTTTCCAGCTCCCAGGGTTCCAAGCTGCTCGTGACCTCTCTGTTTCGCGATATTGCTGACCTTGCTGGAATCGGCTTCTCTCCAACTCCCGCGCTCCTCGATATATTCCATATCCTCGCTCCACCCAAACCCTTTCTCAATAGCCCATTCAACGCCTCTATTCAATACCTCGTCAAGCTCTCTAGTGCTAAGCCTTACCTTCCCTGTCGAACCCACCCCGCTAGGAACATTCCTGAAGAGAGCGTCTACAAGCTCTCTCAGCCTAGGCTTTACATCGTCTTCGTCCAGGTCTGTCCTAAGAACCCTGACACCACAGTTTATATCATAGCCTATGCCCCCGGGGCTTATTACGCCGTCCTCTAGGTTGAATCCCGCAACCCCTCCAATCGGGAATCCGTAGCCCTGGTGCCCGTCTGGCATTACGTAAGCATACTCCTCAATCCCGGGAAGGCATGCGACGTTGGCTGCCTGCTCTAGCGTAAGGTCTTCATTCATTTTCTCTAGCAGGAATTCGTCGGCAAAAATTATCGAATCCGTCCTCATACACGGCTTGTAAGACTTCGGGATCCTCCACTCATAGTTCGATATTTTCTCAATAACAACTCTAGGCATAGGACAGCACCAAGCTATAGGAGAAATACGTATAAGAGTTTAATAAACGTATGCGGGAGTAGGTTATTGTATGATCCTACTAATATAGTCGGTTAGCTCGTCGAAACGGATTTTCTCCTGCACCTTTTTGTTGAGATCCCTTACAGTCAGCGTTTTCTCGCTAAATTCTCTATCGCCTACTATTATCGCGATATCGATACCTATACGATTAGCGTAGCTTAGTGCTTTATCGAGGCTTCTACTAGTCAACACCATGATACTGTCGAAGAACCTGTCTAATTGCCTAGACACGCTGTATGCGAAACTCAGCGGTATATTCTCGGATAATAGTATGATAATAACTCTACGGCGTTTACTAACTCGTTTCCACCAATCCCCTCCTAGTACCAAAGCGATCCTATCGAGCCCTAGTGCAAGCCCCGTAGAGTACTCGTATATATTACTATAGACGCTAGTCAAACCATCGTAACGGCCCCCGCCCCCAATACTCTGCTCTAGCGCTCCTGGCACCTTATACTCCCATATCAATCCTGTATAATACGCTAGCCCTCTTACAAGTCTCGAATTATATTCGACCGTATAACCCAGGTCGGATAACGTCTTTATGAAGCCTTCTAGTCTCCTAGCCTCGTTAACAGCCTTTTCATACCCATTCCCAAGCTCTCTCCTAAATTCTTCTAGGAGAGACATAACCTTATCTAAGCCTGAATCCATTATCTTGAAAATAATGTCCTTAGCGTCATTACCATATTTCTCTACCAGCTCCCTGCCAAGCTGGTCATATAGCTCCTTATCGATCAAGTGGAGGATATGGTCTTGCTCCTCCTGCGCTATATTCAACATACTCATAAAAGCTCTATAGATTGCTACATTACCTACAATATATCTGTGTGCTAGACCAAGCTTGTCGAGGAAAGCTGACGCGGTATATGCTACAGATACGTCTGCGTTAACGCTCTCGTCACCGATTACCTCTAGCCCTCCCTGCCAGAACTCTCTATACCTGGCTTTCTGGGGTTCTTCATACCTGAAACACTGGGCTATGTAGAATACTCTAATAGGTTTAGGCCTAGCTCTCAACTCCCTGAGATAAACTCTTATAACGCTCGCAGTTACCTCGGGGCGTAGAGCGAGAAGTCTCCCAGCCTTGTCTTCGAATACATACATGCTTTTCTTAATCTCCTCCCCGCTCTTAGCTTCGAAAACCCTGTAGTATTCGACCGTAGGAGTTATAATTGGTTCGAAACCATTGCGTTCAGCCGTCTCGTAGAATAGTTTGAATAGAGTGTAGTAGAGTTCGGCTTCATCACCTGTTATATCCCTCATTCCCCTGGGAGGGTTTAGTAGCTCGTCTGTCATGCTATTATTATTCCCCGCGTTATCCTTATACGACTATTTCTAACCTATAGCAGCTAATATAAATCAACTACTAAACCGATCAGCGACCAGAGACTACATGGGTTCTATTCTCGAAACCTCGTAGTATGTTACCTCCCCTTGTAGGCTAACTATTGCTAGAACCAAGCTAGCGTTATTCCTCACAGATTTCATCGTGTAATCCGATATATCTTCTATCGTTACAGGCCTCTTCTCTTCCAGGACGAGGACTATTTTCACATCTCCATGCTTATCTTTCATCATGAAAAGATTATTGTCTATCACCTTCACCCTCCTACCTCTATCCCTTAGGTCTTTGTATACAACAATATTCGACCAGGAGTACTCTTTGAAGCATTCAATCGTATACTCCATGAAATCCTTGAGATTCGAGAAATATTTGTCGCCTACGGCTACTCTCGCTCTATTAGATAATAGTAGATACGATACCTCGGTTACATTAAGTACAAGTTTTCCTTCAACCTCCACACCAAACCATTTTTCTTTGAGATCGCTAACTATAGAACCATCTTTTACAAAACCCTGGCAAGATTTTTTGTCGAAAAATATGCTTATACTCATTGTATAGACCCGGCTGATAAATATTAAAGTTAATACCAGATGTCTATATATCAAAGAGGTGTTTTAATGGCTCTCCAGAATTATCCTATACAAGTCAGAGCTGTTTGGTGGGATGATTCTTCGAGGAAAGTCTGCTGGTTGAACACGTTGAAGCTACCGTTCGAAGAAGAGATAATATGTAGCGACGACCCTAGTCGCGTGTACAAAGCTATTGTAGACATGGAGGTTAGGGGGGCCCCCGCTATAGGTGTAATAGCCGCCCTAGCTATAGCAGCATACGCGAATAAACTAGCATCCTCAAATGAACCGGGTATCGGGGAGAAAATAGCAGATTCAATAGAGTTATTGAGGAGGACTAGGCCTACTGCCTACAACCTCTTCTGGGCGCTTGAAAGGATGAAGAGGAAGCTTCAATCAGTATATAATACTAGCCCGAGAGAAATAGCTGATTCATTAACTGATGAAGCATTAAAGATCATGAACGAAGATATAGAAGCCAATATTAGGATCGGCGAGTACGGCGCAGACCTAGTACCAGACGGGGCTACTATTCTAACCCATTGCAATGCAGGCGCTCTAGCTACTTCAGCGTTCGGGACTGCAGAAGCAGTGATGCGGATAGCCTGGTACAAGGGGAAGAGGATTAGAGTGATCGCTACTGAGACAAGGCCTTTGCTCCAGGGTGCTAGGCTTACTGTCTGGGAACTGGTTAAAGAAGGTATTCCTGTCACGTTAATAACAGACAATATGGCAGGCTATGTCATTCGGAGAAAGCTAGTAGACCTTGTTATAGTAGGAGCTGATAGAATTACTAGAGATGGTTATGTAGTAAACAAGATTGGAACCTATATGATCGCCCTTGCAGCGAAAAGGAATAATATACCATTCTATGTAGCAGCCCCTACTAGCACTATCGACTTATCTTCAAGGATCGAGGATGTTATCATCGAGGAGAGGAACCCGATGGAAGTTAAGACAGTTATGGGTAGGCTGATAACCCTCGAGAATGTTAACGCATTGAATTACGCATTCGATATCACAGACCCGGATCTCGTTACTGCTATAATAACAGAGAAAGGAGTAGTATACCCGCCTTTCGAAGAAAACTTAAAGAAAATTTTCGAGAGGTAGCATAGTCCAGGATGAGTAGTTTTAAGCCATACAGAATTTTCTCGCTCATACTAATCGAAATAGTTCTAATAACTATCATATCTAACTTACCTATTCTATTTAGGCTTGCGCCAGGGGGTACTCGCGGATTAAACGGGTTGCTAGCAGGTGTATTAAGCCCCGTGATATTCGGGGTTTTCGCTTTCGGATTTTTCGTCTTGACAGCGGCGGTCTATAGATCTGTTATTATAGGTTTTTTAAACATGTCCTGGTTCATGTTTGCCGCTGGCTTGTTTAAGCCGCCTAGCCTACCCTTATTTACATCGGATTTAATACTCTACCTAGTACCGACCTTCTTAGTCGGTGGTTTTATTATATATTCGAAACTGTTCTCCAAGAAGGAGATACTAGCTTTCTTAAAGCCTTCTTTCAAAACACTTAGACAAATCCCGTGGAGGCATAGGAGTAGCCTCTTTTTCCTCGCTTCGTCGATATACTTCTATACTCTATCGGGATTAGTGTTTTTCGCATACCTTTTTTCCATTACTTTCTTCCCGGATCTCGACATAGGGATTTTTGAAAGCCTTCCTTTAAATATTTCATTAAGCCTCCTAATACTCTATATTCTGGCGTTGCTAGAAGCGGATGAAACAATATCTGCTGGTCTATGGCTCGCGGTCTGTTCGACAGCAGGGGTTTTCTCAACACCGGTATTATTAAGCGAGGGTCTTTTCGTACTCTCTACTGAACTAGGTTTTAAGCTCTCGGGTATCGGAGAAATCCTTAGCACTAAAGGTGTAAACCTAGGATTCGCCTTAGGGGTAGCCCGTGGAGGGTGGAAGATAGATGTTTTGAAAATCCCTGGCCTAGGATCCGGGGAAGAGGAGTGGTATTGGTCCAAGCTGTTCAAACCGCTTACGTGCGACTTAAGGAAGCTGGTTAATTCCCATATTATTGTTGTAGGGGCTTCTGGAACGGGTAAGACGACTTTTGTTAAAAGTCTTGTTAGAGAACTCATTTCTTCAGGGGAGTATAATGTACTAATCTTCGACCCCCATAACGAATACAGCGATCTATCGGTGGATAAGACAGTTAGAGTAGTAGACCCTAGGAGGATCGGTTTGAATATTCTATCCCTAGGCTCGAGGTCTCCTGTCGAGAAAGCGAGGATAATAGCCGATATTATAGCATCGTTTTTCAGCCTAGGACACCTGCAGAGGCGTGCTCTAGAGGGTTTGATTATAGAAGCCTATAGGAGGAAGGGTATTATCGAAGAAGATAAGCGTACGTGGATTCTCAAACCTCCTTCGCTGGGAGATCTTATTGAAATATGTTTAGAAGAGTCTTCGAAGAATCCTATATATATGTCTCTAATGCCTTATTTAGAAAGCTTGAAAGAAGCGGTTCTACCAGGTGGTGGAATAGTAGAGGATATCGACTTGTTAGAAAACAGTACTGTAATAGATATGTCGTCGATTTCAAGCGACTATATGAGGCTAATATATATGGATACAGTCCTCCAACTAGCTCTAAGCGAGATGTATAAGAGGGGTCTGAGGAAGAAACTTGCTATCGTGATAGAAGAAGCAGGGGTATTCGTCAAAAGCAGGGTGATAGAAACAGCACTCTCAAGGCTCTATATGGAGAGTAGGAAATTCGGTTTCAGCATAGTATCCATAGCCCAGAACCCTACCCTGTTACCAGAAGCTGTTATCGTAAACTCAGGTGTGAGAATCGTATTCGGTCTTGGAGAACCTAGAAGCGTAGCCTACGCTTCGAAACTGGTAGCTGCAGGAGGCCCTCCTAGCAAGACACGTTTCATAGAGAAAACACTAACTAATTTAAAACCAGGTTACTACCTAGTAAGCTTCTTGGGCAACGAAAACATATTTCTATCTGTTATGTCATATAGGTCAATCTGCCGGGGTGTGTGATCAATTGGTTTTCGAAGAAGAATCGAGTGAGGTCGAACATGGGGAAGAAGTAGAGGAGGAAGCTGCTGGCGAGGTTGAGGAAATAGAGGTAACGCCGAGTAAGATAACTATGTTAGAGCAATTAGTTGATATAACGCGTAGATGGGAGAAGGTTGTAAGCGGGCTTGGGACAATTGATGAATTAAAATCTATTCAGGTACAGCCTCTCGCTAGGAAAACAGAGAAGAAGGTCAAAGAGATGAAGAGAAAGAAGGCTAAGATAACTAGGAAAAAGGCTAAGAGGAAGTCTAAGAAAGGGAAGGGGGGGTAGGAAGAAATAGATCTCATAAGTTAGATATTACTGTTGCCTACAGCTCCTGTTTTTCAATAGTTACTTCGCTATAACCTATTTTAGATAAGGCATCTTTGATTAATTCTATCTTAATTCTTCTATCGAAAACTATTTCGACAAAATCCCCGTTATCTTTTATGAATCTAAGTTTTTGTATGACAACCTTGCCCTTAAGCGACTCGCTAGGGTCTTTCGGAGGAAACAGGTATTCCTCGAAACGTTTCCTACTCAATCTGTAAAACTCGTCAAAGTTCTCTATCATCCTAATAGACTCTGCTAGATTATTCGATTCCCCTACATACTCTCTTATCTTCTTTAGTAGATTAATTGCCTCCTCCTTATTCAGAATTAAATGCGCTGACCCAGCGAAATCTATGACGATACTAACCATGGCTTTAAAACCTTTTTCGAACTAGGCGTAGTACGCTGGTTTATAATTATTAAATAGAGGCTGATAAATAATAATGAAGGTGGTGTTAGCCCTTGTTTAGAGCTGTTTACCCCTCTGGTAGCAAATTTAAATACATAGCTTCAGCCCTAGTCAAAATAACAGATGAAGCCCCCTTCTTTATAAAACCTGATTCACTTAATGTGCGCGTATTCAGCCCTGATAAAACAGCTATGATAATAGTTAAAATGCCTAGTATAATATTCGAAGAATTCCAGGCTGAGGGGGAAGACTATTTCGTAGTAGCATCATCGGATCTAAACAGGGTTATGAAGAGAGGGTCTAGGACGGACGTACTGGTTCTAGAACTAGATAAATCGACTGGTGTCCTCAAGACTATTTTCAGGAATAAGAAGACAGGGGTTGAGAGGACTTTCTACGTAGAACTCAAACAGAGCATACCCGAGGAAGTTCCCGACCTCGATGTAGAGTTAGGCGTCACGGTCTCAATGCTTACAAGCGATTTTAAGATCCTGTTGAGAGACCTAAAAACGGTAGGCGAGCACGCTGTATTCCATTATAAAAATGGTAAACTGTATGTATCCTCTAGCGAGCAGCAGAAAGAGTATAGAGCTGTGCTAGAAGAAGGATCCCCTATTATCTCGATATCTTCTACCGTAGACGAAGCTAAAGCAACGTATAGTATTGATTTACTCAAGCTAGCATTAAGAGCTTCACCGGTATCTAAGAATATCACCTTCTCATTCGACAACGATAAACCTATGAAGATCGAATTCCCACTAGAGGGAGGAGGTTCTATAACCTACTGGATTGTTTCGAGAGTCGAATAGAGCTATTTCTCTCCTTCTAGTTTCGAAAGGAGGTCTAGGAGGGCTTCTTTACCTGCCGCCTTCTTGACCGGTTTCTTTGCTGGAGCTAATTCGAAAGAATACTTCCAGGCTGGATTAGGGCATATACTCCTCTTTGGGCAGAGGAGGCAGCAGCTAGGGCATACAGCGGTTCCCGGGAACATAGTACACTCTCTAGTAGGATTATGTTGTCCACAATAATCGCATCTCTCCCAATAGATAGTCACGTGAAACCCCTGCAGCATTAATATTTATGGTACGGCTAAAGTAATAAACAGTTTATCCCCGATGCTCATCCTAAAATTTTATATGAATTCATGGTTGCACCAAGGGGCTTCAATCTCGTCCACAGGTCACAGGCTATCATCATGGGTTCATAGATGGCTGTCTAGCCCAACGGCACGGGGCTACGGTAGACCCCAAGAGGTTTGGAGCAATACTCCCATCGACCATCGTCTATTAAGTCACTCAAATATCCTTAGTAAACGCTTCTACCCCTAAGGTAGCATATATTCATATAATTACTATAATTATTTAAATATAACATTTTTTAGCGTACAAAGACGTATACTCAAAAACGGTGCTTATATGATTGAGATAGTGTTTATCGGGAGAGGTGGTCAAGGCGCTGTAACTGCTGCCAACATACTTGTTGAAGCAGCGGCAGCAGACGGTATATATGCCCAGGGGTTCCCTTTCTTCGGGGCGGAGAGGAGGGGTGCTCCAGTAGCTGCTTTTGCCAGGGTAGATTCTAAACCTATCCTAAAACACGGAATGTTCTATGACGCAGACGTTATAGTAGTATTAGACGAGAAACTCCTATCCCAGGACTACCTATCCCAGTTCAGGCTCAGAAGGAACGGTGTATTAGTTGTAAACAAGAGCAAGTGGGATCCACATGATACTATAAAACTCAGATTTGAAAACGGGTATTCTCTCTACATTGTAGATGCGACGGGTATAGCTGTTAGAAACAAGCTCGTAGTAGCAGGATGGCCCGTGGTGAACACTAGTATGCTAGGCGCTTTCTCTAAGGCTACAGACATCTTCTCCAAGAATACTATTGTCGAAGCTGTGAGAAGGTATTTTGGAGGCAGGATAGGTGATGTAAATGCTAAAGCCTGTGAGGAAGCTTACGATTCTGTTAGGAGAGTGGTCTAGGTGAAACTAGTCGTTCAGGACTCGGTCTATAGGATACCACTGGCTAAACCGAAGATAGGGGTAGCGGGCAAGACCGGTAGCTGGAGGATTGAGAAGCCTGTTGTAGACAACAATGCATGTACTAGGTGCTTCCTATGCGAGATACACTGCCCGGTTAACGTGATCAGGGTTGAGCCGGATACTGGTGTATCAATAGACTACGACTATTGCAAAGGATGCGGGATATGTGCTGATGTATGCCCTGTTAACGCTATAAGACTCGTCCCGGAGGAGTGATCGGCCTATGGGTCTAAAGCTTGTCCTAACAGGTAACTATGCCTTGTCCTACGCGGCTAAGATGGCTAGAGTCAACGTAGTGGCAGCATACCCTATAACCCCCCAGACAAGCGTCGTAGAGAAGCTAGCCGAGATGATCGAGAGCGGGGAGCTCGACGCAGTCATGATAAGGGTTGAGTCAGAGCATTCGGCTATGGCTGCGTGTTTCGGAGCAGCTGTAGCCGGCGCCAGGGTTTTCACAGCTACTAGTAGCCAGGGACTACTCTACATGCACGAGGTAATACACTGGGCTTCGAGAGCGAGGATCCCAATAGTAATGGGAGTCGTGACCAGGACTATAGGACCCCCCTGGAATATATGGCCCGACCACACGGATTTCATGGATCAGAGGGATACAGGATGGATTATGAGCTTCGCTATGGACAATCAGGAAGCATTCGACCTAACCCTCCAAGCATTTAAGATCAGCGAAGACCCCAGGGTGTACCTGCCTGTGATGGTTGGGATAGAAGGCTTCATACTAGGGCATACTTCGATGCCTGTTGAATTACCGGAGCAACAGGATATCGACGAATGGCTGGGGCCTAGGAGGCAGCCTTACGTAATAGACGGTAGTACTCCCTTAGCTCTAGGGAATCTCGCATCGCCCGAGGATACCGAGGAATTCTTCATGGATATACAGAAGGGTATGGATGAAGCTAAAAAAGTTATAGTCGAGGTCGAGAAGGAATACTCGAAGATAACAGGGCGTCCCCCGAAAGGCTTAGTAGAGTGCTTTAAATGCGAGGACGCAGAAATTCAGGCAATTAGCATGGGGGCTTGGTCCGGGGATCTAATGGAGGCGATACTAAAGCTTAGGGATGAAGGACTCAGAGTCGGCCTGCTAAGGGTGAGATACTTCAGGCCTTTCCCAGGCGAGGAGATAGCTGAGAGAGCTATTGGAGCCAGAGGGGTGCTGGTCTTCGACCGTGCTATAAGCTTTGGATCCTATGGTCCGTTATTCCTCGACGTAGTAGCATCCTTGGCTAGGGCTGGCCGTAAACTCCCATACCTGAAGAATGTTGTAGCAGGGATAGGAGGGGTAAATGTTACATCAAGCGATTTCGAACAGATTATAAGAAATTTTGTAACCGAAGTTGAATCCGGTAACGTATCCTATTTCGAATGGTACCATAAGAGGGTGTGAGCAATGGCGAAGCCTCCACTACCCTACAAGGAGAGAGATGTAGTACTCCCCGGAGACGCTGCCTGCCCAGGCTGTCCTATACCAATCGCCTGGAAAGTCTTATCGGCGGTATTCGGGGATAAAATGATACTTGTAATACCTGCGAGCTGTTCCTCCGTAGTAGTAGGCATGTACCCTGGCAACTCGCTTAAAGCCAGTGTAATACACGTCCCGTTCGCATCAGCAGCCGCTGTAGCTTCAGGAGTGACAGAGGCGCTTAGGAAGAGGGGTGTGACCGATGTCCAGGTGATAGCGTGGGCTGGAGACGGGGGTACAGCAGATATCGGCATGGCTTCGCTGAGTGGTGCTGCTGAAAGAAACCATGATTTCATATATATAATGTATGATAACGAAGCGTATATGAATACCGGTATCCAGAGGAGTTCTTCGACTCCTAGAGGAGCCTGGACTACTACGACGCCTATTATGGGTAAAGGGGAGGAGAAGAAAGATGTAGCGAGGATAATGATAGCCCACGGAGTCCCTTATGTAGCTACAGCTAGCATAGGCTACGTGCACGACTTCTATAATAAACTTGTTAGAGCGAGCAAAATAAGAGGGTTTAGGTTCATAAGCCTCCATGCCCCATGCCCTGTAGGGTGGAGGTTCGACCCGAAGTATACAGTAAGAGTTGCGAAACTAGCTGTAGAAACAGGGCTCTGGATACTCTACGAATATTACGATGGCAAGATCCACTTGTCGGGCCCTAGCAGACCTTACCTAGACCCCTCTAAGAGGAAGCCTGTTGAAGAATATCTTAAGATACAGGGCAGGTTCAGGAATATTACCAAAGAACTTGTTGAAAGCATACAGAGATATGTCGAGAATAACTGGGAGTGGATTAAGAGACATATGTGACCTAGTACAAGGGGTGTATTTTCTGGAGTACTATAACTGTAACGCTTAGAGCTATAGCGATTACTATCAGTACATAAGGCTTTATTTTAATCCCTACGTCTGACTCCTCGTAGAATCTAACGAGTCCTGCTGCTGTTAAAGGGACTGCTACCTCCCGCCTCCTTCTAGACTTGCTCAAACATGGTCACCTTCTAACTGTTAATGCAATACCTATTAAAAATATGATATTCTAACTTTAAACAGGTGGGAGGGTATTGGAGATAAAAGAAGCCCAGGAGCTGATCAAAAAATCCTTCTATGAGAGGGATCATGCGAGAGGCGTCTTCGCAACATTCACTTGGTTCGTTGAAGAAGTAGGCGAATTAGCTAGGGCAGTACTATCTATGGATTCTAGGAATCTGAGGGAAGAGATAGCTGATGTCCTAGCATGGCTGCTTAGTATAGCGAATCTCCTGAATATAGATGTTGAAGAAGTATTCGTAGAGAAATATGCTAGAGCTAAAGGGACTTAACCGATCTTATGATCGAGACAGCTTTTTCAATGTCTTCTTCTACAATAGTCCCTGTGACGATAATGTCTGCTCCCGCCTTCGCTAGTCTATTAGCTGTCTCGGGAGACTTTATCCCGCCTCCGACTATAATAGTAATCCCCGAATGCTTCTTAATAAGCTGGGGAAAGGTCTCGGGAACGGGCTTGCTAGCACCGCTACCGGCCTCTAAGTAGATGAACCGGTACCCCATCATTTCAGCGGCTAGAGCGTATGCTAGAGCTATCTCAGGCTTCTCGGGAGGGATTGGTTGAACCCTCCCTACATGTGCTACAGCGGTATCGCCGTAGACCACTAGATATCCTGTTGGAAGCGGTTCTAAACCATACTTTTTCACGAGTGGGGCAGCCTGCACCTGGGCCTGGATCAAATAGTAGGGCTCTAGGCTATTCATTAACACCATGAATAGTACAGCATCGGCTTTAGGAGTAAGGCAGTTTATATTCCCCGGGAATATTATGACTGGTAGGCCTGTAGCCTTTTTGAGTATAGTCGATACCTCACCTGCACTCTCAGGCGAGACCCCGATGCTACCTCCTACTAGAAAAGCGTCTGTCCCGGCATCATGTAATCTTAAAGCTAGCTTCTCAAGCACACTTAAGTCGTCTACTTTAGCCGGATCGATTAGCGTGAAATGTAGTTTCTCCCCTCTCTCAAGCTTCTCCTTCAGGTAGTTCGCTACCTTCCCCAATTTCTTTCACTTCTTCAGGCTTCCTTTCTTCAATCTTTATCTTACCTTCAAGGTACAAATCTATAAATTTAGCATATATATCGACGGGCTGTAGCAGCTCGGGGACGGGCTGGGGGTATTCAGCGTATAGCCCGCAGTTCCCACATGATATAATAGCTTTCTTTAAACCAGGCGTATCTGTTTTCTCAAATTTTATGCTAAGGGTCTTCGCCCCACACCTAGGGCATTGGAATACAGTGGGTATTCTAGGGATTCTCTTAATAATACGCTTATACTTTTTCCTCCTCTTACCCATAGGCATCATCTCGAATAGATTTTCTTCCTCAATGTAGATGTTAAATTCTGTGTTAAAACCTCATTTAATATTTTTATGTATTCTCCAAGCGAGTCTAGATTAATGACCTTATACAGCCCCCTCCTCTCGGATAAAGCCTGCTCTATGAGGTGCTTACAGTAACACTTCTCCCTCCTACCTACAACTCTTATCGTGAAATCGTTGCAACTACAGTAGGCGCCTGGTATGATAACGTAGTCGTTTGAAAGGCCCAGGTATACCCATGTGTTTAAATCAGCGTTTTGGACAAGTATTTTCACAAACCTCCTCAGACTATGCTCGTCTGCTTGCGTGGATTCGTTTAGTGCTTTTCTAATAGCGTTAGAGATATCCCTAGCCGTACATCCTTTATTAGACAAAACTATAACACCAGTGAGTGGGCCCGCGGGGATTTGAACCCCGGGCCACGGGGACCCGAACCCCGCATCCTAACCAGGCTAGACCACGGGCCCTTCCTCTATTAGACTTACTATAAAAGGGTTTAAAGAATTTTAAAGAGTATAGCATAAGCCGGCCTAGTAATATTTCTCCGGGTACTATAATGGAGGCTGCAAAATGCCTGCAAGGCCTTGGCTACAAAGAATTCACCGACCTCCAGAAAGAAGCCTTTAAGAAGATCTCGAAAGGAGGATTCAATGTAGTTATAACAGCTCCGACAGGATCTGGTAAAACAGAGGCAGCTATCCTGCCAGTGTTTTACAAGCTCGCGTTGTCGGGTGGAGAACCCATCTCATGCGTTTACATTACCCCACTGAGGGCTTTGAATAGGGATATCGCTTCGAGGATAAGTAGGATTGCCGAATGCTTCGGGCTCACTGTAGCGTTGAGACACGGCGACACTCCTTACAGGATCAGGAGGGCTATACAGCAGAATCCTCCGCAGATCTTAGTTACAACGCCGGAGACTTTCACCTACATCATTGTAAACAGAGAAATGCTTCCAAGATTGAAGAATATTAAATACATCATCCTTGATGAGCTGCAGGAGCTTGTAGAAAGCAAGAGAGGCCTCTTATTATTTACGCTAATATACCTTCTCCTTAACAGGCTTGGTGTTAAGCCTGTTATAATAGGTTTGACAGCTACGCTAAGCGATGAAAACTTGGTTAAAGAGATTATTACGTCGCTAAACAGGCTGCCTACGGAGGTTGTGAGCTATGCTGGCGGGAAAGAGGTCGAGATAGAGACTGTTATACCAGAGTGTGACAGAGAATGCCACAAATCGGCAAAATACGTTGAAGACGAGAGATTATCTAGCAGGCTAGAGTACATAATTAGCAAAATAAGAGAGAGCAGGGGAGTCCTAGTCTTCACTAATACGAGGACTATGGCCGAATACCTAGGCAACCTATTGAAAACTGTTGCGGAGAAGGAGGGATACGATATAAGTATTGGGGTACACCACGGTAGTTTGTCGCGGGAGCATAGGGAGGATATCGAGAGAAAGTTTAAGGAAGGAATCGTCAAAGCCGTAGTAGCTACTTCTAGCCTAGAGCTTGGAATCGATATCGGGAGCGTGGATCTAGTAATACAGTATCTCTCCCCGAGGCAGGCTTCTAGGCTGTTGCAGAGGGTTGGTAGAAGCGGGCATAGGCTCGGAGGTGTCTCCAGGGGGATTGTAATTTCAACGAGTAATCTATTCCACTACCTGGAGTCGCTGGTACTCGCCAGGAGGGCTAAAGCAGGGGATTTGGAGAAACCGAGGTTTTACACCTCCCCTCTCGACGTATTATCTTATGCGATAGCTGTTTATACTATGATAGAGCACGAAGGAGTTAATATAAACCAGCTCTACGCGACTCTTGTTCAGAGCGCTTTATTCAAAGACTTGTCGTTCAACGATTTCATAGACGTACTAGAATACCTCCAGTACAATAGGATAATAAGTATAGTGTCAGACACTATCAGACCGACGAAGAAGACAAGGCTTTACATATATAAGACTTCTATGATACCGTCTACGAGAGAGATTAGTGTAATAGATGTTAATACAGGCAATAGGATTGGCAGCTTAGACGAAGACTATGTTGTTTTAAATATCCAGCAAGGCGACTTCCTAATACTCGCAGGCAGTATGTGGAAGGTTATATCCTACGATAGTGACGAGGCTAAACTATACGTTGAGAAAACAGAGATCCCTGTGGGAGAGGCAGTACTCCCGTTCTGGGAAGGCGAGAACATACCTGTTGAATACGAGGTAGCCAGAGAGGTTGGTAGCGTAATCCGTAGGATTAAGAAGGGGTTATTGGATGGTTTAGTCGACTCCTATAGATTAGATAGAAGGAGGGTAAACTACGAGATAATAGGATTATTCGGCGACGACAAGACTATTGTAGTCGATTATATCAAGCCTCTTAGGACTATCGTGGTAAACATATATGGTGGCTCAAGGCTTAACCTCATGATCAAAGACCTGATACTATTCAATATCAGGAAGAAGTATCCTCTAGCGAATGTGAGAGCTTATTCAACGCCATACTTAATAGTATTAAGAGCCAGCAACATCGAACCTGAGACTCTCCACAGGGAGGTAGCTTCTATTCTATCTTCACTCTACAAATACGTTAGCGAAGAAGCACTAAGTGAGATCGCGCGGGAGAGCAAAACCCTTCTCTGGAGGATATACCAGGTCGCCCAGAGATTCGGCGCTATATCGCCTGAGACAGAGAAAGTAACTAACGCCATGCTACAAGCGTTTATTGATACGGTTATAGGCCGTGAAGCCCTTAGAGAAGTCTTGTACAAAGACTACGATATCCGCGTAGCCAGACAACTCTCCTCGCTAATAGAGAGAGGTGTTGTATCCGTCGAGAAACGTATATCGGAGGAGGTAAACGGGTTCCATAAAGAGCTCCTAGAGTATATTGAGATACCCTTGATTAGCGGGATTGTATTCGATAGAGAAGCATATGTTGCGAGGCTGTACTCTAGGAGGATAACCCTGTTGTGCCTGAATTGTGGCTACACCATGACCGGTAGGGTATTAGATTTCGCGAATATGAAGGAATTTAAATGCCCTAGGTGCGGGCATGCTACTCTAACTATTGTAAAAAGCCCTAGCGTAGATAGAGAGCTCGAGCTAGTTAGGAAGTTACGGAAGAATGAAAAACTTACTAGCGAGGAGAATAAGATGCTAGACGAGTTAAGTAGGAGGGCAGTACTCTTATACAGGTTTGGGAGAGACGCCTTACTAGCTTTATCGGCTAGAGGAGTAGGATCGATAGAGGCTGCTAGGATATTGAATAAGGCTTTGAGAGGCGAGGATATCCTCGAAGAAATTTACGAGAGCGAGAAAAGGTTTCTTCTGATAAAAGACATTATCGACAAAGAGAGATAGTATAGAGATAGTATAGCCGGGAGTGTAGAAGAGTAGATGTAACCTATTCTATCATGGCTTAGAATATATCGGGTTCATAATTAACGGCCGAGCCCTCAAGCCCTCCCAGCGCTCAGCTTATACACTTTCATATATTGTTCGAGGGTTTTACCGCTATGCCTCTTCGACCCCCGTTTAAACGCCTTGGGGTTATCTAGTATCAACGGTATTACTACTTTCTCTACTAGCTGGTCTGCTAGAGGGCATGTGTCGATACATAACTTGCATGAAGGGCACGGCGTACTAGGTAGCGGGCCGTGATCCGTCATTTTAATGATTCTAAGAGGGCACCATAGGATGCAGCTTGCGCACTTAACACAAGACCTGGTCCTATATATTATTTTCAATAAGTCGGCGAGGTCCTCGATATTCTCATCTCTACTGAATGGTGTAACTACCATTAGATTATTGATTATTGTAATAGTAGTATTACCTGTGCTAGCATAGATTGTCTCACCCTCCCGCCAAACCTTGAAAGAAGCCATCCTAGCGTTTTCTAAGAATACCTGCTGGGCGCTTTCTTCAACGATCGAATTGTTGAACTCTATCTTCAACCCGTCTCCTTCTCTTACAGTCTTCAAGGGGGCTAGCCTCGCATTAGACGATAGGAGCCTGCGCACGTACTCGTCTCTCCAGTCGATGACGTATCCCTGGATATGTCTCGCAATCCTCTTCTTGGCAGAAGCAGGCGTCAGCCACCTCCATAGACCTAGCGTGATCCACTCGCGCGGCTGGTTCAGCTTCCTCCTCCACTCTTCTAATTTCTCTATCCAGCGTTCCCATAGACACGGGTAGTGGGTTGAGACATCCTTGAACTCGGCTAGGTAGCTCGATGGGCATAGATAGCAGCCAAGCCGGTCGAACCCCCTCTCGTACAGCTTGTTGTATGGTAGTTTATACGAATGGATGTATAGCCATACTGCGAGTTGGCTCCACTCCTGTATAGGCGTTGTAGAGACTACATGGGGTATCCATTTATTCCTCCATACAACCGGGCTCTTGGCTCTGTCGAGAGATTCGAAAGCCCTCTGGCCGACGATATTTAGAGCTCCAGCAGGCCAGAAACTCCTACTAGTCTTAGCTATAGGGACTAATTTGATTACTTTACAACACCACCTGTAATCCTTCCCAGGGGGTCCGAACGTGTCGAGCCCTCTCCAGAACATGTTCCCTGCCGATGCGGTTACAAGCCTAGAACCGTATTCTCTGGCAACTTCCTCAACATTCTTCAATGTCTCGGGTAGTTCGATGCCTGTGTCGTTGAATAATATATCGACACTACCGAAAGCTTTCACTGCAAGGTCGAGTGCTACAAGGCTGTCTTTCCCACCAGAATACGATACTACAGGCCTCATGTTATATCTTGCCTGAACCTTCTCGAGGTGTCTAATAGCTTTCTCCTCCAGGAATCTAAGACCTTCTATATTCTTCTTTATAAAATCGTAGAGGCTACTAGGCTTCCTACTCGTTTCAACAGGAGGCCTCTGGTCGTGGAATGTTTTCGTTACAACGAACTTTTCGCCAACGGATTCAGCTATCCCCCTTATCCTCCCTTTGTAGTCGAGGACGATAATACTCTTCTGGCTCGTAGACACGTCTCCAATAATCATATCTCTATAAACATATTTCGAGTCGACTTTTACATAGTCGACAAGCCCCTGTTCTAGCGCACTATACGCGCCGTGGAAGCTTAGCCTAAACTGCCAGGAATCTGTATAGGGGTTGAAGTATAATTGCCCCCATACGTTCCCTGAGGAGGCAACCTCCCACATTAGATCCCAGTGGGGTACTTTATTGAATAAGACTATTCTGTTCTCGAAGAAGAATTTGTACAATTTATCGTCTCCGAATATTCTAACAATAGTTTCTCTAAGTCTGTTTAAATCGCTTTGGAAAGCTATTTTTGCATCCCCGGGTTCTGTAAGCCTTAACACGTAATACAGGTCTATCTCATCCTGCCTAGGGTGTATTATAGGGATGTCGTCGTAGGGGTCCCAGTATATTCTAACTGTCTTAGGCCAGGTCCTCCCCATCTCCTACACTTTCAGGCATCTTCTTCTAACTCATAGAAGTCTATAGACCTTTATATCCAAGTATCATCGGGATTGTAATACTTTTGCCTTCCACCCACGTATTAAAACACTATCCTGTTGAAACGGGTTGGTCTAAGTGGATATAGTAGAATTTGTTAAAAGCATAACCATCCAGGTAGTGATCGTAGCGTGGGCGCTATTCTTCTTATCCTGGGTTGTAGGCTGGGCTCTGAAAGGAATGCCTATACCTTTCACCAGGGTTAAGAAGGTTGGCGAAAGGATCCTAGAAGACGGTGTATGGGCTGCTTTCTGGCTGGCAGTAGGCAGCAGCGTTTTCGCCCTCATATCCTATATCGCTTCCTCACTTTACCAGCCTCTCCCGCCACCTCCCTCGGTGTGAGTGGTCGTGATGGATGTACTATATCTAGCTTTCAATCTTTCAATACTATCTTACTTCTTAGGCACGTTGCTAAAAGGCATTCCGATACCCCTTGTATCTGTCAAGAAGCTGGGTTCTAGGCTGATGGTTGACGGTGTATTATCTGCCTTCCTCGTTTTCAGCTATAAGGCACTAGTCTACAGTATAGATTATTTTAGTCGGCTGCTTGGTTCGAGCATGGATGTACTCCACGCGTGGTTTTTAGTAGAGACATCCGTCCTAGTATCATTATACACGTTTCTAAAACTAACCGGTTTAATCTATAGCAAGATAGGGCTGGGATTCCTTTCTTCTGGTCTGATAGCCCCTCTTGTAAACATTCTAGTGGACGCTCTCGTAACAATAACCGTCTTCTATATTGCTGTTAACGCTATTAGGGCAATGGCCCAGGCTTTTATAGCCATAGGGATACTCCTATACTCTGTCCCTTTCAGAATAACCCGTTCAGCCGGCTCTATACTAATAGCTCTCCCAATAATCTTCACGGTAGGGGCTCCGCTATTACCATCCTTTGTAGCAATGTTCAATATGCCTATGCAGGTTAATTGGCTAAATATCCCGGCAGTGCCAGCGTATTTCAAGCTAGTAGACTATACTAATAACACTATCGCATACTATGTTTTAAATGCTACAGATACTGCCGGGAATACCCTCTACATCTACCCGAGCGATTCCAACGGGGTTGTTAACGCTACTTCTATGGATAGATGGATCCCCTATGGGGAGCAGGTATTGAATTTCATGATGCCAGGTTCTCTCTATACTGTTAAAACCAATGTATCGGGCTCGCAGGAGGTCTTTAATCTAACTGTTAGAGTACCTAATGTAATAGCTGTTGCAACAAATACGTTCATATATTATTACACTGATTACATCGAGGTTGTAAACGTAGATAAAGGGAACAATTCCCTCACTGCCTCCCTTAGGGTAGCTAGCCCGGCCCAGCTCTACCTTGTTACACAAGAAGACTGTAGCGTGGTAGTTAGCGTAGACTCTTCTACGATACAATCACCACAGTACTATTTCGAATGGTTCGGTATACGGTTTAAAGCATACTCGGTAAACCTCTCGCCGGGACCCCACGTAATCGGCGTTATTATAAACTATTTAACGGTTCAAATGCCTAATGTTAGCGTGAAATCCTATGTTGAAAGCATTCTAGCGAGTGAGAGTGCGGTAAACTACTTCGTAGGGTCTTTATCGATAGTGTTCTTCGAGCTTATAGTTCTCCCGATAGTATACATATTCATCCTAGTATCGGCTACGCTAGCCTTATCCCGTATTATCGGAGGAGTTGAGAGCAGGATCTCTAGGATCATGGTGCTAGGTCCTTGAATAAAGTGTTACTAGTCCCACTAGTTGCGGTAATAGTGTTTACAGTAATGTACTTGTCTGAAGGATGGAGTATCCTAGTGATATTAGTCGGTCTAGTAGACGTAGTCCTTGTATTGTTAAGCGGGGTTATCTATGGTAGACTGGAAGAGGATTAAGAGGCTTCTCGGAGACAAGGGTGTTATAGGCCTCAATCTTGAGCCACCAGACCTGGTACTCTACAGGAAAGACAAGGTTGTGGTAACGAGGTATCTCGTAGCCGACGAGGCTGAGTACGGGGTTGCCGACCTAAGCCCTATAAAACTGTATGATATCGTCGAGAGGCTTGCTTCTATAATCGATAAACTCCCCGAGGGCAGCGAGGTTAAAATCGTGAAAGTTAGGAGCGATCTAAATTCTCTAGTGAGAAGGATCGAGAATGAGATGGCTAATGCGAAAGCATCTCTGGAATTAGCTAGTGAACCGCATGTAAAGTCTAGGCTTAGCCTGAAACTAAAGAATCTCAGCGATCTATACAAGGCTATTGTCAGCGGTAGACCTGTCCTAAGGTTGAAGTTCGTGGTTAAAATCAGGACTGAGGCGAGGAGCCTGGATGAGGCGAAACAAATACTCTCGTACCACTCATCAATAATTACAAACGCGTTTAAGTCTAGCCTGGGTTTTAGGCTTCGGGAAGCTGGCAGGGAGATCGAGGATATTATTGCGTATGAAATAGGGGTTTCCAGGGACATGGGCTTGAAAGGGTTCTATACGAGTAGTCTAGGGGTAGCACCTGTTCTACCAGTTCCTCTGGTTAAGAAACCACGTGTAGACTACGAGAACGCTCTACTATTAGGTTTCGACGAAGAAGGTAGCCCGGTAGTTATACCTATAGAACAGTTGGTTAAACACGTCCTGATCATTGGCCCTACGGGGAGAGGCAAGACTACATTGCTCGCAAGCCTCCTACAGAATTTTTCAGCTATAGGCGCAGGCTTTTATCTAGCGCTCGATTTCAAAGGTGATCTCGTCAAGCTTATTAGCAACAGTGGTGAAGTCGCGTCTCCTAGAAGTTACCCTCTCTCGTTTACCAGGGTTTTCCAGACGCCTCTCGAAGCTAAAAGCGTCCTAGCAGATATCGTGTCCTCTGCTTTAAATATTCCTAGAGAAAATGTTGTCGAGACCGTCGAGTACCTGTATTCTATAATATCCGACGGTAGCAGTGTGAATAATCTTAGAAAAATGAGAGCGGATATACTCCCGCTAATAGACTTTGTTCAGGACACGTCCCGGGATAACGAACTTGCTGACATAGTAAGGTCGGGTAATGTAATAGTCGATTTAAAAGACTACGGTTATGCTTTCCAGACAGCTTATAGCCTCTTATTATTGTACCTTGCGAGAAACATTTTATTTAAAAGAGGTACTGCTGAAACCAGGCTGATAGCTATTGACGAGGCTTGGAGGATCTCCCGCACCAGGCTACTGATTGAGATGTTTAAGGAAGGCAGAAGCAGGAGTGTGGGATTGGTTGTTTCAACACAGAATCCTAGCGATATACCTAGGGAGATAGTGGAAAACTCGCATACAATACTTGTATTCGGGTCCCCCAACGAGAAGTATATCGCGGAAGTATCCTCTATGCTCGGGCTAGACTCTAGTAGCATGTCTAGGAAGATCTCTAGGCTTGGTGTTGGGGAAGCGGTTTTCCTGAACGCGCTGGACCCTCATCCAGTAGTATTTAAAGTCAGGCCTCCGATAACTTTAAATAGTGATGAGCGGCGAGCATCCTGAGAAATGATGTATGCGGTCGTATCTGAGGGTTTATGTTTTTAACAGTCTACACATATTCTCCAACCTGGTGATAGCATGGGAGGCAGGCAGAAGACAACGTTATTCATGATCAAAGAGAAGAAAGCTGGTACTGAGAAAAAAGGTAAGGCAGAAGAGAAGGCTGAGAAGGGGAAAGAAAAGGGTAAATAGGTTGGAGCATGTTGTTAGAGTAGCCCTGCCGACAAGCATTCTCACAGTAGAGCCCCCGGGTCTGCCGAGATTCCTAAAAGCATATCAGATCCTTAGGTTTTCTTCAATCTTCGGCGTAGGAGAAGTTGTTTTCTTCAGAGAGTTCTCGACTCCTGAGAAATCGCATAGGAAGGCGGTAGATCTCCTCGACAAGGTCTGGAGATACTATGAGACACCGCCCTACCTTAGGAAGAAGCTAGTGCCGTTAGACGAAGACCTGAGATGGGTGGGTCTACTACCTCCTCTCCGGCTCGAAGCCTTTGAAGTGTCAAGGAATATCTACAAGGGGCAGGTTAGGCTAGGCTATATCGCGAAGGCTAAGAACGGTCTATGCGAGGCTGATATCGGTGTAGGGGAAAAATACGTTGTGAGAGGAGAATGTATTGAGGGAGTGCAACCTGTAAGAGTATTAGATCCGAAGGAGAAAATTGTAGAGGTAGCAAGCAGCACTCTCTACAACGGGCCTAGGCTGGAAGTTAAGCAGAGCCTTAGAGAGGTTATTGAAGCATATGTCGGTAGAGCGTTTATCCTGGCAACAGATAGGAAAGGCAGGGTGCCACGGCTTGATAGCGGGCTGGTTAGTAGACTAGGAGAGGATATCATTGTACTGTTTGGAGGCCCTAAACATGGTTTGTTTGAGATAGCGGTTGCAGAAGGCTTCAGCCTTCAATCTATGGTAGACGATGTATGGAATACCATCCCCGGTCAAAAGGTAGCGACTGTGAGAACAGAGGAAGCGCTTATTATAACTCTAGGATTGATCAATCTCGTACGCAGCATGTTTCCAGAGATGGGTAGCAGCCTCTAAAACAATCTATAAACAGAGAGCGTTAATAGTCAGCTTTAAAACCTTGGTAACATTTTACAATGTGTTAGCTTGGGGTATGCTTAATGGGTCATAGGAAGCTAGAAGCGCCGAGACACGGTAGCCTAGGGGTTAGGCCGCGTAAGAGAGCTAGCGAGCTGACAGTACGCGTTAGGACCTGGCCTTCAAAGACCTGGATAGAGGTTTTAGAAGAGAGGTATGGGAGCGAGGTTGCTAAACTCGGTGTTCCGAAACAACCAATCCCCCTAGCCTACCCGGTGTACAAGGCTGGCATGACACATGCGATAATCATCGAAGACAGGCCTAGAACCCCCTACTCGGGCAAGCCTGTATTCGTCCCGGTAACAATATTAGACGCCCCTCCTATAGTAGCCCTAGCTGTTAGGACGTATATTTCAGAGAATGGGGCTCTAAGGAGTATTGGAGAAGCCTGGAGGAGTCCTGTAGAAGCTGTTAGAGAAGTATTCGAGAAGTTCTACAAGGAAAACCCGTTCTTTACTGGAGTATCAGCTAAGGATATTATTAGGAAATACTTGTCCGGCCTTAGGAAGGTTAACCACGGCCTTGTGAAGCCAGACCCTGGCGGGGAATACGGTTTTAAGTTTATTGAGACAGACTTCGAGAGCAGGCTCAAAGAGATTATGAGAGAAGACGTGAGAGCCGTTAGCCTAATAGTATCTACTATCCCAGTGCTCTCAGGGATTGGGAAGAAGAAACCGGAATTATTCGAGATAAGGATAGGCGGGGGGAGTATTAGCGAGCAACTAAAATATGCTGAGAAAATAGTCGGCTCGTTCATAACCCCTAGGGATGTATTCCTTGAAGGGCAGTTAGTCGATGTAATAGGTGTTACCAAGGGCAAAGGGTTCCAGGGCGTGATAAAGAGGTTTGGTGTGAAAGAACTCCCAAGGTGGCATAAGCATAGGAAGGGCAGTAGGAAGATAGGTGCTAGGAGCCCTGGATTCGGAACTATGAGCGAGACTCCTCAAGCCGGCCAGACAGGGTTCCATAGGAGGACAGAGCTGAATAAGAGAATACTGAAGATTGGTTTGAACGGTTTAGAAGTCGTACCTAAAGGAGGCTTCCTCCACTACGGGCTTATTTACGGCCCCTATATCATGGTGAAAGGTAGTGTAATAGGTCCTGCTAAGAGAGTGCTAATACTAAGACACCCTGTTAGACCGCCTAGTGGATGGCTACCTATAAACCCGCCTCAGATAACCTATCTAAGCCTTGAGAGTAAGCAGGGTGTCTAGCCGTGACATGGACCCTCCTGGTCAAACCCTTGTCTATGGAGAGGAAGAAGGCTAAAGTGTACGATGAGAACGCTAACGTTATCGGAGAACTAGAGCTACCACTATTATTCATAGTCCCGGTGAGGGCAGACCTTATCAGGAGAGCGTTCCTAGCAGCTTTCACAGCAAGGCTGCAGCCTAAGGGCAGGGATCCAATGGCTGGTAGGAGGACTACAGCTTACAGCTGGGGAGTTGGCTACGGCCTAGCAAGGGTTCCGAGGAATCCTAACGGTAGGGCTCGTTTCGTGGTTAGCGCTAGAGGAGGCCATATAGCTTTCCCGCCTCGACCAGACAGGAGGATATGGGAGGATATTAATAAGAAAGAGAGAGCGTATGCTATAGCTAGCGCTATCGCAGCTACCGGTATAGTAGAATACGTTAGGAAAAGAGGACACGTCTTCAATACAGATACATTGCCTATAATAGTCGACGATAGAGTAGAGGAAGCGATAGACACAGCGAAGAAAGCTAGAGAATACTTGGAGAAACTAGGAGTATGGAGCGATATCGAGAGGAGTAGTGAGGGGACTGGGATCAGGTCGGGGAAGGGTAAGATGAGGGGTAGAAGGTATGTCGAGCCCAAGAGCATCCTGTTCGTAGTATCAAGCGTTGATAAACCTTTCGCAAGAGCTGTGAGAAACATGCCTGGGGTGGATGTAGCGACTCCGGGTACGTTAAGCATCCTGGATCTAGCGCCTGGAGGCGTACCAGGCAGGCTGACAGTGTATACTAAGAGTGCTCTCGAAGAATTGGCGAAGAAGTACGAGGTGTTAGTGTTTTGAGCGAGGTAGATAGATTAGCTAGGATTATTATAAGACCTGTCCACAGCGAGAAAGCCCTTATGCTAATAGATAAACAGAATACTCTAGTCTTCATCGTGGATAGAACCGCCAACAAAAAAGAGATTAAAGACGCTGTCGAGAAGCTCTTCAATGTTAAAGTAGTAAAAGTTAATACCCTGATTACCCCTAGAGGAGAGAAGAAGGCATACGTGAGATTATCTAGCGAGTTTAAAGCAAGCGACATAGCCGCCCAGCTAGGCTTACTGTGAGGTGCATGCTATGGGTAAGAGGATCCTGCCACAAAGGATGGGGAGAGGTTCACCTACATTCAGGAATCCAGGCCATTTAAAAGTAGCTCCAGCCAGGTACCCCCAGCTACCTCCGGATAAAACGTTGAAAGGCAAGATTACTGACCTAGTCCATGACCCGGGTAGGTGGGTTCCACTAGCTGAAATAGTGTTAGAGACTGGTGAGAAATTCTACGTGCCAGCGGTAGAAGGGATGTATGTAGGGCAAGTGATCGAGATAGGTCCAGACGCGAAAATCGAGAACGGTAATATACTCCCGGTTGGGAGGATACCTGAGGGTACTCAGGTAGCTAACATTGAGAAAACGCCTGGGGACGGGGGCAAATATGCTAGAGCGGGTGGTACGTACGCCGTGATAGTAGGTAGGAGCGGCGATAAAACACAGATCCAGTTGCCGAGCGGTAGGGTTATCGAAGTACCGAATAACGCTAGAGCTATGATAGGAGTGATCGCTGGGGGAGGCAGGGTTGAGAAACCGTTGATGAAAGCGGGCGCATCATACTATAAGTGGAAGGCTAAAGCCCATAAATGGCCTAAGGTACGCGGTCTAGCAATGAATCCTGTCTCACACCCGCATGGAGGAGGAAGACACGTAGGCAGGCCTACGACAGTAGCGAGGAATACGCCGCCAGGCAGGAAGGTCGGTCATATAGCAGCTAGGAGAACAGGTAGGAGGAAAGGCAAGTAACGTTATATAAACCCTGTTAACAGGTTTTTCTATTGTAAGGTCTAGATAAGGTATGGGTTTCGATAATAGCGAACCACCGGATCCTATAGTTAAAAAAGTCAAAGAGATCTATTCGCAAACGATCAGGAAATACCCGGTTGTCAGAAACCCGGCTGAAATGATAGAATACTTAAGGAATCATTTCAAACTACTCGTGAAACCCCACGTGGTATATATTACTGTAGCCGCATTCCTCAATAATAAACCGGTATTATTCGAGGGTCCTCCCGGTACGGGGAAAACCGAGATAGGTGAAGCAATCCTAAGCCTCTGGAGCGGTAAGTCTGCTTTCATCCTACCGTGTAGCGAGAACTATGATGAGTACAGGGTCATCGGCGACTTCCACCCTGCGATAGCTATGAGCAAGGGCTTCAACGAGGAGAGTTTTATACCGAGACCGCTGCTAGCAGCAATGATACTCGGGACAGGCGTATTAATTGACGAGATAAGGAGGAGTAGTGAGGAATTCCAGAATATGTTGCTCGATATAATAGATAAAAGGAGGATTATAATACCAGAGCTGAAGAAAGTTTACTACCAGAAAGACGACGGGTTCCAGATAATTATAACCAGCAACCCGTACGATATTGCTCAAGGAGAGCTCAGTGACGCATTCCTCAGGAGGGTTGTTAGAATAGAATTCAAGTATCCTACGGCCGAAGAAGAAATAGAGATCATAAAACTCAGGCTTGGAGACCTTGCCAAGAAACTCAGCGATGAAATAATAGAGGAAGCTATCTCAATAGTTAACAAATTGAGGCAGAAGGCTGTGTATAAACCGGGTATCTCGGATAGCGTGACGTGGATGACGCTGGCTTCTCTACTAGCTGATATAAGGGGTAAAGAGAGAGCTTCTCTCGAAGAACTCGCCGACGCGGGTAGAGTAGTATTATACAAAAACCCTGAAGACGAGGAGTTGGTTAATGAACTACTCCAGGTACGTAGGAGAAATTAGGGATCTAGAGGAGAAGATTCTAGCAGAGGTATTCGAGAGGATCAAGAACGGGCCCAAGCTCTCGACTAGGGAAGTAGTAGACTTGGTTAAGCTAAGGCTCACTCTAGAACTACTCCCTTACGAAAGTGAAGACTTTAAGAAGCAAGTTATCCAGGAACTATACAAAATCTATACCGGGAAACCAGAGGTGAAAGAAAAGTACACTGAATGGAGCTATACGCCTGATGTAAAGAAGATTAGAGAAGCCCTTAACGGTAGGAAACAAATCGTGTTGAGAGACCTACTGAGTAGTGAGAGCATAAGGGACAGGGTATTTTCATACGTATGGCTTAGGGCTCACGGTGTTCTACATAGGGGTAGTCGTGGGAGGCTCGATGTAAATACGAAGGCTCTGAATAGGGCTATTAAGAGTAATAGGCCTATCTACCCTAGCGATGTAATCAAGTTCTTGAAAGAAGTCCCGAGCAGGCTCTGGCCCTATATTCTAACCGAGGAATTCCTCAAGTCTATAGATGAGAGCTTGCTTATATCAGCTATCGAGACGTACTATGGTAAGAATAAGATAATAGATAGTAGGCTGAAAGAAGAATACCTTAATAGGATGACCAAAGACTCTAGTATTGCGAGTAACGGTCTGTATAAAGCTGGAAAAACAATATCTCATAAGAATATGCTTTCCGAGGTATTCGGCAGAATACAGGAGAGCGGACGTAGCCCCGAGGTTATTGCTTCGAAGATAGAAGACTACCCTTTAAACCTAAGGTGGAAGCTTGTATCAATGCTTTACAAAAGTAATCCAGGCTACCTGGATTTCCTAAACCCTATATCCATGGCTGTACTACCAAACCCGGAGAAGATTAGCGAAGTAGCAAAGAGTAAAGCATACCTAGGGGCATCTATAAAACATTACTTAACCTACCTGGCTACCGGTAAGAGTGCTGAGAAGGATCTAGCGTTATACTACGCTAGCAGGGTCAACCCCGGGCATCTAGAGGAGCGTTTGAGGATCCTACTCTATAGTATCTTAGGAGACGACCAGAAGAAGCTCCTCTACTCGGTCTCGAGGCTATACCCTGATGATACGATAGAGCTGATCTCTATGATAGTACGAGATGAGTATGGGGCGGGCGTATTAAACTATGAAGATATTAGGAAGGCCCTGGTTTTAGGCGTAAGAGTATTCGATGAGGTTAGGAAAGGCGTTAGAATCAGGGGTAGAAGGAGGAGAGCGTCTTCGGGTAGGCTGGATCTACGGTCTAGCCTGTATAATCTAATAAGGCTCAACTATAGGCTGGTATTCAGGAATATTCCTAGGAAGAGGAATATTACGGCGTTGATTGATGTAAGCGGTAGCATGTTAAGGTACAGTATTTGGACACTGATAGCTCTAGCAAGCATGATCGGATTCGTGGATAAAATAGTACTGTTCTGGGACGAGGTAGAAATGATAAAACCGCCTGCGAGGAAGACAGAGATAGTCGTCTACAGGTTCCTGAATAGAGTGTATAATCTAAGGTTTAGAGGCTATACGAATATAAGCAAAGCTCTCAGAGCCTCGAGGTTCCTATCTACTGGTAGGATAGTTGTCTTAGTATCCGACCTGCAGCAGACGGTAGAAGACGTTGAGCCCTGGGTGGAAGCTTCTAGACTTATCGATAAAGGGATACGGGTTATCGTCATAGCGCCTCCAAGGCACAATAGTAAGGTTTTGAAGAAGATGGAGAGTATTGGATGCGATGTACTAATAGTTAAAAACCCTAGCAAGATACCTATCTTGCTTAAAAGGAGGTTAAATATTAAAATATAGGCTTAGGGATCCCTGATTAGGATGCTTACAGGTGTATTAGATTGGCACTAGACCTAAAGGAGTTGCCGCCAGAGTGGAGGAAGTTTAGATATAGAGGTAGGAGTCTCGAAGAACTGCTTTCGATGCCTATGGATGAGTTGATAGAATTACTCCCGGCTAGAGCAAGGAGGAGTCTCAAGAGAGGTTTCACTAAGGCACAGATCAGGTTGCTGGCTAAAATAAGGAAGATAAGGCAGAACCCGGATCTTGCTAAGAAAACCGTTATAAAAACCCATGTCAGGGATATGATAATCCTACCTGAGATGGTCGGGCTTACTATTGCTGTGTACAATGGTAAGGAATTCGTCCCTGTGAAAATAACGCCAGAGATGATAGGTCACTACCTAGGCGAGTTCAGCCCTACTACGAAGAAAGTTGTACACGGAGAGCCGGGGTTAAAGGCTACAAGGAGCAGTATGTTTGTAGCATTGAAGACTTAGAGGTGTTTATATGCCTACATGGCATTACTCGGTCCAGTTAAGGGATGAGTCGAAGATCGCTAAAGCGGTTAGATACGATATACCGGTATCGATAAAATACATGCGTGAAGTAACCGCTGTATTAAGAGGTATGAAACTGAAGAAAGCCATTGAATTATTAGAAAACGTGATTAAACTGAAGGAGCCTATTCCCTTCAGGAGATATCATGGCAAAGTAAGTCATAAGAGGGGTTTGGCAGATAAATACGGGTGGCCTGCTGGAAGATATCCTGTTAAAGCAGCGAGATACCTCCTCGAACTACTAAGGAATGTCGAGGCGAATGCTGAGAATAAGGGTTTAGACGCTGACAGACTAGTGATAATCCATATCGCAGCCCATAAAGGAGTGACTTTAAAAAGATACATGCCCCGTGCATTCGGGAGGGCTACGCCTAAGTTCCGTAGGATGACTAATGTAGAAGTAATTGTTAAAGAGGTTGGTTGATTATGGTAGGCCCAAGGGTTAAACAGTATTTTATAAGCCTCGGCCTGAAGAAGACAATGATAGACCAGTTTCTAGCCAGTTACTTCATAGACGCTGGCTATGCTGGTGTAGAACTCTACAAGACCCCTACAGGTCACAGGGTTGTGATATACGCCGAATACCCTGGTAGGATAATCGGCCGCGGAGGCTCTGTCATAAGGAAGCTTACAGCTATACTCCAGACTAGGTTCGGTCTAGAAAACGTTAGTATAACAGTATCTCCTGTAACAGACCCTGACTTAAACGCAAGGGTTGTAGCCTACAGGATTGTGAGGGCTCTGGAGAAAGAGATACCCTACAGGAGGGTTATCATGGCTATGTTGAAGAGGATAATGGATGCTGGGGCCCTGGGGGCAGAGATAGTTATAAGCGGTAAGCTGAGGGGTGAGAGGGCTACGTACGAGAAGCTTAGAACCGGGAAGATCTATAAGGCTGGGGAGATAGTCGATTATATAGTTGATAGAGCTGTTGCGAAAACATTGCTAAAGCCGGGTATATACGGTGTAGAAGTAATTATTGTCAAACCCTCTATACCTCTACCAGACCAAGTAGAGTTTAAACAGTTGAAGCCTGAGGAGATACAGAGCCTTGTTCAAGAGTATGGGGCCGTAGAAGGATCCCAGCAGGTAGCGGGTGCTGGAAATGAAAGCGGATGAAATAAGAAAAATGCCTCCCGAGGAGAGGGTTAGGAAGCTTACAGAGCTAAGGCTAGAGTTGATGAAGCTTAGGATGCAGTCTAGGATCGGGACGCTTACGAATACGAGTAGGATAAGGAATATAAAGAGAGATATCGCTAGGATACTGACCGTTATACGTGAAGAAACACTGGCTTCTAAGAAGGCTGTTCTAGAAGAAGAGAAGAAAGTAGAAGCCGGAGGCGAGAGCCCTAGTGAAGGTAACAAGCAGTAACCTAGTATACCATGAGCTAATAGGGCTTAAGGTACGCCTACTATCCTATACTGATATGAAAATGACTGGTCTAGAAGGGAGGGTTGTAGACGAGACTTTGAAAACCCTGGTTATTGAAACCGTGGGCAAGAAGAGGGTTAGGGTTTTTAAGAGTAATGGAGTATTCGAATTTATACTCCCCAGCGGGGAGAAAGCGATTATAAAGGGGGATTTGATTTTAGGTAGACCAGCTGAAAGGCTTAAGAGGCTGGTGAGAAAGTAGTATGTCGAAAGTGAAAGTCAGGGATATCGGTATTAAAGGCATAGAGCCTCCGAGTGAGACGTGTAACGACCCTAAATGCCCCTGGCACGGGCATGTCAAGGTACGCGGGGTTATCCTAACAGGTGTTGTTAAAAGCGCTAAGATGCAGAGGACTGTTGTAGTCAGGCACGACTACTTATTCTATGTCCCTAAATACAAGAGGTATGAGAGGAGGCATAAGCATATTCACGCTCATCTACCTCCGTGTATAAAGGTTAGAGAAGGCGATGTCGTAATTATAGGCGAGACAAGGCCTTTGGCTAAGAGCGTTTCTTTTGTCGTCCTAGGCGTTGTTAAACGGGGTGGGGGGTAGTGGGAGCTAAGAGAGCTGTTGCAGGAAAACCTGCTTTCTCGAGGAGGAGGATTAACACTGGTCTCCAAGTCGGGTCTAGGGTTGTAGTCACGGATAACAGCGGCGCTAAGGAAGCTATGATAATAGGCGTCCCAGGCTACAAAGGTAGATTGAGGAGAGTTCCTCCAGCAGGAGTAGGGGATCTAGTAGTTGTAACAGTTAAGAAGGGTGCTCCTAGCGTTAGGAAACAGATTTTCAAAGCTATTATAGTAAGGCAGAAGAGGCCTTATAGAAGACCTAACGGTATGTGGGTAGCTTTCGAAGACAATGCCGTAGTCCTACTAACTCCTGAAGGAACACCAAAGGGCAGCGAGATAAGAGGGCCTATTGCGAGAGAAGCTGCTGAGAGATGGCCTCAGATAGCTAACCTAGCAACTATGATCGTGTAAGGTTGATAACATGGCTTTAACCCGGTCTAAGAAGCCTTCTAAACAACGTAAGGCTCTATTCAATCTACCACTCCACCTAAGGCATAAACTTCTCACAGCGAAGCTTAGTGACGAGCTAGTAGAGAAGTACGGTGTTAAAAGACTACCGGTTCGTAAAGGAGATACGGTTAAGATAATGAGAGGGGATTGGAAAGGTCATGAAGGGAAAGTTGTGGATGTAGACCTGAAGAGAGTTAGGATATTTGTTGAAGGAGTGCAGCTCAAGAAATCAGATGGTACTCTAGTATACTACCCTATCCACCCTAGCAAAGTTATGATTACCAAGCTCGATCTAAGCGATAAGTATAGGCTGAAGATCATCGAGAGAAGGAAGCATGGTGGTTGACGATGGCGGGATCTAGGCATTTGAAAGCTCTTGCAGCACCCTATTACTGGCCTATTTTAAGGAAAAAGCATAAATGGACTGTGAAGCCTTCGCCCGGTCCCCATCCGATCGAGTACTCGCTCCCACTGTTGATAGTAGTCAGAGACGTTTTCAAATACGCTGAGACAGGCAGGGAGGCTAGGAAGCTGATATCTGAAGGTAATTTCGAAATAGACGGACGTATTATACGAGACTATAAGTTCCCAGTAGGTTTCATGGACGTGTTACACATAATCCCTACAGACGAGTACTATAGGGTTCTACCTGTGCCAACTAAAGTAATAGGTTTCGTTAAGATCAGTAAGGAAGAAGCAGGTTTCAAACTCTGCAGGATCGAGAATAAGACTACCGTGAAAGGAGGGCATATCCAGCTTAATCTACACGACGGTAGGAACGTATTGATAAGAGTGAGCGACCCCAGTAACCCAGTCGAAGACATTTATGAAACCCTGGGGACTATCCAGCTCTCGCTGGGAGATAATAAAATAATGGATTACATCCCTCTCAGGGAGGAGAGCACCCTGGTCATAATATCGGGCGGTAGGAATGCCGGTAGGGTTGGGTTAGTGAAGAAGATTCACAGGGGTATGGGTGTGAAGAGGAGTATTGCTGTGGTAGAAGATAAGAACGGGAACCTATTCCAGACGAGCCTCAACTATGTTTTCCCAATAGGGAGAGACAAGCCCTTGATAACTCTACCCGAGGGTGCGTGGAAATGAGTTTGGTAAACGAAGAAAAGATTTTAGAAAAATGGAATAGTAATCCAATGCTTAAACCCAGGATAGTTAAAGTAACGGTTAATATCGCTGTAGGCTCGGCTACCGAGAGGCTTAGTAAAGCGATGAAAGTACTCGAGGAGCTTACAGGTGCTAAACCCGTCCCCAGGAGGGCTAAGAAGACTATTAGAGACTTCGGGATCAAGAAAGGGGAGAATATAGCCGCTATAGTTACACTCCGCGGGGAGAAAGCCATTAATTTCCTGAGGAAAGCGCTTGAAGCAGTAGGGTATAGGCTGAAAGCCTCTAGCTTCGACGAGTACGGTAATGTATGCTTCGGAGTCAAAGAGCATATCCACATACCCGGTGTTAAATACGATCCCGAGGTTGGTATTTTCGGAATGGATGTATGTATAACTATCGAGAGACCTGGCTATAGGGTTATGAGAAGGAGGAGGGCTAGAGGGAGGATCCCGAGGAGGCATAGGGTTACGAGAGAAGAGGCTATGCTACTCTTGAGGAAAGAGCTAGGAGTCGAGATAGTTCAAGAGTAGGTGGTGTAATGGGCAAGTACAGGCCTCCGAAAGACAGGAAGTATGGTAAAGGGAGTAGGAAATGCCAGAGATGCGGGTCTAGGGATGCTGTTATACAAGCATACGGATTATACTTGTGCCGTCAATGCTTTAGAGAACTCGCTTACTCTATAGGGTTTAGGAAATATGGTTAAAAGAACACTAAGAATGTCTTATGAGATGGGTGGTGTTTAATGGTTATGAACGACACACTTGCAAACGCGTTAGCAGCAATACAGAATGCTTCGATGAGAGCTAAGAGCGAGGTACTTATAATGCCAGCGTCTAAACTGATACTGAACGTTCTTAAAGTACTCCAGAGAGAAGGTTACATAGGCGAATTCGAGTATATTGACGACGGTAGATGGGGCAAGATTAAAGTCCAGCTACTAGGTAGAATCAATAAGATAGGTGTTATAAAACCTAGGTATAGCGTGAAATACCGTGACTTAGTAGAATTCCCCGATTGGCTGAAGAAGTATCTCCCGGCCTACAATATAGGGATATTGATAGTAAGTACTCCACAAGGGGTTATGAGCCATAAGGAAGCCGTCGAGAAACACTTAGGCGGAGTCCTACTAGCCTACGTCTACTAGGGGCTGGTACCATGCCTAAGCATGTTTATTATAATGTTGAAGTCCCAATCCCCGAGAACGTTAGCGTAGAAGTAGATGGATTGAAGGTCAGAGTAAAAGGCCCACTTGGAGAAATCGAACGGGATTTCAGCCACGCCATAGGAGTTATAATAAGACAGGAGAGCGGTAGAGTCGTTGTCGAAGGGTATAGGGTTGATAGGAAGAAGAAAGCGCTTATCGGTACGATAGCAGCTCATATTGAAAACATGATTACAGGTGTGACTAAAGGCTTCACATACAAGCTTAAGATAATCTACTCCCACTTCCCGATTACTGTACAGGTGGATGAGAAAAACGGTATAGTTAGGATAAAGAACTTCCTCGGCGAGAAAGCTGATAGGATAGCTAGGATCCATGGGAAGAATGTGAAAGTAAAAGTAGTAGGAGAAGACATAATAGTAACCGGAATAGATATTGAGGCCGTAGGCCAGACAGCTGCGAATATCGAGAGGGCTACAAAGATCCGTGAACTAGATAGGAGGATTTTTGTTGACGGTATATACATCTACGAGAGAGGTGTCGGCATTGAGAGATGACATCGACCGTTTGCTAGAGCTCAGGAAGAAGATTAAACAGAAAAAGCCGGAGTTCCTCAGATATCTGTGGTGGAAGAAGCCTAAGTTCGAGAACGACCCTAAGTGGCGTAGGCCTAAAGGGATCGATAACAAGGTGCGGAGGAAGCTGAAAGGATATCCGCCAATGGTATCAGTAGGCTACGGAGGTCCTGCCGAAGTAAGAAACTACCATCCCTCAGGGCTCCTACCTGTTGTCGTATCGACAATTGACGAACTCTCGAGATTAGACCCTTCGAAGAACATAATATATATAAGTAGTACAACAGGTCTTAGAAAGAAGATTGAGATATACAAGGAGGCTGTTGCGAAAGGGTTTAAAGTAGCTAACCCGCCTCTAGAAGCAAGGTGATTTTCATGAGTGATTTAAGCCTTCAGAAGAGGTTGGCTGCCGAGGTCCTAGGGGTGGGTGTATCAAGGATAAGGATAGACCCTTCGAGAATCAGCGATGTAGAAGACGCTATTACGAGAGAAGGGATCAGGAGGCTTATCAAGGAAGGGGCTATATATGTCGAGCCTGTCCACGGGAATACTGGTTACAGTAGTAAAGTCAGGAGAGAGCAGAGGAAGAAAGGTAGAAGGAGGGGGATGGGGAAGAGGAAGGGTAGGAAGAACGCGAGGCTAGATAGGAAAGAGCAGTGGATGAACAGGATTAGGAAGATCAGAAAGTACCTGAGGTACCTGAGGGATCACAAGATCATTGATCGCAAGACTTATAGGAGGCTTTATAGGCTTGCTAAAGGAGGGTATTTCAAATCGTTTAACACTCTTAGAACATACCTTGTAGAACAAGGTATACTGAAGAAATAGGCGGTGGATATGGCTAGAGGCCCGAAGTATAAAGTTCCTAGGAGGAGGAGAAGGGAGGGTAAAACCAATTACTATAAGAGGTATAAGATGATACTCTCGGGTAAGCCGAGGTTTGTAGTAAGGAAAACCCTAAACTATATATGGGCTCAGGTCGTAATTGCTAAACCGCAGGGAGATATCGTAGTAGCAGCAGCACACTCGAACGAGCTTGTTAAGAAATACGGGTGGAAGGGAGGGACGGCGAACACTCCGGCAGCGTATCTAACGGGTTTGCTAGCCGGGCTACGAGCCCTCCAGAAAGGGGTTAGGGAGGCAATACTAGACATAGGCTTACACCGCCCGACTAGAGGCGGAATAGTTTTCGCGGTGGCTAAAGGAGGGATTGATGCGGGTTTAAAAATCCCTGTCGGCGAAGAAATGTTCCCGAGCGAGGATAGGATTAGGGGGGTGCATATAGCTATCTGGTCTAAGATGCTTAGAGAGAAGGGTCTCGTAGAAAGGTATTTCTCTAGGTATCTAAGTAGGGGTTTGAACCCTGAGGAGCTACCTGCTCACTTCGATGAGGTGAAGAAGAAGATACTATTGGATTATGGAGGTGGGTGAGATGAGTATGAGTGCTGTCGATAAAAGTGCTCTAGAGAAATGGGTTCCTAGGACAAGAGTAGGGAAGATGGTTTTAGAAGGTAAGATAACCTCGCTCAAGGAGATATTCGACAAGAACCTCCCGTTACTCGAGCCGGAGATCGTAGATTACCTTTTGCCAAATCTAAAATACGAGAGGATAGATGCAACTCTTGTCCAGAAGATGACAGACGCAGGGAGGAGGACGAGGTTCAGGGTTGTAGTAGTCGTAGGAAACGAAGATGGTTTCGTTGGGATCGGGGTTGGTAAAGCGAAACAGTATGTTGAAGCATTGAATAAAGCTCTACGAGACGCCAAGCTTAATATAATACCTGTTAGGAGAGGTTGTGGCAGCTGGGAGTGCAGGTGTAGCGAGCCCCATAGCGTACCTTTCACAGTAGTCGGGAAGAGCGGTAGCGTCAGGATAGTTATAAAGCCTGCCCCAAAAGGCACTGGCTTAGTAGCTGGTGAGATCGCTAAGATAGTGCTGAGGATGGCTGGGATCAGGGACGCTTGGACAGAGACATTCGGTGAGACAAGGTCTTCTATCAACTTTGCTAAAGCCACGTGGGATGCTCTAAGGAATACGTATAGATTTGTTACACCACTAGACTGGCTGAGGGGCTAGGGTGTATTTAAATGCCCGAGCTATACGCTATAATAAGGCTGAGAGGCATACCTGATACACCGCCTGATGTCGAATATACTTTAAACCTGTTGAGGCTGAGGAGGAAATTCAATCTAGTCATATACCCGAAGGATCTGCCAGGTCTAGAAGGTATGTTAAAGAAGGTTAAAGACTGGGTTACATGGGGGGAGATAGATCTCGAGACCCTTGCCCTACTACTCGAGAAGAGGAGTAGGGCTGTCGGAAACGTAAAGCTCGATAATGATTTGTTGAAGAAGTATTTCAACGTGAATAGTTTCAGGGAGCTAGCTGAGAAAATAATGTCTGGGGAGGTAATCCTACACAAGCAGGAGCTGATTAAACCAGTTTTCCGCCTACACCCTCCTAGAGGAGGTTTTAAAGGAAGTATTAAAAGACCTGTTGGAGATCACGGTGAACTAGGTTATCGTGGTAAGGCTATTAATGATTTGATTAAAAGGATGCTATAGGGTGGTTTCATGGTTGTCAGGAAGAGGAAGAAGAGCAGGAAGCTAAGGGGTAGGACGCGTACTATGGGGTGGGGTAGGGTTGGTCAGCATAGGAAGAGCGGTAGCAGAGGTGGTTTCGGAGCAGTAGGTATGCATAAACATAAGTGGATATGGATGCTGAAGTACGCGCCTAACTGGTATGGTAAGCATGGTTTCACAAACCCGACTAGTGTGACAGGCAAGATAAGAGAGGTTAATGTAGGAGTCTTAGACGAGGCTGCTGATAAACTAGTGAGAGAAGGCAAGGCTAGCGTGGAGGGGGGCCTGGTAGTCATAGATGTGAGGAGCCTAGGCTTTAACAAAGTAACCGGGAAAGGACGTGTAACAAAGAGGCTCAAGGTTATAACAGAGTATATCACCGAGGCTGCTAAGAAGAAGATTGAGGAAGCCGGTGGAGTAGTGGAAGTTTTAAAACAATAGCATACGATTTTCTCTGGTTAAGCTTTAATAAGATACATTATATTTTATCAAGAGAGTACTGCTTGGAGCTAGAACTGGTGGGCTAGAGTGGGCGCTCTAGACGTAATGGCTAGGATCGCTGATTACATGCCGACTGCTAAGAAGCCGGATAGGAAGCCTTCTCTCTATGAGAGGCTGTTCTGGACTGCTATGGCACTAGTAGTATACCTGCTCCTAGCGAACACTCCTCTATACGGTATACCTATCCAGCCGGCTACGCAGCAACAGATACTGTTGATACAGGTTATTTTCGCTTCTAACAGAGGTACGTTGATGGAGCTTGGGATAGGCCCTATTGTTACAGCAGGCTTGATAATGCAGATCCTTGTAGGCGCTAAACTAATCGACTTGGACTTAACAGACCCTGATGACAGGAAGAAGTTTACAGCAGCCCAGAAGACCCTGGCTATCATACTCGCAGCTTTCGAAGCAGCAATGTACTCGCTTGCCTGTAGGTACTGGGTTGTTACAGGGCCAAACCCGTTTACAATGTGCTCTGCCTCGTGGCTGACCAGGGTTA
Source organism: Thermogladius sp. 4427co (assembly GCF_051933805.1). Lineage (GTDB taxonomy): Archaea > Thermoproteota > Thermoprotei_A > Sulfolobales > Desulfurococcaceae > Thermogladius. The sequence goes on along the minus strand of NZ_CP196893.1, from coordinate 462,825 downwards.
TCGTAGGCTTGGAGATTTTCGCCGGCGCATATATCGCTATACTATTAGACGAGATGATCCAGAAGGGGTGGGGGATTGGCTCGGGGGTTAGCCTATTTATACTAGCGGGGGTAGCTACTATTATATTCTGGAATATCTTCAGCCCTGTGGTAATCAACGGTACGGCTATAGGGCTCATACCCTATATTATCCAGGTGCTGAATACCAGGGGCAGCCTATCAAGCATCTTCATCAGGCCTGGTGGCAGGGATTTAGTCGGGCTTGTAGCGACTATTGTGGTAGCGATCCTAATAATATACCTGAGCGGTATGAAGGTAAATATCCCGATAACCATGCCTAGGCTTCAGTCTATTAAATCTAGAATCCCGCTACAGTTCCTCTATGTTTCCAACATCCCAGTTCTCTTCGTAGGGATATTATACGCTGACATACTTGTTTTCGCGTCATTGTTTAGGACTTATGGCGGAGGCGTTATACCACGGTGGCTTGTAGATACGTTGGCTACATATGACCAGAACGGTAACCTAGTCGGGGGCTTAGCCTACTATTTGAACTCTCCTCTCGGGGTATACAGTGCTTACGCAGACCCTGTTAAAACAGTTGTATACGCTATAACTCTCATAGGCCTCTCTATAGTATTCGGCTATATGTGGGTCGAGGTTTCAGGGTTGAACCCGGCTTCGCAAGCACAGCAGATCGTAGATAGCGGTCTTGAAGTACCAGGCCTTAGGAGGAATCCCAAGATATTGGAGAAAGTCCTAGAGAGGTATATACCACCTCTAACCGTCTTATCCAGTATAATAGTTGGTTTAATAGCAGCGATCTCCGACATCTTAGGAGTCTACGGGGGTGGGATGGGCTTGTTGCTAGCTATCGGCATAGTCCAGCAATACTATATGCTTATAGCATACGAGAGGGCTGTTGAAGGATACCCGTGGCTGAAGAGGTTGCTAGGCAGAGAGTAGTAGTATTTATAAAGCTGGGAGGTAATCATCATGATTACACAGATGCTTCCAGAGGGTTGCTTCAATGCCGAGGCCTATGTACAGAACTAGGAGCTGGAGGAGGGTTATTGTAAGAACTCCTGGAGGAGAAATCAAGATACACTACGAGAAGCGGAGGCCTTCGCCAGCCCGGTGCGCTATATGCGGCAGACCCCTCAACGGAGTCCCAAGGCTCAGGCCCAGCCAGCTTAGGAAGCTAGCTAAGACTGAGAAGAGGCCTGAGAGGATATACGGCGGCGTCATCTGCCCTAGTTGCCTAGCCAGGCTCTTGAGAAAATCTGTTAGAGCAATGGCATCGTCTGCAACATCTTAAACCGGTTTTATTCCACGAACATAGTTCCTAGAGTTACACACCCGGGTGCTAGCTATTGGTTAGGATCGCTGTAAGCGGACCGCCTGGTAGCGGTAAGACTACCCAGGCTAGGAAGATAGCTGAAGAATACTCTCTAGTCTACTACTCTGCCGGGAGCATATTCAGAGAGATAGCTAAGAGGAGAGGAGTTTCTATAGAAGAATTATCGTATATCGCGTTAAAAGACCCCTCTATCGATATAGAGATAGATAAGAAGACGTACCACCTCTCTCTCGAAGACAATATAGTGTTAGACGGACATCTAACAGCCTGGATCGCTAGCGACCTCGTCGATTTCAGAATATATATAACAGCCCCCCTCCACGTACGCGTAAGCAGGATAGCTGCTAGAGATAACAAACCCTATGAAGAAGCCCTGAGGGAAACAATTGTAAGAGAGAGTATACAGAAGAAGAGGTTTTTCGAATTCTACGGGATCGACGTAACAGACCTCTCAATATTCGACCTAGTGATAGATTCTTCTAACCTCAGCGTAGAAGAGACTTTCTTGGTTATTAAATCGAGTATAGACAAGTTTTTAAAAACGCGTAAAACCCGTATTCAATAAGAGGGGTTGGTTATGCCTGCTATAGAAATTGGAAGGGTGTGTGTTAAAGTAGCTGGTAGAGAAGCAGGTAGGAAGTGTGTTATAGTAGATATTATAGACGATACCTTTGTGCTAGTAACAGGGCCTAAGAGCCTGACCGGCGTTAAGAGGAGGAGAGTGAATATAAAACACATAGAACCTCTAGACAAGAAGATCTCTATTCAGAGAGGGGCTAGCGACGAAGAAGTCCTCAAAGCTATTGCCGAAGCAGGATTAACCGATTTCATGAGGGAAAGGGTTAAACCTACTCTGAAACCAGTCTAGACTCTCGCACCATCTAGAAGCATTATTTTTACACTGTTTTACACTATATTAGATACTAGCTAGCACCTTTAACAGGTGTCCTTATGGGTATTGTCGAGAAAGGGGTTTTATTCCTAGACCATATAACGGCTAGAGCAGGCTATAGAAACGACTGGATAGTAGTTAGAGAAGCCGATACATCACCCGACTACGGAAGGCTACCATACGAGAGGCCTATTAGAGAGCATATTGTCAACGGCGTTATAAACCTGGATAAGCCACCGGGGCCTACAAGCCACGAGGTGGTAGCATGGATTAAGAAGATATTCGGTCTAAGCAAGGCAGGGCACGGGGGTACCCTAGAGCCCCTCTAGGGGCGGGGATACCCCAAGGTCACAGGTGTCCTGCCGGTAGGTTTAGAGAATGCTACCAAGGTGATTGGGAATGTCATTCATACTGTTAAAGAATACGTGATGGTGTTACAGTTACACGCCGATGTAGATAGCGATAGGCTTGGGAAGGTTATCGAGTACTTCAGGGGGGAGATATACCAGAGGCCTCCCCTAAGGTCTAGCGTTAAACGCTCTCTTAGGACTAAGAAGATATACGAGCTAGAACTGCTTGAGCTAAGGGGAAGGTACGCGTTAATCCGCGTGCTCTCAGACCCCGGTACCTACATGAGGAAGCTAGCCCACGACATAGGGCTAATGCTAGGGGTCGGAGCCCATATGAGGGAGTTGAGGAGGACTCGGACAGGGCCCTTCAGAGAAGACGAGACATTGTTCACGATGCAAGAGGTTCTTGAAGCAGTAACCTTGTGGAAGGAGAAAGGCGACGAGAGGCTTCTTAGGAGGGTTGTCCAGCCAGTTGAAGTATCTGTGGTGCATTTACCGAAGATTATGATACTTGATACTGCTGTTGACGCGATAGCCCACGGCGCGAACCTAGCCGCGCCAGGAGTAGCTAGGATAACTAGTGATATACAGAAGGGTTCTACGGTAGCCCTCTTCACATTAAAAGGGGAGCTAGTAGCATTAGGAGTCTCCCAGTTCTCGTCAGAAGAGATCAAGGGTATGAGCAAAGGAATAGTGGTTAAGACAAAAAGGGTGTACATGCCTACAGGTGTTTACCCGCAGGCTTGGAAGAAGGGTTAGACGATTTGGCACACTATTATAAGAAGGGGGCGCCCGGGGAGAAGGTTCTAATCCCCTACGTCTTCAGAGGCCATACCCTCCAATTCGTATCCTACTCAAGCCTTTTCTCGAGTAGGAGGGTGGATGAAGGAACAGACCTCCTGTTGCAGAATATTAAAATCCCTTCCTCGGGGATAGTCCTCGACGTCGGCTGCGGGTATGGTGTTATAGGTATTTCTATCGCTAAAGCCGAGCCTAATATTAGGGTCTACATGGTTGACGTAAACCCTCTCGCGGTTAAGACATCGAGGTTGAACGCTAGATTAAACGGTGTAGAAGACAGGGTCCTAGTCTACCAGGGCGACTCCTACGAGCCTTTTAAAGGCTTGAAATTCAACGCGATATATTCTAACCCGCCTCTCTCAGCGGGAATGGATACTGTAAAGAAGATAGTTCTCGGGGCGGTAGACTACCTGGATAGAGGCGGATGGGCCCAGTTCGTTTTAGCTAAAGGAGGAGACATGATATATAATGAGGCCAGGAGCATCTATAGCCGGGTAGAAAGAGTTAGCAAGAAAGGGTACACGCTCCTGTATGTTGAACCGTGACTAATGCCTCCGGGGGTATACTTTAAGCCCGGTGAACGTGTCTGCTACCAGACCTCTATTAGCCAGGTTGATGTAATAGGTCTCCTCTACCTCCTCGCATTACTGCCTAGATGCGTACTGGAGGGAAGCCGGGTATGCTTGTTTAAAGCACCGGAATATTCATAAGGTTTATTTTACAAAAAATAAATGGGGGTGTAATGAATAAACCCGTTACAATCCTATCACTTTTTGCTATACTTGCTGTATCAGCACTCATTCTAACATACAATCAAGCGCTATTCTCTAGGAGCAGTGAACCAACAACCCCTGCGACAACGCTGACTACAATAATACCCGCTACTGCTACGACCACGACTACGACAACTACAACGACTCCGCCTGAAACCATGTTAACCCCTACGACGACACCGCCTGCTACAACAACTACTACAACTACCACCTGGTATGTCGAATTAGGAAAATACAGTGGTTGGAAAGGGGTTGAAAGCATGGTTACCCCTCTAGACGAGTATGCGAAAAGCGTTCTAGGAGCTGGTGCTACATTCGATTTACTATGGCCTTACGCAGATTCCCAGAACCCCTTTAGAGACGCAGTAGATAGAGGGGTTGGGGTAGCTATTATAACTATTTTATCTATCAAAAACATCTCCCGCTACGACATCTATGCACATGTTGTCTACAATGCTAGGATCGACCGGGTGATCGTTAAACCAGTTAATACTATAACACCTCCTCCTGAAACGGTTTGTATTAAGAACCCGGAAATATGCGAGCTAGCTAGGAATCAGAGTAGAGTCGTCGACAACCTAATATCTACGATTAGAGAAAGCAATGTAATCGATTTATCGGTGCCTGCTTTCATCGCCAGAGACTCCACTGGTAAAACAGAGTTGACGATAAGCGATATAGCATCGCCGTTTCCACTGCTAGAACCAGGGTATCAATACCTAGTATTTATCACACCCGAGTTAGATGGTATCCATATCTACTACGACTATGTCTGGGGTCCCTGGGCATACCTGGTTCAGGATGGAAAAGTATATAGCCTCAACTATATCAAGCCACCGGCTAATGTGAGCTTAGACCCTACAAGACTATTTAGTGGCAGTACACTCATTTACTGGAAGCCCTACCCCTACGAACAGCTTAGGGAAATAGCTGTAGGGAAGCTTAGTGCTAGCGGTGAACCTCTCGAAAACTTTGTCTCAAGAATAACGGGTTAGCGTAACCCTATATCGTCTCCTACCCTTTCCAATAGTTGTAATAGGCAATTGCATGACCCTTGTATGCGCTGGCCCTAATCCTAGCCTCCGGGTGGAGAATATAAACTGTTAAAAATGTTTATGCGGCGGCCGGGATTTGAACCCGGGATCTCCGGCTTGGGGGGCCGGCGTCCTAATCCAGGCTAGACGACCGCCGCGTCTAATAAATATGGTTTATTGAGCCAGTTTTATAAACTTCACTAGCGTACCGTAATACTACCATAGTAGGGTGCCGGAGACTACGCTGTCCTCTCTTCCTCCGGTTCTCCACGCCTCCTACTCTCGTTTCTCACAACCTGCATAACGTAGTCTATGAATTTCCTAACCTCTTCCAACTCTTCGTCGGGTATGTTAGCTATCTTACGGTTCTTGTTCTTGTTTGTCAATAGTTTCAATAGCATTAGCCTCCCTAATGCCGTCTTCGTACTTATCTTCCCCTCCACCCAGTCGTGCCATATAGCGTTCGCTATACCGTAGAATTCCGGTATACTATCTAAACCGGGTTCGTTGATGTCGATGACTTCCTTGCTGAGGTATTTATACCTCTCTTCTTTCTCTTTCTCGCTTAGAATCTTCGTCTTGGATTCGATATATTTATGGACCAATCAAGCCACCTTGTATAATATTTCCCTTCTAAACAGAAATATTTTACTCAATGTTTTAACCAGGGTTCTCCAAATATATTATGTCGATGATGAGAAGAGGGTCTCATGAAAACGTGATGTAAGCCGGAAATGCTGATTAAAGCTCTCCTTTTAAAACATTTGTTATTATCTGAGCCGCCTCCTCGAGGTCTTTATGGGTGTCTACTGCTTTCCAGAATACGTTCTCGTACCTGACGACGCCTAATACTCCTTCCTCAGCCATCTTAGGGAAGGCTGTTTTCTCGAGGTCTCCTCGCTCCGGGAAGTACTTTAGGCTCTCGGGCCTTAGAGCGTAGACTCCTGCGTTAATCCAGTAGTCGGTTAGAACAGGTTTCTCAATGAATCCTACTACCATGTCTTTCTCGATCTTTAAGACCCCGTAGGGGCTCGGGAGGGGGATAGAAGCTATAACCCCTTTCAACCTACTGTCTTCTTCGAGCCTAGCCACTAGCTTCCTAGGGTCTAGGTTGGTTAGTATATCCCCGTTTAAGACGAGGAATACTTCTTCTTTAGATAAGACGTGTTCGGCATTCTTTACAGCCCCGCCTGTGCCGAGAGGCTCGTCTTCTATAACATACGTTATCTTAACACCGTGCCTAGAGCCGCTTCCCAGGTGCTCTATAAGCTTCTCCTTCTTATATCCTGCTAGTATGACTAGTTCTCTAACACCATGCTTCTTAAGCCATTTAATCTGCCAGTCGATGATCGCTTCGCCAGCTACCTGTACCAGGGGTTTCGGCACATCCTCTGTGTAGGGACGGAGCCTCTTCCCGAAGCCTCCTGCTAGTATTGCGGCAATCAATCCTTTAAACCCCTATATTGTATATGGTGCCCGAGAATAAAACGTTAGCACTAGGTAAGATAGTGTACGCTAGAAAGTGTTAAAAATCCCTTCTACGAGATAAATATTTAAGAGCCGCCGTAGCTCAGCTGGGAGAGCGCCCGGCTGAAGACCGGGATGTCCGGGGTTCGAGTCCCCGCGGCGGCATTTTATCCTAGCGGTGGTTGCTTGCTGGAAGTATTTATTATACCGCTTACAACAGCCGGGGTGGTAGAATACATTGGGTATATAACATCTAGTGTAAGGGAGAGCTTCTCGAGAGCCGGCCTCGAACTAGATATTGTAGAATGGCCTGAAACAGTTAAGCCAAGCCTGAAATGCTACGACTGGGCACGCCTCCAGTACCTTGCCAGTTGCCTTGTAAACGAGTTATACGAGTACTTCACCAGGCTTAGAGTAGCCGGTAGCAAATACGTTATCGGGATCGGGGAGGTAGACGGGTACGAGCCTGGTTTAAACTTCGTATTCGGCCTCGCGGTACCAGCTAGGAAAACCGGGGTAGTATTTACGAAGAGGCTGAGAGAGGAATACTACGGTAAGAAGCCGAGCTACGACCTCTACGTTGAGAGAGTTATCAAAGAAGTTGTACACGAACTAGGCCATTTGCTAGGCTTAGACCACTGCGATTATAAAAAGTGTGTTATGAGCTTTAGTAATAGCATCCTAGACGTCGACTATAAGGAAAGGTTTTTCTGCGAGAAATGCTCGCTGAAACTAAGAGAACTCCATGCTCACCGAGGCATCCCTCGGGTAGTGTATTAGACCGGGCAACGTCTTCAACAAGGGTTTGCATCGACTGGTTTAAGCAAGCAACTATATATCTAGTACTACGTACGCCTCCCACTCATCGCTTTTCAGAATCCTCATTAGGCTATATGTGACTGCTTTAACCTCAACCCTGCCTTCATGCCTCCCCGGGTCGAATACCTCGCCTAGACACCTTCCTTCAATCCTATAGTAGGCTTCTCCACTAGCCTTTCTTATCTCAAACCTCTCAGCCGAGACACTACCGCATACTATTCTCTCAGCATAGTATAGTGTGAGGAGGTTTTCAAGCCATTTATACAGTAGGTTTTCTAGGTCGAACCCTTCTGCTTTAACTTGTTTTTCTACAACCGGCCGGATACTATTAGTATCCACCATCGCTTCGAAAAGGGCTATACCCGCATTCTCGAAGAGACTGAGGAGGTCTACCCCCCTAGCCCTAACGTACACATCGCTAGTATGCTCTAGGAAATCAAATCTTCCTTTAGGGTCGCTGTATACAATTTTTTCCTGAGCCAATGTATACAACCTCAAAATATACCGTCTATAGAAATAGTTAGTATTTATCCGGGTAAAAAGAGTTATTTATAGGATAGAGGTGTATTACTTGAGCAAAGCAGGCTTCGAACCCTATCCTGAATACGTGGATAAGAACTATACGCCGGATCCGGATACTCACGTCATAGTGACATTCAGGGTTAAGCCAGCCCAAGGCTTTACGGTTGAAGACGCTGCGGGAGGCATCGCAGCTGAGAGCAGCACTGGGACTTGGACTACGCTGTTCAACTGGTATGATACGAGCAGGGTTAAGAAGCTTAGTGGGAGAGCATACTATTTCAAGGATTTGAAAGACGGCTCCTACCTCGTGAGGGTAGCCTACCCCGTAGAACTCTTCGAAGAAGGGAATATGCCGGCGTTCCTCGCGAGCGTAGCAGGCAATATATTCGGGATGAGAAGGGTCGAAGGGTTAAGGGTTGAGGACATATATCTTCCGAAGAGCTTCCTCGACTACTTCAAAGGACCTTCTAAAGGGGTTAAAGGTGTCAGGGAGATATTCAGGGTCTACGACAGGCCTATCGTAGGGACAGTGCCTAAGCCTAAGGTAGGCTATACACCGGAGGAGGTCGAGAAGCTCGCTCTAGAACTTCTCATGGGCGGTATGGACTATATCAAAGACGACGAGAACCTGGCTAGCCCTAGTTTCTGCAGGTTCGAGGCTAGGGCTAAGTCTATTATGAAGATTATCGATAAAGTCGAGAAAGAAACCGGTGAGAGAAAAGTTTGGTTCGCTAATATAACAGCCGATGTCAGAGAGATGGAGAAGAGGCTTAAGCTTGTAGCAGACTACGGTAACCCGTATATAATGGTCGACGTTGTAATAACAGGCTGGTCTGCTCTAACATACATCAGGGATCTTGCCGAAGAGTACAAGCTCGCGATCCACGCTCACAGGGCTATGCACGCTGCTATGACTAGGAACCCGTACCACGGTATCTCAATGTATACCCTAGCCAAACTCTATAGGATCATAGGGATGGACCAGTTGCACATAGGTACTGCTGGAGCAGGCAAGCTGGAAGGGGCTAAGCTAGATGTTGTTAGGATTGCGAAAATGATTAGATCCGAAGAGTTCACGCCAGACCCTGACGACGAATTCCATCTGCCACAGAAAATGTACCATATCAAACCTATGATGCCGGTGTCTTCTGGAGGCTTACACCCAGGCAACCTCCCAATAGTTATTGAAGCGCTTGGCACAGACCTCGTCCTACAGATCGGTGGGGGTACTATAGGACACCCTGACGGCCCGAGGGCTGGGGCTAGAGCTGTTAGGCAGAGTCTAGAGGCTATAGTCAAAGGGATACCGCTAGAAGAGTATGCTAAAGAACATAAAGAGCTTGCTAGAGCACTTGAAAAATGGGGTTTTGCAAAACCGATCTAGCCCACTAACCTATAAGTTTTTATTTTTTTCGAACACTAATCCTTGTTTAAGCGTCTAGCAGGGATTATTATTGGGGTACCATGGTAAGAGGGTTGTCATAAAACTAGGTGTAGCAGTAGTAGTGTTTACACTGGTATCTATCACCGTAGTACTAGGGTTCTTCAAGCCTCTAGACGAAGGCGTCTACCAGCACCTGTCCTGGAGGAATATGCTTGTAGAAGCTTTCTCGGCTACTGCAGACATAGTTTTTCTCGTAGCCGTATGGCTGGTGCTAGTAGCTGCCGACATAGCGAGATTCAAGCGCGTATCGCTACACAGCCTTGAACTAGGCCTACTGCTATTCATAACCGTTCTGCTAGATGCGTCTCTCAAACTCTTATTCAGGATACCTAGGCCTGGGCTAGCTAGTATCCCATCGGGCAACGTATTACTGTCGATAGACTACTACGGCTACCCATCCGGCCATGCGACCAGGGCTTTCGCGATAGCCGTTCTCGAAGGGAAGCGTAGAGGTATAGCTAGCGCCCTATTCTATGCCTGGGCCCTCGGGATCTGTTTCACAAGGCTACTACTAGGCGTTCACTGGTTTAGCGATGTATTAGGCGGGGTAGTAGCAGGGTTTATAGCGTATTATACAGCAGAGATCCTCCTAGGTCCGGTTCTAGCGCTAGCGGGTCTCGTGGGATTAGGCGGATTAGTTAGGAAGCAGTAATTGTTTAAAGCGTGGGATTCTAAATAAATTATTCCGGAGCCGGGGTGCCCGAGCGGCCTAAGGGGCTGGCCTTGAGAGCCAGTGGGCTCTCGCCCGCGCGGGTTCGAATCCCGCCCCCGGCGCTTGCTCCAGTAGTAGACTTCCACCGGTAAGAAGCATCCGGAACCCGGTGCCTGGATGTAGCGTTCAACCCACCATAGTGGTAGTGGGCCTCGTGGGAGTGAAACTAGTATTCGTAGACCTTGATCTAACGCTCTGGGACCACGTTGATGCAAGCAGTCTTAAACCACCGTTTGTAAACCAGGGTGTTGACTGCGTAGTAGATAGTTCCGGAGGCAGGCTATGCCTATATCCTTGCGCTAGGGAATTCCTCGCCTATCTCCGTAGCAAAGGGGTTATTGTATCATCCTTGAGCTGGAATAACCCAGTTATCGTCGAGGGTATAATGCGCGGGCTCGGGATATACGAGTATTTCGACTACCACGGGATTGAGAATACGCCTGATAAACATATTATAGCCCTCGGAATCCTGAAGAGGGTGGTCGTGGAGAAGGGTATTATTATCGAACCCGGGGAGATAGTCCTCATAGACGATAACGAATCCTACTATAGGATGCTGTCGGAGAGTATTGGAGGAGTCAGGTATCTCAAGCCGGGAAGGGATTTCAGGGATTTCTGCGAGCTGATAAACTGGTTTAGACAATACGGGTAGGAATCTAACAGCCTGCTACTAGTTAAATACTTGTTTCCTAGATAATATTGGTGGCGTAGTGTTTATGGGCAGCCTGCTCGATTCTATCTGGGGCTTGATCCAGGATGCTACGAGGGTAGTCTACGAAGGTGTCCACAAGACTCCTCTAGTCTATAATACGACTTTCTCTAGGATGACCGGTAACGAAGTCTACTTGAAGCTCGAGAATATGCAGAAGACTGGTGCTTTCAAAGCTAGAGGAGCATTCTACAAGATCTATAGGCATATAGAGGAGGCTAGGGAGAAGGGTGTTGTAACTGCTTCAAGCGGGAACCACGCCCAGGGTGTTGCATACGCTTCATCAGTTCTCGGGGCTAGGGCTACGATTGTAATGCCTGAGACAACACCTATATTCAAAATCAATGCTACGAAAAGCTACGGGGCTGAGGTAGTACTCTACGGTAGCGTATACGATGAAGCCTACGAGAAAGCAGTTGAGATAGCAAGAGAGAAGAAGGCTCTATTCGTCCACCCTTTCAACGACCCCGAGGTTATAGCGGGACAGGGGACTATCGGTGTAGAGGTATTCGAGCAGTTAAGCGATGTCGAAACAGTATTAGTCCCGATCGGGGGAGGGGGCCTGGTGTCAGGAGTGGGCGTGGCATTGAAGAAGCTGAAGCCTAGTGTTAGGATTATAGGTGTGGAGCCAGAGAATGCGGCTAAATACTATGCTTCAAGGCTTGAAGGCAGGATTGTTAAGATAGAGCCTAAGCCTTCGATAGCAGACGGTGTTGTAACAAAGAGCGTCGGGGACCTAACGTTCCAGGTCATGGGCGAGGTAGTAGACGATGTCGTTAAAGTAGACGAGGATTCTATAGCTAGAGCAATATACCTGCTGCTAGAGAGGGCTAAGATACTTGTCGAAGGGGCGGGCGCGTTACCCCTGGCAGCTCTTTTAAGCGGTTACCTAGAGAACCAGGGTAGGAAGATAGTTCTATTGCTGAGCGGAGGGAATATCGATTTAACAACCCTCCACAGGATTCTAATGAAGGGTTTCACGGGGGAGGGCAGGGTAGCCTCTCTAAAACTCATGCTGAGGGATATCCCAGGGCAGCTCCTCAGGGTTCTCGACGTCTTGTACAGGTATAGGTGCAACGTCATAGATATTAGGCACGATAGGATGAGCCCTATCCTACCAGTCGGTTACGCTCTAGTAGAGGTTGTATTCGAAGTACCGGATAAAGACGTAATCGCAGGCGTGAGGAGAGAGCTCGCCGGGGTAGGGGTTATAGTAGAATAGTAGTGGTGTCCGTATTGGAGGTTGTTATAGTACACCCGCTGATAGAAGTAGGCGGGGGAGCCGAGAAGCTAGCTATAGAGATGCACAAGGCTTTCCTAGAGCTAGGCTTCGAGAGCAGGATACTGACTTTCTACCTCGATAGGGAGAGGCTTGAGGAAGCTATACGCCTCCTATCCCCGGGTTTCACACCCAGGCTTGAAGCAAGGCCTCTGCCAGCAGGTGCCAGGTTCCTGGACACAGCTCTGAGAACAGTCTCCGGCGGTAGGATGACTAGGTTTAGGAGGGCTATTCTAGCAGGCGAGATAATTAAGAGGCTTGATAAGAGCGAGGGCCTCATCGTAGACACTTCGTCGCACCTACCCACTCCTGTCGACATAGCTTACATACACGTACCTCTCATAATGCCCGGGGGTAGGAGAGGGTTCGCATACAGGGTCTACGAGCGTGTCCTCAAATGGGTTGCAGACTCTGTCTCCGGGACTCCCAGGTTAGTATTAGTGAATAGTAGCTGGACTAGGGATGTGTTCTTGAAAACCTACGGGGGAGGGTTCAGGGTCGAGGTGCTCCACCCTCCAGTCGACGTAGAATACTTCAGGGGAGAGGAGGGGGTTAGGGAGAAGATTATTGTTACAGTATCGAGGTTTAGCCCGGAGAAGAAGCTTGAAAGCATACTAGAAGTTGCTAGAGTACTGGGAGACTACGAATTCTTTATCGTAGGGTCTGCTACGAGGAAAGGCTACTCCTACGCTCTAAAGCTGAGGGAGAAAGCCGAGTCTATGGGGCTGGGTAATGTACGTATAGTCGTGAACATGCCTAGGAGCGGGCTCAGAGACCTCTTGCGGAGGGCTTTATTCTACCTGCACCCGCCATACCCGGAGCACTTCGGCCTATCTGTTGCGGAGGCTGTAGCAGCAGGGGCTATACCGGTAGTCTACAGAGACGGCGGCGCCTGGACGGATATAGTTTCCAGGATAGACCCGGGCCTAGGATACACTGATATCTCGGAAGTCCCCAGGATTATAAGAACTGTCGAGAGAAGCCCTGAACTAGCACGTAGCATAAGGGGGAAGGGTATAGCACTAGTAGAAGGATTCGGGTACTTTAGGTTTAAGACGAAGCTGGGCGAGGTATTAAACCGGTACGGGCTAGGTTATAAATAGTAGTCTCGGCAGGGCTACTATATACCGCCTATATAAACGCATGGGGTCGCGACTATGAAGGTGTGTATTTACGGCACGGTCTACAATAACGCGGAGTGGGTTGAGGCTTCTGTAAAAAGTGTTTGGAGGCCTGATGCTGAGATTGTAGTCGTAGACAATTACTCTACTGACGGGACATGGGAGAAGCTTCTAGAGCTTAGGAAGGACTACAACCTTAGAGTATACAGGTATAAGTGCTCTAGGGGGCTTGGAAGGCATATAGCATTATATAAATGCCCTGAGAATAGCGTAGCATCCTATTTCGACCTCGATACTATCTACAACACTAACTTCCACAAGGCTATAGATGCTTACGAAGAGTATGGTAGTGTAAAATATATTGGAGGCCTGGTTGTATCCCGTGAAGAAGCCTTGAAGAAGGGCGGGTGGAGAGACCTCAATGCAGGAGAAGACACTGAGTTCGCTGTTAGAATGAACCCTAGGATTGTAGCCCCTGTCCTCGCAGGGGTAAATGCTGCCCTGGAACTCAAAGGAGTATTTAGAGAGAAGAGGTATGCGAATAGGCTAGGGTATTTGAAAAGGCTTATTAAAATGCATGTAGATGGCGTTAGAGCAAGCGGCTTCAATATATGGGAGATTTTAGAATACAGGTCTAAGAGGCTAATAGCATTACTGCCGGTTGTAGCCCCGTGGACTTTCAGAAACTATAGGCTGATAAGTGCTATGGATAACGCCTCACTAGATTTCGCTATAGGGTTATTTAGGCTGGTAGATCCGAGAACCCTTGGTATGGATGATTCTACGCTACTGGTAATTTTCAACTACAGCCTGGTTAAAAAGATAAAAGGTGGAGAGGAAGCAATCGAGAGAGTTATTAGAGAGAGGCTTGGTAGAGGGCTCTATAGAATCAAAACTAAGAGTAGGAGCTTCTACTTAATGTACGTCAGGGATCCCCGCGTATTTTATAAAATCCCAATGCCTGCTCTAAAAATTGTCGGGTTGGACAGAATATAGTAGGTAGAATATTGTGAACATAATTTACATAATATTGTATAATACAGTAGTATACCAATACCAAAAGACCTGCCATTAGAGCAGGGATTAAACCACTATACAAGGAGAAATATTTTAAAGAACGATTTCATAGTTTTTGAGTAGAAGGCTTTGCCGCAAGCTGTTATACAGCGTTTTCGATTCAAATACCATGTATAGTATTTAATAGAGGGGTGCGTTAATTGGCTAATAGGGCTACTATTGCTGTCGTTACCGAGCCTCTTACACCGTTTTCGGGAGGAGCTATTAGAGCGCTGAAGTCTATAGAGGCTTATAGGAAAAGCTTCAATATTCTCATCTACGAGCTGGTTAGGACTAAATCCGATCCTACTTCTTCTAGGGATAGGGATGTAGTGAAAGTATACAGTAGCCCTGTTCTAAGAGCTCTTTTCAAGTTGAGGCTCGAATTCCTCCTAGGGCTGACGCCTAATAGTATTTCGAAAAGGATGGTAAGGATTGTGGGAGATGCGTCAAAAACAGAGGTAGGGGCCGTAGTCTCCCTCCACGAACGTCTCGAATTCCTCCGCCTAGGCTCTATTCTGAGAGACGAGTATGAAGCTAAGTCAGCGGCACTACTGCAATTACCGGTGTTTATCAGGGATAGGAGGAGGCGGGAGGAGATTGTAAGAGCTTATGATAAGTGGTATTCAGCCCTCTACCCAGGCTCTGTTAAAGAGCTGGCTGGGAGGGCTAGGACAAGGCTTGAGCTCGCTGTTTCGAGTAGTAGGAGTGTAGCTAGGCTCCTCCGTAGCTACGACCTGCTGATCTCTGTGAGCAGGTCTATTGGTTATGAAATGGGGCCTGAATGGGAGTCTAGGATACACGCTCTAGACCCTGGGGTGGGCCTCGACGAGGTAGACCTCGGTTTAATCAAGACAGTTAGAGAGAGGGGTGTTAAAGAAGATTTTATCGTTTTCGGTGGCAGGATAGACGCTCTCAAAGGCTTTATCGAGGGTTTAGAAGTCTTCAAGGCGATTACTAGATCCTACAGGGATATCAAGCTAGTAGCTACAGGACTGGTGAACGCCTCCCTGAGAGATAGGATAATGCGCTATGCTAGGAGAATTGGTTTAGAAGGCAAGCTAGTCTTACCAGGCGCTGTCCCCAGGGTAGAAAGGTTTAGGTATATTGCGAATGCAAGGCTGGTGATATACCCTAGCCATATGGATTCCTACTCCTACGCTGTCCTAGAAGCCCTCTACCTAGGAACCCCTGTAGTAGCCTACGATATCCCCGCTCTGAGATTCAACTATGAAGGTGCTGAAGGCCTAGTCCTAGTAAGGGAGGGGGATGTCGAAGGATTGGCTACTGAAGCTCTAAACATACTCGGGTCCAAGGATATTAAAGTATCCCCTCCTAGGAAGGTGAAGAAATGGGATGAAATAGTGAGGGAAGAAATTTCGCTAATAGAGAGGCTTGTAGAAGGCTAGATGCTTCTACTCGGAGTCGCCCGGTTCGCATCATGCTGGACTAGTATTGTATAGAATAATTTAAATTATCTCGGAGCAAATACTGTAGCTCGAGGATTCAGAGTCTATGGTTACTCCCCGGAGGGTTCTAATGCTCTTACTAGTTCTACTATCCGTCTCTCTACCAGCACTGTTCCTATACTGGGAGAAAACACTAGAGACGACGCCGGCTCTAACAACCCTGTCTGCCACGCTGCCGGGTCACGTGGGTACTAGTACAAGTATTTACTCGGCAACGTATCCTACGGGGGCGTCGGCTACCCGGTTCTACGTCTGGTAGTGCTCGTAGACAATCATGGGGACCCCGAAGGCAGGCTCGGGTCTCCGTGGGGTCTCAGTATTCTAGTCGTGTTGGGTGGGTACAGGGTCTTATTCGATACAGGACCCGATCCTGAAGCCCTCCTAGGGAATGCTAGGATCCTCGGTATCGATCTATCGAGGGTTGACGCAGTAGTAATATCGCATGAGCACGGCGACCACACGGGCGGGCTGGAAGCCTTAGCCCGGGTTAACAAGAGTATCCCGGTCTACATACCAGGGGGGTCTAGCAGGTATTTCAAGGAATGGGTTAGAGGGTTGGGTTTCGAGAGGGTTGTCGAAGTGCCTAATACAACCTTTATCTCCCCGGGGATAGCTGTAGTCGGCCAGTTATACGGCCCGCCTTACGAGGAAGCACTGGCTGTTAGAATACCAGGGTACGGGCTGGTAGTATTAGTAGGCTGCTCCCACCCCGGTATTGAAAACATCGCTAGGAAAGCCTCCCGGGACCTGGGTGAGAGAGTGTACGCTGTAGTAGGCGGGTTCCATATGATCGGCTATTCTAGGAGCGAGGTCGAAGAGGTTTTCAAGGATTTGAAGAGCCTGGGGGCGAGGATTGTTATACCACTCCACTGTAGCGGGGATACTGCTAGAGAGCTCGCTAGGGAATTATTCGGTTTCGACGAGCAAAAAACGGGGCATGTAGGTAGCGTTATAATACTGCCTTAGAGAAGAACGTACTAACCTTCTCCCCGCCCTGAAGGGCATGGCTTTCGGCTGCAACTTCTGTTTGTTGTCGATGCAGTGGTTCTAAAGCCGTGTAGGTTTTATCTACTCCTCACGGTTAATAGATGGTTAACCGGTGAGAGTAGTTGAACAACCGTTTAATGCTCGTTGTCATACTCGTAGGGGTTGCCTCCGGTATTTCCGCGAGATTGTTCTTCGAGAGTGTAGCTTATTTAAACAGTATTGTCGAAGCAAACCCGATCCTCTACTATATTGCTCCTGTTCTAGCAGTCGCACTACCCTACTCTCTAGCAACACTACTCAGGATTTCCTGCGGCGGAGGCTCAGATATCGTCCTCTCGAGGTTCTTCGGCGAAACCGGTGTTTTCGAGCCCCGGGAGTTCCTAGGCTACTTCGCTCTATCAATACTCACAATAGGGTTTCACGGTAGTGGGGGGCCTGAGGGCCCCTTCCTCGTACTAGGTGCCGGTTTGGCTTCGTGGGCGATAGCCCGGGCAGGGGTTGGGGACTGCGAGAGGAGGTATGTGATGCTTGCTGGTGCAGCGGCAGGTATTTCAGCAGCTTTCCAAGCACCTCTAACAGGGATACTGTATGCTCTCGAACTACCGTATAAGAGGGATCTGGAAGCGCCGGCCTTCCTCTATGCAGTAGCCTCGTCTCTAACAGCCTACCTGGTCTCCAGGCTCCTGGTAGAACCCCATATTAGGAGGGGCCCTACCGAAGTCTACGCTCAGTTCGATACCCTAGACCTACTCCTAGCCCTTGTCACAGGTCTTGCGGCAGCACTCGTATCGCTCTTATTCATATGGCTCACGAGGTTTGTCAGCAGGTTTAAAACAATCCACGGTTTTAAAGCAGTAGCCGTATCCTCAATCCTTCTCGCAATCACATTATACTTTGTGCCCCAGTCACGCGGCTTTGGATACGGGGTTTTGAACGAACTCTTCTCCCCGGCAGCCGGGTTCGCTCTCGCAACACTACTAGTGCTACTACTGGCGAAGATTATCGCGACATCGCTTACTGTAGGGGGAGGCGGTTGCGCCGGTCTCTTCCTACCGACTATAGTGATAGGAGTAGTACTCGGCAGAATCCTCTGGGCAGTATTTACAGTACTAGGCTTTAACACGAGCCTAGGCCTGGTGATCGCGCTCTCGACATCAGCTATGCTGGCTGCAGCACATAAAACACTATTAACCTCTATAGCTTTAACAGCCGAAACCCTATACCCCCAATACCTAGTCTCGTCAGCTCTATCCTCTACAATAGCATACGCTCTCGCACTACCATGGTCGCTCCACAAATACCAGAGGGATTCCAGGCGCAGCGCTTAGATAGGCTGGATGTTTAATACCGGGACTAGATGCTTAGGGGATCAGCCGATACCCCCGGTTCCCACAGTGCTTTCGAATACTCTGAGAAGTTCTGGGGGTGAGCATTCTCCTAGTAGCTTCTCCTAACTATTTAATCTGCGGAGCCCTCCTAGGGAGTACTATAGATGTATCTGTTTTTCTCAACCCCTGTCTAACCATTTCGCTGAATTTGTCTAGCAGCTTGTTTAGCTCTTGTGTACTATACAGTATTCTCCCTTCGCTAAGCGCGTCTACGATAATCGGATTCCCTTTTTCAAGCATATTCAATGCTTCTTCCAGCGTATACGGGTGGGGTTCTATAGGTAGCGGTATGTCTTTAAGCGCTTCGAGAACCTCTCCCAACCTCTCTAGATAGGGTTTGGTGAAATAAGCTATTATCAGTATGTCGTAGTCGCTCCAAGGCTTGTAATCACCCCTAGCCCTAGAGCCGAATAAAATTATGGCTATAGGCTTAAACCTATCGATTAATATCCTGACAGCCTCTCCTAGATTACCTGCCGACGACTCTCCTAGCATATTCTACAACCTTTCTAGCGCATTCGATAGCTCTGCGCGAGGTCTCCTCATCGTAAGCCTCGTGCGGTGTCCCAGCCGGGTGGGCGTTTGGATACCTAGAGGGTATGTAGTGTCTATCTAGCTCTCTCGCACAGACCATTAGCTCCTCGGATATGCTAATCCCTCTTGCTTCGGAAAACCTTTGAAGCAACAGCCTTACACTATGGCCCCAGGGGGCTTCATTCACATAGTATAGAAGGGCTTTAGATGCTTTCTCAGCCGCTTGGTGAGAGTAGAAAGCAGCCGCATTATACCTCTTCTCTCTGTGCAGAATCTCTGCTGTCTCTAAATCCCATAGAGCTTCGTCCAGCCAGCGAACAGCCTCATCCCTCAATACTTACACGCCCTGCATACTATACTACGCTAGCATATCTTAAGTTTCTATTAACATTGCGTAAATCATTCGTCTTGATCGACAATTGAGCTAGCATGTTTGCTACAGGTAGGTTCGCCGTTTACATGTTTAACTCTCTAACAGGGTATTCGAGGCTCAGAAACAGAATCCTTTTAAATTCTAGTTCGGCACTAGCGAAGTCTCGCATAGAGAACGGTTGTAGTAGAAAATCGGGGATAACACCTGCCAGTTAAATGAAAGTCAGACCCTTAGGGGTTGTAACATCTATGTTTTCATCGAGTATACAACTGGGAGCCGGCATTTTAGAGCAGAGAGGGGGAGGGGGTCAGCGGGGTATAGTCAGTTGTCTCATATAGTCTAGTACGTGTCTAAGCCCTTCCCCGAGTGGTGTAAACTCTATGTTCATCCTGGACAAGAGTTTTCTAACGTCTGCGTAGCTGTGCCTTATATCGCCAGGCCTCTCTTTCTCGTATACTATTTCAACTCTCTCCCTCCCAGCCAGCCTAGCAATTTCTCTGGCGAGCTGGTTTATTGTAATCGGCTTGCCTGTGCCCACGTTATACACTGTGTTATCGAATAGGTCTCTCTCGATAAACCCGAGTATTATCCTAGCAACGTCTCCAACGTATATGAAGTCTCTTGTCTGGCTGCCGTCCCCGTATACTACTAGGGGCTCCCCCCTCAGGGCTCTTTCAGCGAAAACAGTGACTACTCCTGCGTAAGACGGGTTCTGGCCGGGCCCGTATACATTGAACAACCTCAGGATGACGTATTTGAAACCGTAGAACCTGCTAAACCACTGTAGCACGAGTTCGCCGAGGTACTTGCTTAAACCGTATGGTGAGAGAGGGTTGACAGGGTGCTCCTCGGGGATGGGTAGTCTAATAGGCTCCCCGTAGACGGCAGCAGAGCTCAGGTATATTATTTTAGCTCCAGCGCTCCCGCAGGCATATGCTACTCTAGCAGTCCCAGTAACATTGTTATCGATATATTCGGCAGGCTTCTCAAAAGACTCGGGTACGCTAACATAGGCTGCTGCGTGGACTACTACGTCGAAACCCTGGCATCTGTTGAAAGACCTCGCATCCCCCTGATAATAGGTATCCCAGCAGCCTCCAGCCTCCTGATAGCGATCCTAGAAGCCTCTCAAAGCTGTCGAAGACTACAACATCAAACCCTTTCTCACCGAGGAATAAAGCCAGGTTATGCCCTATGAAACCAGCCCCGCCTGTGACAAGGATCTTCAAGCAGACACTCCTACTAGCACGATATTAGACACTCTCCCAAACACTTAAAACAGCTTGTGGTACTAGAAACCCTAATCCCCTACCATACGACTCTAACCAATTAACAAAGTAGGATGATTTAAGAGACTGTTAAGGTACAGTAGTGCTAAGTACCCTCCAGGTGTCGGATGTTTCAGCGATTACTTAATAAAAATAATTCAAACTAATATATATGATAGAAACAAACAGCCTCTTTAGCCCTGTTATACAAAAGGTGTTGAAATGCCGTCGGGAAAATTGCATAGAGAGATGACAGAAGAAATTCTATCACGGTGTAGGTGGCGGTTTATCGATGAAGAACTTCGAAAGATAATAGTTGAACACGTAGCTGAACCAGATGAGCAAGACAAAAATGATAAAGAAAAAGTTCTAAAGGAAAAATGTGTTTATGAAGGAAAAGAAATTACTCCGGAAGAATGTAGAGAAATATGGCAGAAAATTAAAGAGCTTGAAAGAAGCTACGATACGTGTGTTAAAGAGTACGGATCTGATCATATTGAATGCCTTAAGCTAAAAAAAGAATCTGAAATAATAGAAAAAGTGCTTAAAATACCAACGCCGTATGAAAAATTTGTGAAACACCATGAAGGGCTTAACGATCTAGCATATAGATACTACTTTGTAAATGCTGTAAGGTGCTATATGCTTGGATTTAAAGAAGAGGCAATGAAGCATCTGGCGAGAGCATTACACTATATTCAAGACGCGCCCCTGAGTAGGCAGCTTATTATGAAAAGCAGTATTACAGAAGAGGTCGTCAAGAGCGAAGAGGACTATCATAATGAATTTGAGAAAGAAATTAGTAAGATATGGCGTAATTCTAAAAACGAATTTCTGATGCGGATTAAGGCCGAGTCATCAAATTCCAACCTTTGTGAGATAGATAATGTGTCTGAGCTTGTACAACCTGTAGATAATCCTAGTGAGATTTTGGAAAAGGCATTATATGCTACATACGTAGTATTGAAAAAATTCGAGTGCGAAATAGAAAGATTGTCGAAGCCGGAATTTATGGAGGGGTTACGTAAGAAGTATGTTAATTCGAAGAAAATTTGCCGGTTTTCTTTCGCAACCCTCTTCGCAGGAATCCTAGTTTTAGTGCTTCTACAAATGATAGCGCCTCATATAACAGAGTTTTCAACATGGTTTGGAGTAATCTTGATCATTTCAGGTAGCATAGGAATAGTTTTATCAAATTGGTTGATAGAGAGCGAGAGAATAGAATTGTATAAGGCTGGAATATTAGATAAACCCCCTAAATTCCTAACGAGTAAAGTTGAATATAGGCAAGGAGAAGCGATCACCATAGAGTTGCTACCATATAGACTACCTTGTAAAAAACACATTGCTAGGGAAAGACCCTTCCACGTTTGTGATTTCAGTTGATTCCTCGCGACGGGCTACTTGTTGATACTTGAAGCACCTGTACGTGGATTAGGCGCGAAAAGCTTGAAATGCTCGGTATCCTCCACTTAATTTTTATTAATTGAAAATAGTAATAATTATCAGAATCAGCCTTACTTGTTTGTGAGTACTGGATCTGGTGGCGGAGCTGGTTATATGTACTTAAATTGGATTATTGCAACTTTTGGAGTACCTTACGAATTAAATATACCATAAAATATCTAAAAAGAAAATTAGCTATATCCAGTGGAGCCTGCTTGTAATATGAAGTTTAATTTCCCTGCATAACTATATTGGTCAGCACCAAGCATAAATCCCCAAGGTATTAATGTTTCATTTTTCATTACTATTAATTCTCTTCCTATAAATGCTGGATTTGCTAAGTATTGTTGTAGCATCATTGTTTCTTGTTCTATTGTTCCAAAGGGGTGTGTATACCATAAGTCTGATGTTCCAGATAATGTTGCTGATAATTTATATCCTGTATTTAATGCGTATGCTAGTTTGTTTAAATCATCTGGATCACTGACAACTACTGTCCAGTATCCTGGGTCAACCTTATCCAATAATATTGTGTTTCCTTGTACAGGTATTTGGACTAAATTAGTTTTGTTTCCTATAACTACCATATAATTCAATGGTATGAATTGTTGACCATTAACAGTAGTACCCATATATTTTTGATTGAATGAATTAATAACATCAACTACCCGATCCAGAGTATTACTTTGTACACTGTATGTTCCTAAACCATGTAAATTACCATGCGGATCATAATAAAATAGATGATATTGTCCATTTTCTTCAGCTTTTAGAAAAACATATTGTGAATCTACTGTTAGTTGTTATGTAGATGGTTGGGAATGAATTGAATGTAGGAAATATAATGCTCCTCCTATTACTAATGCTATACCTATAGCACCAATTATTATAGCCAAAGTTTTAGAAATTCCAAGTTTTCTTTTTTAATGATCTATAATCTTTATCACTTATTGTTCCAGCTCTCTATAATTTTTCAACTTTCTGATATAAAGAAAAATTATAACTTATACCTACCCCCTCTAACATAAGATGATATTTAATTAAAGGTTTAAGAACTATAAAGCTAAACGCCATGGTTAAGTACTAGCCCTGCTAAAACTGTTATTATGGTTTGATAAAATGTGTTTTGTATTAAGTTTTAAACGAGTAATGCTCAGTAACTTCTCCTAGTGAGCTTCCAGTAGATTACGCTACCAGATCTCTCTGTGGCTATGTAACGTAGGATGTTTATTGATGTTGCTCTGAAGAGCGGGTCCCTGGAGAACTTCTCTAGGTAGAGTTTTAGGATTGTGGATGGATGTATTAAGTAGGGTAGCTCTATAGTGCCAATGTCAACAAGTCTGTTTATTTCTATGGAGAGCTTTAAAGAGCTTGAAACCCCTAGTTCTCGGGCTAGCTTGAGGGCTCTGCTATTAACCCACTGCTTAACTGTATAGTAGTCGATGAGGAGGTATAGGTACTCTTTGTAGAAAGCGTGGGCAGCCGCTAAAACAGCTTCAGCCTCTCTAGTCATGCCCCTGACCAAGTAGCCATACAGCTCGAACTCCTCCGTACAACAGTCTAGGAGCTTGTATGTATCTAGGTATACTACCCAGGCGAAGGAGGGGTATGTGTAGAGATCAACTATGAAATCCCTCTTCTTCATGGTTACAGTATAAGGCTCTTTAACCACAACCTCAAACCCTCTCTCCCTAAGTCTTGAGACCGCAGTGGAGATCTGATTAGGGTTGACCATGACATCTAGGTCTACGGAGACGTGTTCCAGAGGCTTCCTAAACTTGTAGAAAGCGTAGCTCAGCCCCTCTAGGGCTTTAGCTACCTCGATGCAACCCCTTATATACCTCCTGAACCTGGCTTCTTCGAGGAGCCACTCCCTATGCAGATAGTCCCTGACTCTCCTCAGGTAGGCTAGGCCTAGCTTGTTCTGCTTTGAGACCTCGGCTAGCTTTAGGATTTCGTCTAAACTGCTTGGAGTATACCAGCCGTCTAAGACTCCGATAAGCTTCTGCGTCAGGCTAGTCTCAGCCAATCTAAAACCCTCGCAGCAACCTGGGCTGGACTATACCTTCCCGTGTCTAGAGAGATCCTAGCGAAGTACCTGGATAAGACTTTATAGACTGCTAGCTCTCTCAGGAGGAAGCCTCTGGGGACGTCGGCTCTCCCAGCTAGCACTTCCGGGTCCGCGTAGAGGTATACGCTGCTTTCTCTCGATGCCATCCTTAGGAGGAATCTGCCGATAAAGCCTGAGACGACACCAGGTTCTCCAAGGGTTGTTACAAGCCATACGGTAAAATCTAGTATGCCTCTATCGCCAACGACCAAGCATACACGTTTAAGGAGGAGCCTGGCTAGCAGGTAGGGTAGGAAGCTCAGGAACTCTATGTGAATCCACAAAGGCTTCAGCTTCCCAGGTAGGCAAACCCTATAGTACGGGTTGCACAAGCCTTGGAAACCTCTGAACCTGGATAGGAAGCGTAGGAGTATAGAAGCGAGGAAATGGCTACCCCTAAACCAGTGGAGGCAGACAACTATATTTCTCGAAGCCAGGTGGTTGTAGAGAAGCTTAGCAGTAGTAGTCTTGCCGGAGCCGTCAGCCCCCGAGAGAACCAACTCCATTTAGCACCAGGCTCGTCAATTTAATTGATTAATACCTCCAGCTCGCTAAAAAGCGCCTGGCCCACTGCCTTGACTCCTCCTACACACTATAATACCTCTCGGATTCTCCTCTTCTAGACCGGGTATTCGAAGTTTATCTCGGCTTCTCTAAGCCTCGGACACTTCTTATCTCTTTCGCTTAGGATAACACCTTCTCTAATAGGCCAGTTTATCCCTATCTCAGGGTCATCCCATAGGATGCATCTCTCTAGTTGCTGGCTATACTCTTTAGTAACAAGGTATAGGAAGTAGGAGTCTTCGAGAGCCTGGAACCCGTGGGCGAACCCGGGTGGTATCCAGAGGGCTAGTCCAGGCTCTAAAACTACTCCAACATACTTTCCGAACCAGGGCGAACCCCTCCTAATGTCTACAGCGACATCGTACACTCTCCCATCGATAACATAGACGAGCTTCCCTTGCTCAGCTGGCTTGAGCTGGTAGTGGAGCCCTCTGACAACGTTTTTCCTCGAGAAGCTTAGATTAGCCTGGGCGAAATCGTATGTTATCCCGCCTGCGTGGAAAGCTGTCTTCTTGTATAACTCTGTGAAGAAACCCCTCTGGTCAGGAAATATAGTGTACTCGACTAGGATGACATCTGGTATCTCAAGCCTCTTAAAGCTTTTGAAAGGCATATCAGACCCCGGATACCTCTCTATAGCTTCTAACAAAGTGTTCGATACTCTCTCTCACACTGGGTAGTGATAAGCCTATCTCCCTAGCCTTCAAAGTATTCAGGCTGGAATCTCTCGGCCTCTTAGCCGCGAGCCTTGCTTCTCGTATAGAGATTGGTATGACAAGGCTTTTATCAGCTCCTACAGCTTCTGCTAGCATAGTCGCGTACTCATACCTAGACATTCTCTCGCCAGCTAAGTGTATTACGCCGTGTACCCCCTTGTCTAAAGCTTCTACAATTCTCTGGGCTAGATGGTAGGCGTATGTAGGGGATAGGTATTGGTCGTAGAAAGCATAGACGCCCTCGCCTCTCACAAGTTTTTCGAGTGCTTGCAAACCGAAATTCTTCTTGCCTGTCGGGCTGTACCCGTAGAGACCGCTGATACGGATAATCAACGCTCTCTCTACTCCTAGTATAGACTGTACTGCTACCTCTCCCAGAAGCTTCGTAAACCCGTAGAAGTTGATAGGATAGGGTATATCCTCCTCTTTATACATACCTCTCTCACCGTCGAATATATAGTCTGTAGAGATATAGACTAAGAAACCCCCTGCTTCTAGAACCGCACTAGCTAGGGCTCTCGTCGCGAGATAGTTGACCCTGTAGGCTACATCCCTGTTTACCTCGCAACCATCGACATCTGTGTACGCTGCCGTGTGTAAAACTATATCGGGCTTTAACTCTTTTAATACAGCTAGTACTTTATCGTATTCCCCGAGGTCTAGCCTAATCCACTCTACCCCGTCTACTGGCGGGGGATTATGTGTGTGGAATGTAGCATATGTTTTAAAACCCTTCTCTCGGAGAATCTTCAAAGCGTTGTAGCCTAGTAGCCCTGTCCCACCAGTAACAAGTATTCTCATAGGGTCACCACGGGTGGTCGGCTAGGACATACCTCTCATCTACTAGCGGTTTCCACCACCATTCGTTCTCCAGATACCATTTTACAGTTAGCCTGAGCCCGGTTTCCAGGCCTACTAGCGGTTTCCACCCGAGCTCTCTTATCTTCGCGCATACCATAGCATACCTCCGGTCTTCGCCAGGCCTAGGCTTCCCGTATACTATAAAGCTCTTAGGCTTACCCATAGCCTCGAGGATTTTCTCAACTATTTCTCTAACAGTAGCATACATATTCCCGCATACATTGTAGATCTCTCTATCAGAGCCTTTCTCGATAACTAGTGTGATCGCCTTGGCAGTATCTTCTACATAAAGCCAGTCCCTGACCTGGCTCCCATCACCGTATAACACCGGGGGCTTATTGTATAATATTCTAATGATGGATCTCGGGATTAGTTTCTCAGGGTGCTGGTATGGGCCGTAGTTGTTGCAGGGTCTTACAATCCTGTACTTCAAACCGTATGTTCTCCCATAGGCTTTAATAAGTAGGTCTCCGGATGCTTTAGAAGCCGAGTAGGGGCTGGAAGGGTTTAGAGCATCTTCTTCAGAAGACTCTCTACTAGTCCCCCATAAATCTCCGTAAACCTCGTCAGTCGATACATGTAGTAGTAGGATGTCATACCCGATCCTCCTCATGGTTTCTAGGATTGTGAATACGCCGACGATATTTGTTTTAATGAATGGAGCAGGCTCGTTAATAGACCTGTCTACATGTGTTTCAGCAGCGAAATTCACTATTACATCCGGCTGGAAGTCTCTGACCATCCTTGTAAAACTCTCCTCGTCCGCAATATCCCCGCGCACGAACTTTATCCTGTCTAAAACGTCTCGGAGGTTCTCTATTCTACCAGCGTAAGTCAGTTTATCGTAGACTATTGTCTCCCAGCCGTACTCGTTTACGATGTGTCTTACGAAATTGCTACCTATAAACCCTGCTCCTCCTGTTACAAGCACCCTCATTTCTAGCACCTAGAGTTGTACACGGCTGTAATCCGATATAACAAGACTTATATCGCCCTGTAGTTCTCTAGAGCATTTAATAATGCTTCTAGAACCGATCACGCTATCGATAAGCCTAGCCTTATTCAAATCTATTTCTGCTCCATCCATTACCAGAGACCTCATAATACTCCCTGACAATACTCTAGCCCCCTGCTCTATTGAGACATAGTGTTCTACGACAGCGTTTCTTTCAACGATAACATCTCTGCCTATATAGGCTGGCCCGTATACAGAGCCTTTGACAATAGCGCCTTTCTCGACGACAACCCTGCCTTTAACATCTCCTTCGACCACCCCTTCTATCCTAGGGTCGGCTCTGTCTAGTAGCAGGTAGACCGCGTCCAGGAGGCCGTCGTATGTACCGACATCTTTCCACCAGCCCGAGACTATAGAGTATGAAACCTTGTACCCGTTGTCTATAAACCACTGGATGAGCTCTGTCACCTCGTACTCCCCCCTCCAGGAGGGCTTCAAGCTCTTGAAAGCTTTCTCGACGAGATCAGGGTCTCTAAACATGTAGACGCCGACTACCGCGAGATCTGATACAAACTCTTTCGGCTTTTCAACTAGTTTAACTATCCTACCATCCCTAACAATAGCTACACCGAAGCGTCTAGGGTCTCTCACCCTGGCTAGGAGGATGTGGACATCACTATTATCCTCAAACCATGTCCTAGCATAGTCCTTGATCCCGTTGCTGAGGATGTTATCGCCGAGATAGACGATAAACTCTCTATCAACGAAACCAGTCTCGATAGCTCTATGGATAGCATGGGCGATGCCAAGCCTCTTCTCCTGCTGTATATAAGTGAATCTCGCGTCGAAACCAGTGCCGTCTCCTAGGATATCTCTGATCATATCGCCGAAATAGCCTACAACAATACCGATATCTCTAACACCGGTAGAAAACAAGTCTTCAATAGGGTACTGGATCATCGGCTTACCCAAGAGAGGTATGAGATGCTTAGGCCTAGAAAAAGTGAAAGGCCTAAGCCTAGAACCCTCGCCAGCAGCTAATACAAGACCTTTTATACTTGAAGCCGTATACAAACACCCTGATAAACATCAAATACCCCTTTCTCTAAAATATTTGTATGTATCTAGGGAGTCCGACCTAATCTCTGTGTTAAAAGCGAGAGCTTTCTTAAAGATAGAAGTGTTTAGCGTTGCACCCTATCGGTTAAAATCATTAAACTTCGTCGAGAACCCCTCTCGACATTAAACGCCTTTTGTGTTTACTATTCTACAGTTGCCAGGCCCTGGATTAGCTGTGAGAAGGGTTTCAGTAAGGTACTCTTGGCGATCTCCTGGGGATCTCCTCGAATATTATTTCTTTCTTCCTTTCGAAAACGTCTTCAACAAATACGTCTTCCATGCTAATTCTCCCCTAGCTAGAAGAGTTATCCTAACCCTATATAGTCTTTCAGGCCTCTTCACAACTAGACATTATCTAGCGAAATCGATCGAACCCCTTGAAAAGAGCTCTGTATCGCAAATCACTACTGGAATATATTTGCCTGTTAATTCACGGATCTTTTCGTGGATTCTCCTAGCAACTTCATTGTGATTCCTCGGAGGTATAACATATGTTTCCGGGGGAGCGTTTGACGAGTCTATGCCTGAATCACTCCATAGCATACCCTCTTTCAAAACTATGAAGAAGTATGGATATTCATCGATAAGTTTTTTTAGCAGCATTAACATCTTCAGCGAGTGAGAAGAGATCAAGTGCCTTGCTATAGACAAGCTCTCTTATAGGAACAACAGCTACAACATCGTCAGACTCTCTTAATATCAGTTCAACAAATCTAGGGTTTAAACCAGTTTTATTCGCTATTCTCAACGCTTCTTTAGATGGCTTGACCTTCTCTTCTTCGATCAACAACCCCATAGACTTTGAAACAATCTTCTCGGTAATAACGAGAACATCTCCATCTAAAAGCTGAACTTCCTGCTCATTAACACACCTAATTATCGCATCAACGATATCATCACCAGGTTTAATCAAAGGCAACTTAATACCTATAATCTCAATTTTATTCATAACAAAACCTCACCAATCGTCCTATTGTTTATTGCTCTTATTCAAATAGAATTATCTCAGCGGCTTCTTCACTAGAAACTCCTATAGTATTATTAAAAGCCTTTCTGCAATCCTCCTCACATCTTCAAAACATTCTTCTGCTCATAAAGCCGTAGTAGAAGTTTGAATGAAGAACCTTACATAAGCGGTAGAGCTACCGTATTCCCTGTTTTTCACTAGACAAAACATCAACTAATCCCCTTAACAAGCTGTGGCTAGAGATAGTCCTTTCTCCAAGTAGTAGGCTTATCGCCGACGCAGTATTGTTCAGAGCCCAAATAACTTTGGAGGCCTTAACAAGCTCGTCTCGTTCCATATAATTTGAGCGATTTTTACACATATTCCTTTGATCTCAACCTTACTCCAAACCCCTCTTTCAAGCCTCCCATAGAATCGAACTAATTATATTGTTATAATGGTAGCAAAGAGCTTACCTTCCTCCTCTATATAGTGACCCTTAATATTACTTTATTTAAAACGCTTCTCATCAGTGGAACCTTGATAATTACTGCCAGTAACACAGTAACTATTGCTATGGTTTGACGTTTAATAACCTCATTAGCAAGTATCCGCAGATCATATTGCCGGCTCTTTTTGTAGTTATGCTATATTAGATTTTGACCGAGAACTAGTTCTTCCGGCTCTACTTCTTTAAGCTAGTTTTATATTCGGTTTTTATATTAGATGTCTTAAATATATCTAGAGGGAAATTTATGCCTAGTTTTATTATTTTTGCCAGAAGCATTTTAAGAGACCTCACTTCACTAATCAACGGAAACTTATTAAAGTTTAAAATCTCGTTAATTACTCCATGGATTAAATACGAGTTGGTTAATCATCCAGTGGTCAAACTACATTTTGGTGTCAAGATATATGTAAACAACCTAGATACTATATTTATAAATATTCCTGATATGTTTGAGAGAAGAGAGTATATGCTTCATCCTGATTTCATACCACGTAAGGGTAACGTGGTTATTGATGTTGGCGCCTATATAGGTGTGTATTCATTGGTTGCCTCGAAACTTGTTGATGACGGTTTTGTTATTGCTTTCGAGCCGAATCCTGAATCGTTTTACTGGCTCGTAAATAACATTAGATTAAATAAAGTGAAAAATATCAAGGCGTTGCCATATGCGCTTGGGAACTCAATAGGCTTTGCTAGACTATATATGCCAAAAGCTAATATCGAGGCGTCATCTCTTATTAAAGATCATCTGCTTAAAAATCCTGTGGGCGATCTAGGGGTGCTCAAATACTTTGATGTACCGCTAGTGACGCTAGACTACATACTGAGTAATTCTAGTAGATTTATTGGTAGAAAAATCGATAGTGTTGATATCGCTAAGATCGATGTTGAAGGCTATGAGCTGAAAGTTCTTGAGGGCTCAAAGAATATCTTAAGTAGAGGAGTCATAGATAAACTAGTGATTGAAGTACACATAGATCAAGTGAAAACCACTGATTTACTGAGTTTCCTCAGAGACTACGGCTACAGATTAGCTAGAATTAAGCATTTTGACCATGTGAAAGATGTAGCGTATTTTAAGCTCATTAAGTAGTCTTTGTACAATGAAGCATTCCTAGCATATTTCTAGGCTTATCTCTATATAGTTCCTCTTTCACAAAGTTGCATCTAAAATCTTTGCTAAGTA
The DNA here is from genome assembly GCF_051933805.1 of Thermogladius sp. 4427co. Lineage (GTDB taxonomy): Archaea > Thermoproteota > Thermoprotei_A > Sulfolobales > Desulfurococcaceae > Thermogladius. The sequence goes on along the minus strand of NZ_CP196893.1, from coordinate 432,054 downwards.
TAGAAATTAATTCATAGATACTTCGCTTAGTAATATATGAATGGTACTCAAAGATTATTTGATTGAATTCTTTAACTATGTTATAATCATTTAAAACGATATCGAATTCGCAACCTTCGCAATCCATTTTAAGCACTGTAGGTTTCTCAGGCAAAGATTTGTATAACTCACTGAGTGTTACTGCATTAATATATTCATAACTCTGAGCCCGTGAAGACTGCAGCATTTCACTAATAGAACCTCCTCTCACGTAAGCGCTCACACTACGGGGTATTTTTATCCTACGCTCGCTATAACTGATTGTTACCTTCATGGGGATCACTTTATCCGATAAGTTGTTTAATGTTATGTTTTGAAGCATTTCATTGTAATTGATAGGCAGCGGTTCAACAGCGTAGACACGTTTCGCGCCTCTCGTTATGAACCAGATTGCTGTATCCCCGATAAACGCGCCAATATCTAGTACTATCTTACTATCGACATTAACACTATCATATTGACCTAGATCAAATGTCTCTATAATTGGCCAATGCATATGCTTAAATTTAACACTACCTTTAAACCAGTATCTACCTTTAAAATCATAGCCCCAACCACTTATTAAAGCATATTCAATACCTGTGCCAAGCATAAACTCTTCAATAGGTACCAGAAATCCTCTAACACTTCTTAAGGCCCTTCTTTTACAGTCTATGCCATTAATGATGCCCTGAGAATATAATCTAATTATATAACCAACTAGGCGAAAATTTGTATCAAGCGTTTGTTCGTCTAAACATTTAATGTGAGTAATGCTATTTCTAAGCAAGTTGTGTCTAAATAGAAAGTATTTAAAGATTACACTATAATAGTTTTTAAATAATGGTCTGGATTTGGCCACTTTAAAAACCATTTTAATGATGTCTAACATCATTAAAACCTGATTACAGTTCTTTTAAACTTAGCAGATAATTAATGACTGTCTTAGGAATACGTAGACATCTTCTAAAATCATATCTACATAGATTTTGTAAATCATCAAGTGTAAGAGATTTCAATGAGATCAGCCCTGTATTCTATAATACTAACTTAGCCTCAGACCGAAAATATTTAATTACATTTCTCAGCCTGTTCTCGGATCTTAACATGTTTACTATAAGTTCGTGATCTTTGATAGCTCTAGCGTAGTTCTTAAGCACACGTAATTTCCCGGATCTTGTGAAAGCTATTGAAGAACTACTATGAATTCTGTATCTGGTTAATCTCAGAGGAGTATGGTATAAGAAACCGCACTCACTAGCCGCAGCAGGTATAAATGTTTCGACACTTATGCTTATTTTCTTTAAATCATTAATTCTCTCCTTGATACAATCAGATCTAATACTCATTAAACTAACAGTTGATATAATATCTCTAAATTTAATGAGATATCCATCAGAATGTTTACTAAACGTGTCTACAATCACATCTTGTTTAGGCGTTATGCTTTCTAAGAACCTAATTATACCGAGGATCTCTAGAGGGCGAGAGTCTAAGAGAGTTTTCTCAATTATGAAGCTTCTAGCATTATGACCATAGCTTATCTTTGGATTTCTAAAAATCTTCTTAATTGTTTTCATCTTCTCTTTCTCAAAAACATCATCATCTTCTAAAAATACTATAATATCGCCCTTAGCCTCTTCTATAGCTGATGATATAAATTCACCATATTTGAGAGAGCTGCTCTCTATGCTAGTCCAACCATGCTTAATTATATAGTTATCTACTATTTCATCGTCGAAATTTTTAACTACTATAACTTGATCCGGGGTTCTACTTGGCTTACAAGACTTTTTAACGCGTCCATTAAGTACCGTTTCCTACTATACGCCACAACGATAACTGTTACTTTCATAGCTACACCTCTTTAATAGCTTTTTCAAATACGTCTACAACTTTCTCCCATGACCACTTCCTCGCAGTTTCTAAACCACCTTGGATCAGTCGCTCTCTAAGGCTCTGATCTGTCAATACTTGATACGCTGCATCGGTTAAAGCCTCTATATTGCCTGGTTCAACAATAATGCTATTGAAACCATTTATAGCATAGTCTCTATTACCCTTAGCATCAGTCATGACAACAGGAGTGCCGCAAGCCATTGCCTCAAGTGGTGGTAGCCCAAAGCCTTCGGCATATGATGTGAATAGAAATAAATCACTGTTCGAGTAAAGTTTGGCTAACTCGTCATCGTTTACACCGCTAAAGATTATATACGGAAACTCGGGTCTAACTCTTCTGAAAACTTTGTCCACAATATTTCTGTGGCCAACGAGCAAGCCCATTACTGGTATTCTCTTATTCAAACCATTAACTACCTTGATAGCTATATCATCGCCTTTAAACCATGCCCCTCTTAAAATAATCATAATAATATATTTATTCCCAGCATCGATAATTCTTTTCTTCCTCGGATAGAAGATTTCTGTATCCACACCAACACCGGATACATAGATCTTTGCTGTAGGATTGACTTCAAGAATTAAATCCCTAGTATAACTTGAATTAGCAATGAATATAAATGGTAGCATAAGTGTTAGCTTAAATAGTCTGAGACCATAGTCTCCATCAGCATATTCGACAAGCTCAGGAAAATCTTGCATGAAAAATAGTTTTTTTGAATCACCTCGAGTACCAAGCCATATAGATAGAGCGGTCGGATACCAAGTGGCTATATATACATCAGCTCCAGAGATGTTTTCAGCTAAGTATCTAATCAGGTCTAGATAAACTCCATACTTGTTAGCAATAAAAGATCCTAGATCCAATAACTTATAACGCTTTTTAACCCCGTGTTTAAGAACACTGTATAACGTTGTTAAAACGCTGGTTGAAGTACTAATTAACTTGTTCTTTTTTGCTATTTCGAAACCTTCGATATAATTGATAGGAACTTTAACATTGAACCAGGAATGATCACCACCCAATGCTACAATATCGACTTTGTATCCACGTTCGTAAAGCCTATTAGCAACTTCAAAAACAGCTCTATTACCACCAGCAAGACCTGTATTCCATGATACAAATCTAACCTTCATCCTTACATCCCCGTAGTTAACTCCTGTGGCATAATGGTTTTCTCTCTTCCCCCGAGTTTTATAGGTATAAGTGTTTTGAGTGCTTCGGGATAGATTACTTTTACATATGGTGCTTTATAGAAGCTTAGAGACGCGCCTAATAACGAAAGTGTTTTCACACCTAGTTTAATACCGTCGCTCATTGCCTTATACTTGTTCTTATCGGTAAGCTTGTAAATCTTTCTCTCTTGCATTAGTAGTTTTCGAATTAATGAATTACTATATCTAGTGCTAATAACTATACTAAGAGCTATGTGGGCTCTATAACCATAGTATTTAGATAGCTCACCGATTGTTTTTCCCGTGGTAATGTAAGCCGCATTCTACCGGTACATATTTAACTTTGTATCCTCTATTCCAAAGCAAAACCTAGACATGGTAGTCGAAGTATGGATGAGCCTCATTTAATATGGTTTTCTTAATTAACATTGTAGTATATAGAGATAGGTATAGCTTATGATATACCTATAACTCTAAAACAATTTTTCAATACATGCATCTATTCCTAGGCATCTTGAGATTACTAAGTAAAGGATTTTAGAGCCTCTTCTACCATATTTTAACAAGTATCTAAACATTAATATTAGCATAAGTTTATACTTCGCGTAGGGTTTTGAGCAAATATTTGTGCATCGAGATGTCTGCAATTTTTTTATTCGAGGTATTTTTCTTGACAACTTAATGCCTCTTATTATTCCGCTTATGAACCCTCTAATAACGTATTTGCTTGGTTTTAATAGGGATATTCCTATTGCTATAGGGAATATTAATAGCATTTTTGTAGTCCACATTCTATCATATAGTACTCTAACTGCTATTTCGCTAAGCCACCCCCAATACTCATAGATCGGATTATTCAATACCTTTACAGTGGCTGATCTATAGTGCCTTCCAACAATTAGGGGCAAATACATTAATTTGTAATTTAATAATTTTTGTAATCTAGTTCCCAGTTCGTAATCATCGCCGTACATAAAAAAGAATGGTATGAAAATTCCACTTATTCCGATAATTTTGCTAGCCTTCAACAAAGCATCAACTCTATATATAGAAAAGGCTCCATCGATATACCCTACATACATTGGCTCGTTACAAGCCGAGCTCGATGCCCCTTGACATCTAGTATATGTTCCGAGGAAGACATCCATAAAACATCCTGCACTATCTATTCTCCTGCCGTCCCATGTCAGAATTTTTCCTTGAACACCTGCAACATCTTTATTTTCCTCCAAAAATTTTATTAAAATCTCAAGGCTATGCGGCTCCACAGCCAAATCGTTATTTATGAGAACAACATACTTAGACTCCCTATTTCTGTAGAGGAAGGCAATATTGTTTGCTATAGCAAATCCATAGTTCTTAGATAGCCTAAGAAGTTTGAATTGAACATCCCTAGGAGCTTTCTCACTAACGACTTTACGTATGTACTCAAATGTTCCATCCGTAGACCCATTATCTACTATTATGATTTCAAGTGGTCTGTAGCTAACCTTCAGCAAATGATCTAGCGCTTCATCTAAGATATGTTTAATTTTCATGGAATTGAATGTGACCATTATCACTGTTACTAGAGGCTTGGTCATGATCACACACTACCCAACGCCATTGCTACTATTGGTTATATCGTTAAGTACATTGTTTAATATGGTGGCGTAGCCCTCTTTCGAGATGTTAAAGACCTTTATCTCTAGATTTATAGATTTCTCGACAAATTCTTTAGCGTAGTCAAACACTTTATTGTATGATATGGCATACTCAAGAAATGGAGGATAACCCCTTCTTCTAATACTTTGGATAAGCTCATTTGATGAGTTATGACAGAGATAATACGTCTTTATCCGGGTATGTTTTTTCACATGTAGAACTAGTTTGAGAGCTACATAAATTAAAAACTTGCCGCGTCCAACCCTATTTTTGCCAGAGTTTTGCCTTAGTTCGTTAATCAAAGCTAGGTAGGCTGCTATCGTGTGTATAGGCCCTTCGTCAACAACGATTACATCCTTTAGACGTAGTTTAAGCGGTAATATTACTTTAAGCAGGTAGATAGTAGAGAGGGAGAAGACCTCTAACATTATTAATACATTGATGATTCTTCTTAACAAGTATGAATTTAGGCTTAAAGGATGTATCCCCGTTTTCCTAAATAACTTTACAAAACTAGATGGAAACCTTACCCTCAGCAACAAATAGTTTAGGTAATAGACTAAAAAGTGAAAAGAGGATATATATGAATACTTGGCTTTAATTCCCATAGCGTTTAGATGTTTCAATAATATTTTGCTTAGAGTAGTTTTACCCGTTCCCATATGACCTGAGAGAATTATTATCATCCTGGTCTGCATATTAATCACTAAAGCTATCGAATTTTATTATATGGTACTCGCCCCAGATACCAACGATATCGTACTCTTTCGCATCAAGCATATTCTTATAAACACTTGCAAAATATCTGTCTATAAAGCGTTCTCCGAGATCATCGAATTTTATACCAATTAAAATCGAGCGCCTTTCTAATATGTTCGGGAAGTCTGTTAAACCATAATAAGTCAACGGCACGGCTAATCTCAGATCGGTGTACGCTGAGGGACCTCCCAGTGCTGATATATAGAACCACGTATCGTTATCTAAAAGGTAGAAAATCTGCCTAGAAATATCCCACTCAGTTCTCCCTGGCAATGGCATGTAATTATCCGCTATATATGTTCCAGAAAGTAAACATATCGCAGTTATAACTCCAATAATTACTAGAGCTGACAGTATAGCTCTTACTTTTTCCTTCTTTACTAAATAAGTATTTGACGCTAGGAATTTGACTCTCTCTTGATCCTGGTGAATTTCTGTAAGCAAATATCCTAGAGCTATCTCTGATAAAATAAATGCTACATAATAGTAACGTCTTGTGCTAGCAAATGCGGTAAATAAATAGAACGTTAATGCTGCAAATACTAAACTCCCAACTAACAGGCTACCGCCATCCAATTTCTGTGCTTGCTGTTTCGACATTAAAACCTTCATAAACTTAAATGCGGATAAAACTGTAGCTGCTATAAGTAGCGTTTCCGTATAAAGCGATGCACTAGGCATTTCCCCAAGCCACAATATACTTGATGTAATAGCTTCACCTGCCTTTTCTTCATGAAATAACAGATTCTTCAAGGCCGTTAGCAACGACAATATTGTGATTTTACCCCCTCCTATTAGCGTACTTAAGGATGCAGAGTAAAACCAATATGTTAAAGCGATAACATAGACTCCTAAGAATATGTGAGTAATGGTTTTACCAACTCTTAGCCTTTTATTTGTTGTATTAATTATAAAAAATGTTATCAGCAAATAGATCGATGTTATGATAAGAACTAGAGGTACTGTGACATGAGTGATAGTAGAAGCAACTACCGTGATCATGATCAATAGGAGACTGCTTGAAGCCGGCATGCGTTGCTTACTGTCGCTTAATGCTAAGAGAACAGCTAAGATCTCTGACAGGTAGATATATGAAAGCGACTGTGGAATAAAATTCAATATAGGCATTGCTATTTGTTGTAAAAATAAGGAGGTTAGTACTATACTCGTGCCAAGCATTTCTAGTTTTAGTCGTCTTATTATCATATAGAAAAGCATAAGAATCGTTATATTAAGTATAATAACAAGAATGGTGTTTCCTGTTTCCATATTTAAACGTGTTATCTCCTTGTATAGATAGTCTATATAGGAAACTACCCCGAATAATTGATAATAGGGGTTCTCGTAAATAGCGAATGAATAATCATAGCGTCCATATTTTTCGATAAGTGAAGCAAACCCCCAGAATCTCCCCTCATCGTATCCTATAGGTGAAAAACCGTATCTGGATAAAACCTGTATTGGCGAGGCTATAAATATTAAAGTCGTGACAAAGATAAAAACCTTTTTATTGTTTGATAGCAAGGCTAAGACTATGCCTACAGACGTAACAAGATTTGCGATCAATAGATTTATAGGCTTTAATATAAAAACCAATTTCAAAATAGCAATTAAAATAGCATAAATCGATACTCTAGGAATAGCAAAGTCAAATTTTACTTTATGCATGGAAATAAAGGTTAATACCAATATATTAGCTAAAGTCATTAATGCTATAACTAGAATATTAATAACAATCACCTAACTTCAATTGCTATATAGGTGTTTGTTCTACGAGGCTTACGAATACCTCGTGCATCCAGGCTTTGACAAGGTCTTGTGCTACTCTTAGCCAACGTTTTCCCAGGTCTCTGTGCTTTATCTTGCCCTTTAGAAGCCTCTTAGCCATCTCTAGCACGGCATCCTTAACAACTTCATTCACTGCTAGCCTAATCCGTTCCACGAGTTCCCAGCCGAAGTGAACTGCGTGGACCCTCAGGTAGCTTTTTGAAATTGGTACTAGAAGCCTTGGCGACATGTATATTACTGGTGCGTACTTGTAGTAGTTCTTCCAGCCGAGACCAACTCTCCTAATAGCGCCTCTAAGGGTGGCACCACGCTCTAGGAGGCTCTGGAGCTTAAGTATTTTAACTAGCGTCTCTCTAGATGGGCTTAGCCCAAACGCTCTGAGTAAAGCTTCCCTACGCTCCTCCAACCCTCTAGATACGTCTTGACGCGAATTGATGTCTCGTTTGCTCGTCTTCACTACACCCTTATTGAGTCTCTCACCACCCTTTAAAGCTGTGTAAGCATCCTAAACTTAAATTTATGTGATGCGGCTAGACGCAGGACTGATGCCGCGGTGAGAATCGTGTGAGCGTGATGTGAGGCGGATGCTCACGCTTTGCTCACCTCAATCACACTAGCCAATCATATGGTTAGCTAATTTGAGAGTGGTAGAGCTTCCTCAGGTACTCCTCCATAACACGCCCCCATGTGGGGTAGTAGCTCTATTCTCAACCAGTAGGTCGTCTGTAAACAGGCTACCGCTAGCGTTGAGGTTCTCGGCTATCTCCCTCGAAACAATCGCCGGCACTCCCATCGCCAGAGCCTCTGCTACGAATATACTGAAAGCCTCCCTACTACTAGGGTTTACAGCATATTTCATAATTAATCCATTGTATATTTATATGAGATCTGGAAGTATTTTAAAAAATGTAAGCGGTTTATGCTTATTGCCCATCATCAGCATCAAATTAGTAGTCATTACTAACTACTTAATAGGTTTTGTCGCAATTAAAATTATTTCAGCCATGCTTGGAACTACTTTCGGCACAATCATGTTGATATATGAAATTGGATCATGGTTATAGAAAGCTCCTTTCACATTGACGACTAAAAACCTAGCTCCCACCCTTCGGGCAACCTCTAGTAAAAGTGGTCCATCCCCTACACCAAGCTCGATGATATTCTTTATTCTGCGAGCATGCTTATCCAGTAAGTCAATAGTAATTTTTACTCGAGGGTTTTGCATAGATGGTACCTCAAGAAGTATATAGTACTAATAGCTTGCTTATTACTTCATCCCATACAACTACTTGTTTTTTACCTTCAAGACCAAGTTTCCTGCTCAATTTTTTATCCTGAGCAATTGCTATTATAGTTTCTGCGAGCGCTTTTGGATTTCTCGGCGGAACCAATAAACCGTTTACCATATGCTTTACTCTGTAGGGTATTTCTCCAACTGACGAGGCTATAACGGGTTTTCCTCTAGCCCATGCTTCGCTTACAACCAGCGAGTATACCTCAACATAGTCACAAATACTTGGAAGTACTAATGCTATCGAGGAATCAATAGCACCTATCTTTGTCTTTTCATTTACAAATCCTAGGAATAAAACATTTCCCTCTACCCCTAGTCTCTTAGCCAGCTCTCTATAGGGTCTTTGTTCTCCAGGACCAATTATAACTGCATAAAGTTCGGGATCCTCCTTGATGGCTATGGACATAGCTTTTATAAGTATGTCAACACCTTTGAGCTTGTGTAATCTCCCGATATAAACTATGAATGGTTTATGAAGACCGTATTTTCTTTGAAACTCCTCGGCCATGCTAGGAATCTCAAGAAGATTCTTATCTATTCCATCAGGCACGTAAAGTGCTCTCACATCGAACATTGTTTCTAGAATATTTATATCCCTTAAACTTTTAGCAAGCTTGATATCGCTTACACTAATAGCTTTCCTAACGCATAGTCTTCCATAGTATGAGGCTAAAGGTCTAATAAAGGGGTTTGGATAATTTCCAAATGCGTCTACAGCCATGAAATGCATAGCTGTTTTAACACCTAGCTTCTTAGCTTCCTCAACAATTTTTACTGCAAATAAGCTGTTTTGACTATGTCCATGAACAATATCCGCATCTCTTAAGATGTTCTTAGGTATTTCGAGAGGGTACGTAAGGTCTGGGGAGTATAATCTAAGTGACTTAACTCTATGGATGTAGACGCCGTTGATAACCTCTTCCCTAGGTCTATTCTCAGCACCATAGGTACTAGTGATTACATGTACTTCATGACCTAGTTTAGCCATACCCTCGGCTAAAGCCTTAACAACGTTTTCTATCCCACCTACAATAGGCCAATAATGATGGATTACATGGACTATTTTCATGTGGTTAGCCTCTTGTAAAGGTCTTCATATTTATATAGTATCTCGCTCCAGACATACTGTAATGCCCACTCTCTTGCCTGTATACTTAGCTTCCTCCATAGACTACAATCAGTTAACAGAGTGATTACGGCTTCTCCATACTTCTCGGGTTTTGGCTCAGCCCAAAGGCTTGCTATGCCTGGTGGTGCTACCTCTAACTGTCCTCCGTCTCCTGTTATTGTGCTTGGTGTTGCGTGTATGCCTGCCTCGAGTAGTGTTATTCCGAAGGGTTCGTAGGTTGATGGTAGTGCGTAGACCCTACTTCTCAGGTATAGCCTGTGCTTCTCCTCCTCCGTGACCACGCCTAGGTACCTAGCCCTTATTCCATGCCTGCCTGCGTAGTTCATTATCTGCCTTATTAGCCCCTCGTCTGGGCCCGCCAGTATTAATTCTGCATCCTTTACAACGCTGCTTACGTGCTTCATTGCCTTTATTAGAAGTTGTATGTTCTTGGCCCTGCTTATCCTACCTAAGTAGAGTATGGTGTTTTCCCTGTCGTTGTTTGTTTTGCAATGATCCTCTTCAATGCCGTTTGGCACCACTACCACCTTGTCCTCGCTTAGCCCGAGTTTTCTCGTTGCTATTTCCTTCTCGTGGTTTGTCAGTGCGATGTATATGTCGTAGTTGTGTAGAGCGTTTCTTAAGGTTTTGTCCACAAGCCTGTGGTATGTCCAGGTTATTAGGCCTAGTTGGTCTATCCCGTGGAATGGCGCATGTCCATGCAATATTGCTTTAAAGTTCAGCTCCTTCTTTAGTTTAGCTACTTGAAATACGTGGGGATGTCTCCAAACGTGAACATGAACAATATCTGGTTTAAGCTTTTTAAGCATGTCTGGAAGCTTGGGGCTGTAAGAGCCGTGACTCCATGTGAAGCTAGGTCTAAGCCTAATAACTTTAACACCATTAATCTCCTCCTCTATGGGTAAAGAACCTAAGCCTCCCCTCCTAAGCCTATTATACGTAATAACATAAACATCATGTCCTCTGCCAACCATGTACTCTGCAATTCTTCTAACAACCTCTTCAACACCGCCAACCACGGGATAGTAGAATGGGGCTATGTAGACGATTTTCATAGCGCTAACCCGTCTCTACTCCCAGGTATGAGTATGTGCATCTCTCCTACTTCTCTATATACCTCGTAGCCTATCTTAGATAGTGTTTCAATGGCTCTTCTCTCTTCTTCGTTATGCACTTCAAAGAATACTATGGGTTTGAATTTCTTGATTGTTTCTAATGCTCCTGCTATTATTGATGCTCCACGACCCTCAGCATCTAGTTTCACTATATCGACTCTATCAATACTTAGAGCTTTCACGAGATCGTCTAGTCTCGTAAATAGGATCCTTCTATTCTCTAAATAGGTCTCTACGTATTTATCTGAGAGGCCTATGTTGAGGCACAGGATTTTTCCTTCGAGCTTGTTTATCTTGACATTGTGTACTAGATACATGTATTCCGTGGGGAGGGCTCAACAGCTATGACGTAGGTATTCCTGTTAAGCTTTGCTGCGATAAGCGAGTAGTAACCATCGCTAGCAGCTCCAACATCTATGAAAACCTTGGCACGCTTAATCAACTTCCTGAAATACTCTCTCTACGGGGCTCTACTTATCCGAGCATAAGTGTGATGAGTCTAGCACCTGAGGCATAGCCACGCTTAGGTATAACAAATCTAAGCCCTGTGATAGATGGGATAGCAACATAGTCTAGAGGGATAAACGTGGCTAACAACGTAGATAAAGCCTTTAGAAAGAGATAGACTATGAATGAACCTCTATACACGAAGACTTTAGGAAATCTCATAGAGTAAACCATTATACATTACCATTAAGCCCAAGCCTAGCAAATCTCTCGACAGCACTCTTAACAACATACTCAACACCACCAATATATGTATAGTATCTCGGGGCAGTGAAGAGGATCTTCATGGTTTAACTCCTTTGACTATCGTGATGTGTGGTTTTGCTATTTGAGATGCGATAAGTCTGTAGGGCTATGATGGCTCCATAGCTCTTTGGTTTTGTCTTTAACCATGCAAGCGAAAGCTCTTTGCTGATGGGGTAAGCAAAGATGTATGTTTCGAATCCTTTATCTTTAAGAATCTTTACTATCGGTTCTATACTTCCATGAACTTCTAAAGGAATTATGTCTACGTTCTCTAGCTCTGCCTTACTTAACACCTTGTATTCAACACCTTCAATATCTATTTTAACAATTGTTCTACCCTCTGCGAGGTTTAGTATATCATCCATAGTTGCAGCTCTTACCCTTAATCCTCTACCGGATGTACTAATATGTACTCCCTCGCTCCAGTAGCTCATATCTAGATATATCTCTCCCTCTAGGTCCCAAACAGCTGTCTTGATTCTCAGGCTCTTCGCATTAATTATGTTGCCTAGAGCCTTGATATTATAAAGTTTTACAGCAATAGGATTTAGCTCCACAGCGATGATTAGCTGACCTGGGGAGGGTTCGGGTCTGGTGAATACTTGTAGCTACCTGTAAATACTTTTAATTATTTGCTTCATCCCCTCATCTCTTATTCCCCTGCTCCGTCTGGCTTCATCCTTCACGGCAGAGGCGCTTTGGGGTGACCCAGGCACCCCCGCATCCGCATCTCATATCATCCTCTTTTCTTGCTGCCTCCCCCTCTGGGATCCGCCGCTATCTCGGCGGATAAACCCCTTCACAGGTACAACAAAACACATTGTATAAGAGCCTAATATTCTTTAGAGCCTAGCAAAAGTATTTAGACAGCACATCAAATACTCGCAAATATTTACAGGTATTCAAAATTATTTAGAGCTGGTGGCGGCTTTAATAATGGATTCTACAGTGGAGGAGCATTGATGTGCTCCCAGATCAACTATTGTTCTAGCACCCTAATCTCTTCATCAGTGAAATAAACATTTGTAAACAGGTTTCCTCTAGAGCTCCGAAACCATCACTAAAGATCCTGAGCCTTAAACCGTCGATGGATATAGGTAGAGAGTCCGTGGAGAGTGTTCTCAATATAGACAGAAAATAGGGTCTTATAGGTGAGAGCATGGCGGTCATGGTGCAGTTATTATCTCAATACCCAGAGTTTTATTTACTACACTAGCTTTCTTGATAATATCATTATCCAATGTAGCGAATGCTTTACACCCAGTCTTAAAGCATGCTATTAGGTGTAGTAAGTCGAGTGTTTTAAGTTTTAGGATTGGAGCATACTTGACAGCTACCTCCATCAGCTCGTTAAAATCGACGCTAAGCATCTCAGCTCTAATTCTTCTTATCGAGTATATCGCGAGTTCGATGGGGTTTTCGAGCCCTGCTCGTGAGTAGACAGAGGCAAGCTCCACGAGAGTTAGCTTAGAGACACCTCTCTTACCACTAATACTGTTAACAATTCTCACCCCTCTATCGTGACTGGGATCAGCTTCATCAATGTAGGAGATGATTACACTTGTATCTATGTATGTTAGGCTCAAGTCTCTTTCACACCACTAACCCCTATCCTCCTCTAGGATCTTGCTTAGACCACCATGTTTTAGAGTATACCCCTGCTTCTCTAGCTCCTCAACCTTCCTGAATACATTCTCCCAAAACTCCACCTCTCCAACAACCTCACGCAACCCCTTCTCAATCATAATATTGAACGCATGAGACCTACTCCTAGCAATACCATAGCGCACCATCTTATCCGCGAGCTCTACAAGCTCCTTACGCACCTTTATCGATACCGTGACACTCACACTAGTACACCAGGTATATCTATGTATACCAGGGTTTATTAAATCTCCTCTGAGGAAGTCTACGGAAAGTGAATAACATTGAGTATCTTCGCGCTTCTCTTAAACACTTGAAGAGCCCGCCTCTCATCCTCGGTATATGATATGCTCCATTAGGGCTCCAAACAGGCATCTAATGACATGAATCAATTGATCTCCTCCTCTCTAGACTTATCAACACTGGGCTCACCGGCTAGAACAATTACATCGTGTCCAAGCCTAGCAAGCCTCTCGACAACACTCTTGATAACATACTCAACACTGCCTATATGGGGCAGTAGCTAGGTGTATAAAGAGTAGTTTCATCCCCATCTCTCTATGTGTGTTAATCTAGGCTCTCGCGATTTCTCTGCTACAACAACTATTAGCTGTCTTAGCGATGGCACTAGCTTCACCAGTGGATATGCCATTAGCCTCAGGATATTTGTTTTAGTTGGGTTTGTGAGAACAGCTTTAACCATTCTTAGATACTCGAAGACCTCGTTCTTCGACAAGCTTCTCAATACCTTATTGAAGCCTGGTTCTAGAGTGTGGCCTACTTTAATGTTTTCTCCCAAGCTAGTTCTCTCGTCCAGAGGTTTCTTACAGCGGCTGCTATCAGGTATAGCTGTGTAGCTATCCATGTCCTGTAGGGTTTGAATAATAGTAGGGCGAGTCCTAGGGTGAGTAGTAGTATTGCTAGGAGGCTGCCTGTAGCCGCTGAGGCTGCTAAGAGTATTGCTGCAGCTAATAGTATCCACGGGTTGAAGAGGTGGAGGTATGTTTCAGCGTATAATACTGTTTTAAACCTTTTAGGAGCCTTGTGCCTAGCCCTTAGTATCTTCCAGAAGTGTTGCACCAGGTGCTGTGCCCTCCTAATCCTCCATTTGTGGTAGCCTCTGGAAGGGACTAGCTCTAGACAGGCTATATCCCCGGGTATTATAGCCCTATAACCCATTAGAGCTATCCTGGTCGCAGTATAACTGTCGTCAGCCCCTATATCTGTAGGGAAACCTCCGATCTCCTCGAGCAGGCTCCTCCTGTAGGCAGCTAGCTCACCGTGGAAAACAGGGGTAGACCAGGCCTTGGACTCGCCTACTCTCATGATATTGTAGAAACCCCTATACCCTTCCTCGACACCGGCTAAACCGCTCGAAGCAGGGGTTTTAACACAGGATACTGCTCCTACAGTAGGGTTCGAGAACCAGCTGACAGCCTTGCTTAAGCAATCCCTCCCAACCCACTCGGAGTCAGCGTCTGTTACAACAATTATTTCACCACTACAGTACTTTAAAGCATTATTAAGAGCAAACCCCTTACCCCTCCTCTCCCCTTCTCTAACGATTCTTACAGCAATATCCGGGTGCCTCCTACACCACTCGGCAACCTTCTCTACAGTACCATCGGTACTAGCAGAGTCTACTACGATAACCTCCAGCAGATCCCTCGGGTAGTCCTGGCTGTAGATATTGTCTAGCCTCCTCTCGATCAGCCTGGCTTCATTATACGTTGGTACTATAACCGTTACCCTCGGCTTATATCCTGGTTCCAGCCCGATATCCCAGGGCCTCCTATAGTATTTTACAATGTAAGCATAGTATGCTAGAGGCACTGTGAAATGAGCTAGCGCAAGAGACAAGCCTATGAAATCTAACAGCATAAGCGTATGGTATAAGGCATATTACTTATCTTGCTCTAATACAAGCCTCTTTCTACCAGGTGCTACTCGATCGAATAAGAACCTCGTTTCTAGCAGACTCCGTAGGCCTGGTTTAAAGCAGTACACATACGTTGCCAGCCGAACGCCTCGCGAATAGTATTACTTGCTCCCAGGCGCCTAGAGTATACTAGCCTAGAACACAGCTAGTTGATCGCATCTTCCAGCGTAAGTCACCCGTAGAACCTGTAGTGGGTTGGTGTATTCAGGTAGAATATCCCCAGGGTTAGAACCCTTTTTAAATCGCCTAGAACTTGCTCTAAACCGTTTCTAATAGCCTGGATAAACCCGTAGAATAAAGCCCTCCCTCTCAGAGTGGAGAGCTCGATTTCTACGAATATATCGTAGAGGATTGATTTCAGAACCATAGATTTAACAACCCCCTGGAACCTCCTGAGGGCTAGGAGGAGGGCTCTGGATTCTACTCTAAGAGACCTCCAGGCAGCGGTTCTAATAGCCTTCCTAACATACTTCTCGACAACAAACCTGTCTACATGCCGGGGTAGGAGTACTCTAGCGATAAACCTTCTAGCTTTCGAAACGAGGTCTCTAACAGGAGTGCTATGGGCCTGGCTAGCGAGAGCCGATACTATAATCGTCAAGCCTAATCCCGTTGCAGGAGTAGAGATATTGTTTTGAAAATAAAAATCTTAGTTTTATACCTCCCGCTCGTAGGTCTCGCTTCTTCTAACTGGGAGGATATATTTTCGTGTAATGTATATAATTAGAATAAATATCGCTGAACCGACCGCAGATAGAACTATGTCTCGCGAGGAGCCGATTATAGAAGACCTTAAAACATCTCTCACGGTTATTATGAAACCTACCTCGCCTAGTGCCGCAATATACTCCTCAGGCCTCTTCCTAGCCACAAGCGCAGACCTGAGGATCTCGAGGAATACGAATACGAATACTATCTCGTTAGCAATATCCTGTAGGTGTGTTAGATCTAAATCTCTTAAACCAGCTAGAAGCATGTAGATATCGTGCCCGGTTACTATAATAGTTATAAAAGCGGATATGCTCGCGAAAACTATTACAAATATTATAATAGCATCGATCATTATCCTACCGGCATTATCGATGTTGAGAACCCTTTTACTCCGCATAAGTTGCCCGGATATATTTTAGCCCCATATTATTATAAACTTTCCCACGTACTACTAACCCTACCCTGTCAAGGCAGTATTCAAAACCCTGGTTCCATAATAGCAGTACGTGCTAGTGGCATGGGGTTGTGTTTTTGGCCGAGGATTTGAAGAAGGTCTATATCAGGACTTTCGAAGAAGTCTACCGTTTGGTAGATAGTAGGCTGCGTTCTATTAGACAAACGGGGGTGAAGGCTAGAAGCAGGGAGGTTGCACTGCGGAGGCTGCTTGCTACGAAGCTTACGACAGCATGCGATATTATTAGAGGAGAGCTTGAGAGAGTTGGGGAAGCTCTCAGGCTTATTGAAGGGTTAGGAGATTTCTACAGGGAGGTCTTCAGGCTTTACACAGGTATCGACACAGGGGAGGCGTATTCTAGGATTAGGAAGAGCTTGATTAATCTAGCAAGGATAGAATCCAGCTATTTAAGCGAGCTAGAGAAGGCTGCTGAGAGAGAGGCGGTAACCTCTCTGTTTAGAGAAGGGCTTGGTAGATGCCTCTCGGTCTACAAGAGGAATAACAAGATTATATCCAGAGTTAAGACGGGTGTAGCAGAGCTTTCTAAAATGCCTAGTGTCAGAGGGGATATGGTAGTCGTCATAGCCGGGATGCCCCAGGTGGGTAAATCCACCCTGCTAAGCAGGCTTACAAGGGCTAGGCCAGAGATAGGTACTTTCCCTTTCACGACGAAGACTATTATAGTAGGCCACCTAGGGTTAGACGAGGGGGTGATAGTACTAGTAGACACCCCGGGTATACTGGACAGGCCTGTGAGCGAGATGAACGAGATAGAGTTGAAAGCAGTCCTAGCTGTGAAACACCTTTCGAACGCAGTACTCTACGTTTTCGACGCGAACCCTAACGCCTACTACAGCCTAAGCCAGCAGATAGCAGTCTACGAATCAGTTAAGAGTATGCTAGGCGGCAAACCCATTATAGTAGCCTTGAATAAGATAGACACCCTGGGGGAGGGCGGGTTAGGAAGACTGCTCGAAGAGATAGGTAGCAAGATAGGTGTTAGGCCGATACCGGTCTCAGCACTGACTGGAGCAGGCCTAGAAGAGTTGAAGAAGGCGCTGGCAGACTTGTTCAGGGCTGGAAGGAGACTCCTCTAACGCTTATGATACCCGGTTCTCCTAGACCTCCCCTAACCCTGATCTCTGCCTCGGGGAAGAATATCTTAGACACCTCTATAGCTGTCAGAGTATGCAGTGTGATACTAGATACTCCTACTTCGCTCAAGCCTCCTGCTAGTACCAGGTAGGGTATGAGCATATCCCCCATATGCCTATCGAAGCACATGCCTTTGGAGACTTCTTCGACAAGTAGCTCAGCAACCTCGCTCCCAACTCTCTCAGCAGGCTTGCCTCTAGCCCCTAGCGAATCAGCGCCGATTCTGGTCCCGGATCTGGTATCGGCGTAGAGTACTATACCGCTCCCAGGCCCAAGATGGGGGTCTCTACCAGGCTCGTAGTACTCTAGGTCTATTACAGGCTCTATCCCAAGCCTCTCCCTGACTACTCTAGATGCGGAGGAAGCCTGTCTTTCTGCTACATGCTTAGGTAGTTTGACAGCGTGGCTCAAGCCCCTGACCCCGACTACCCCGCCGTGTTCTACAAGCCTGATACTCTTAAGCGGGCTGCTAACGCTCTTGACCCGGGCTACTACAAGACCTCCTCCCCGGGGGTAGTGGCCTCTCTTCTTGACTTCGATCGATAGCTCTACCCCTGTGAACCTTATGTTGTGTGCGAAAACGAACCTCATATAGTCTATTGGAGGACTCCACTCTACGTCGGTACCTCCTGTTATCTCGATTGTAGAATCCCTCTCGCTGAATATTAGTACGGGTAGGATCGCTTGAAGCACTAGGCTTACGCTACCAGCCGTCCCCACGTCGAGCCTTATATAACCGCCCGCCCTCTCCCTCGGTTCAAAATACAACTCCATACTACCTACTTCAGCGCCTTTAACGAAAGCCCTCGTGACCTCTTTGAGGGCTCTAACAGCTGTTAAATGCTGGGGTCTCAGACCCGGGTTGTCTCTCTTCGCTCTTATATTGAATATCCTCACAGGCTTTAGTGTGAGAGCTGAGAGAGCCAGGCTGTACCTTAGTATCTGCCCTCCTCCTTCCCCTATGCTACCGTCTATTTCAATAGGCTTCAACACGGCACAGCCTCCTAACTCTCTCCACACCATTAATCCTTTCGATAAACTCTGAGACAGCCTCGGGGACTAGCTGCTTCCACTCTAAGCCGTGGGCCATAAGCCTCCTCACTACAGTCCCTTTGTAATCACCCGGGTTGAAAAGAGGTATTTCAACTGTCTCAACCCTAATCCACTTGAATAATTCGAGCACCTGGGGGTTACCCGAGGCAACAGCGTCTACCCTGGGGGAGATGGATAGGGTGTAGGCTGTCCAGGCGGGGGGCATTCTAATATCGGGTAGCGGTATCAGCCAGACCCTGTCATCCAACCCTTCTAGCTTTGTAAAACCCCTTATCATCTCAAGCCTCTCGCCGCAGGTAAAAGGGTTTTCACATGTGAAACCCTCCTGGGCACTCCCAACTGCTACAACTACCTCGTCGAATCTCTCAAGAAGCCATTTGAGGGCGTAGGCGTGCCCTTTATGGAATGGCTGGAACCTCCCGGGAAATAACACTCTTCTAACCATAGAAGCCACGCTACCTAGGTGCTGTGAGGTTGATACTGTCTAGTACGCTAGGAGTATATATGTTCGGGGTTCCCGAGTAGCCTGAGGATGGGTCTCTCACGGCCCTAGACAGTATCCTGGCTAGTGTGTGTATAGCCTCCGGCTCCCCGTGGTTGAGGATTATGTTCTTAGGCTTGGGCTTGATGTTTAAAGCGTATTTCACAAGCTCTGTCTGGTCGCTGTGACCGCTGAAACCGTCTATACTGTAAACCTCTAGGTTTATCTTGAGTATCTCGACACGCCCTTCGGTGACAGTCGGGATCTCTCTCATACCGTCTTTGATCTTCCTGCCGAGAGTCCCCTCGGACTGGTACCCTACGAATACGAGAGAGCTCTTCTCGTCTCCTGCTATCAGCTTGAGGTAGTCTACTGCGGGGCCGCCTGTGAGCATACCGCTTGTAGCTATTATTATCGAAGGCCTGTCTTCGACTATATCAGGTTTAGCGACATCTCCTTCAATAATCTTAAAGTAGTCGCTTGTAAACGGGTTCTCACCCCTGTAGATAACATCTCTCAAACTCCTGCTCATGTACTCGGGGTATTCTGTGTGTATAGCTGTAACCTCGTTTATCAATCCTTCAATATATATGTTGACAGGAGGTATCAGCTTCCTGTTGATAGCCTCGTTTAACACTATCATAATCTCCTGCCCCCTCCCAACCGCGAAGACAGGTATTAGCACGATACCTTTTCTCTCAATAGTCTTCTTAACGATATCGACTAGCTGCTGCTCCGCAGCCATCCTACTCTGCTGTTTTGTAGCACCGTAGGTACTCTCCATTATAAGCGTCTCGACACGGGGGAATTCGTCTACAGCCCTGTCTAGGAGCCTTGTATTAGTGTATTTGAAATCACCAGTATAGACGATATTGTGCAAGCCCATACCGATATGCAGGTGTACTATAGCTGAACCGAGTATATGCCCTGCGTTATACATCGTCAGCTTTATATCAGGGGCTACATCCGTGACCTCATCGTACTCTACTGTAATAGTATGGAGGATCATAGTCGAAAGGTCTTTCTCACCGAATAAAAGCTCCCTGCCCTCCCTCCTAGAAACCCTTATCAGGTCCTGTATCATTATAGCAGCCAGCTCTCTCGTAGGCCTCGTCATATAGGTTGGCCCTCTGTAACCGTACTTGTATAGTAGGGGTACTAGTCCAACATGGTCTAGGTGGGCGTGGGTTACTATAATAGCGTCTAGCTCGTCGACCCTGATAGAATCCAAGTCTAGGATAGGATACGCTCTATTAGGGTCGTTTAAAGCGCCTACGTTTATACCCAGGTCTAGTAGGATCCTGCTCTCCCTGGTCTCGACTAGTATCGCAGACCTACCGACTTCCATGAAACCTCCTAGCGCTGTCACCCTCACGTAGTTATTCTTGAAGATTACATCCCTATGGATCCTCTCCCCAACCCTCCTCAGGAAGTCGAGCCTGTACTTGCTCTGCTTGAGGAGGTTGGACATTATAGCGTTAAGCATCTTAGACTCTAGTGGCGAGGCCCTGAGCGGTACAGGCCTCCACCCTGTCTCGGATAGTATGAAATGCCTTATGATATTCCCTTTCCCGATAATAGCCCCCGGCTTCTCTGCTTTAATCCATACCTCGCCGAGTGTCTCATCGAATATTATGTTATTAGGGTCTACGTTAGCGTCTTTAGGAACTAGCTCTAGTATCTTCTTCCTAGCCTCCTCGGGGGGCAGCCTAGCGTCAGGGCTTACTCTAACAACAACCCTTTTCCTAATCTTCTTCGCAATATTCTTGATGGTATCAAAGTATTTGATGATAGCCTGCCTATTATTGACGTAGAGCACTATCTCAGGGCCTTCGAACTCTATGCTAGATAAATTTAGCTCGGGCGGTATCTCTTTAAGAAGGCTTTCTACGAGACTTTTCCTATTCTTATCTAGTATATCGCTAGGCAGAGTCACTTCTTAACGCACCTTTGGGATAATAAGCGAGGAGTATGTTCGACCATTGTCTCGTTAATATAAAAGAAGCTATTAACCTTTACTATCTACCAGGCCCGAACCTACCATTTACTTGGTTACAAGTTTTTTCTCGAATAGGAGGGTCTCCTCAGAATAGTATCCGGGGCCTATGACAACAATATCTACTCCTTCACCGCTGAAACCGTCTCTTGCTACAGCTGCTTCAACTGCTTTGAAAGCAATTTTCTTAGCCTCCTCGAGGCTGAGGCCATCCCTATACTCTCTCTCTAAGACGCCGAGCGCTACAGGCGAGCCGCTACCTGTCGAAGCATACTTCTCTCTTGATATACTCCCGTATAGGTCTAGGTAGTATAGTGAAGGCCCTTCTTCGTCGACGCCGCCTACTAGTAGCTGGACTATGAAAGGAGCATACCTTAGGTATGCGGATAGTATCAGGGACATGTAGTTTGCTAGCGAGAATATCTTTATCTTCCTCCCATATTCTATTTCATACATTCTAGCAATATACCTTGCTTCATCGACTAGGAACTGGGCGTCTGCTACAAGCCCGGATATAGTCATAGCAGCGTAATCCGTTATCTTCAGTATCTTCCTAACCCTCTTATGGTATACCGTGGGGCCTCCCGTAGCCCTTTTATCAGCTGCTAGGACAACGTAGTCCCCGGCGATCAATCCTACTGTAGTAGTCTTAGACTCCCTGCTCAAAATACTGCACCTTGAAACACAGATTCTGTTTTAAGCTTATAAAAATGTATTAGATTCCGAGAGGATGTTGTCTTGAGCCTCCACGAGATCAAACTACCTTTCATAGTCGTAGTCGGCAGTAGGATACTAAGCAGGGTGCCAGCGGTACTAGACCAGATGGGAGTGGGGTCTGGGGAGGCCGTCGGGATAATAGCTGGTAGGACGACATGGGAGATTGCCGGGAAGGAGGTCGCGGGGCACCTAGAGGAGAGCGGTCGTAGAATAGTGTTTTTCGAAGCAGGCGAAGCAAGCGCGGGTGAAGCCGAGAGGCTAGCCGGGTTAATAAAAAAGTCTGGGGTCGGGGTTGTCCTAGGGGTTGGGGGAGGGAGGGTTATAGACCTAGCTAAGTACTCGGCTAGTAAGGCAGGCGTGAGAATGGTGAGTATCCCTACGGCGCCGAGCCATGACGGTATAGCTAGTCCTTTCGCGAGCCTGAAAGGATTCGATAGGCCTACAAGCGTCTACGCTACGACTCCTAGTGCTATCATAGCAGATACATACGTGATCTCTAAAGCGCCTAAGAGGCTTATATTAGCGGGGGTTGGAGACCTCCTCGGAAAGTTTACTGCTGTAAAAGACTGGAGGCTAGCCCATAGGCTTAAAGGCGAATACTACGGCGAGTACGCTGCCCAACTGGCTCTGCTAAGCGCTAAGCATGTTATAAGATACCACGAGCTTATAGCTAGCGGTAGCGAGGAAGGGGTTAGGATCCTGGTTGAAGCACTTATCAGTAGCGGGGTAGCTATGTGTATAGCTGGTTCAAGCAGGCCTGCTAGCGGTAGCGAGCATTTATTCAGCCACGCCCTCGATATACTAGCCCCAGGCAGGGCGCTCCACGGTGAGCAGGTAGCCTTAGGCTCTATACTAATGTTATACCTATACGGGGACAAGCGTTGGAGGCTTGTTAAGAATATTATGAAGAAGATCGGCCTTCCGACGACAGCCGATGAAATCAATATTCCGCCCGATGTAATCGTTAAAGCATTAACTATAGCCCACAAGATAAGGCCGGAGAGGTATACTATACTAGGGGAGAATGGTTTAACAGAGGAGGCAGCTAAGAGGCTGGTTAAAGAAACAGGTGTCGCGTGAAGACTCCTACTATCCTGTCTTCCTAACTATAGACTCCTGGAATACTACCTCGTTTACAACATCTTTAAACATGTCTAGGATGTCTGTTGCAAGGCTTATCTTAGCGTAGGGCAGCTCCCTCCTCGTTATATACTTACCTGGTATTGAAACCAGGATTCTCTTAGAGGCTTCGTCTAATTCTACCTTGAGTTCTTCGCTCGGTATATTCAAATGCCTTACCGCAAGGTATAGTAGTTTCTCGCGTATATCCGTAAGCTTTTTAACAACCTTCACCTTGTATAATAGGATCTTCCCGGCAAGCGGGTGGTTGAAGTCTACAACCACCCTTCCCCCGCTAATACTCTTGACAATCCCCCTACCCGACTCCGTTTCTACAACGTCTCCGACTTTCACCTCGTAGCCTCTCTTAGCGAATTCCCTAAGGCTATATATCTTCACCTTCCCGGGATCTCTCTCGCCAAAGGCTTTATCAGGGGTTACCTCAATAGTCTTCTCCTCTCCTTCGCTGAATTTAAGGAGTTCTTCTTCTACAAAAGGATTCAGCCAGCCTTTCCCCAGGACTATGAGAGTTGGCCCGTACACCCTGAGCTCGTCGTATATATTCTCCTGCTTGGCTAGATTAGGGTCTGTCGTATCGACGACATTCCCGGTCTCTTTAACCCTCACCGTGTATTCTACTAGCAGGAAATCTCCTTTCTCGAAAGCCATTTAAACCCACCTCTTGATAAAGATTCCTAAATCTATTTTTTAAATTATTGCCGCCTAGGCTGTATTCGGTACACCTTACTAGACGCTCTTGTTGAAATAAGAGTCGCCTACGTAATGGACTATTTCTACAACCTTCCCTTTACTAAGGCTCTTCAACTCCTCCGAAGAGTACAATGCTACGCCTACGGCTATTAGAGCACCTGTCTCTTCATCATACAAGTATACGACTCCCCCTTTCCCGAATCCTCCCTCAACCCTCCTGACACCAGGGGCCATTAGGTCAGCCCCTCTAAGCAAGGCTTTAGAAGCACCTTTATCAATGTAGATGCCTGGCTGGGGCTTGATACTATGTCTAGCGAGGTATTTCAGCAAGGGTATCCACCTACCCCCTGTTTTATTAGACCTGAATAAAACGATCTCTCCTCTAAGTATCAGGTACTCTCCGTCGCTATCTCTTCCGAGCTCTATAGGAGCCTCTACGTCTAGGTTTAGGAAAGGATACTGCCCGGCTACCTCCGGTATAATCTTCTTCTTATCTTTCTTCGCGAGAGGGTGTCTAAGCATGTTTAAAACTCTCTCAGCTAAGTATTTTTAAAATGCTCGAACCTATATTAATACGCAATAGGTTTAGACAACTCTGTCTTCGGCCAGGAATGGGATGGTATATGAGTGTTGAGACAACGTACAGAATGCTCGAGGAGAACGTTGGTAGAATAGTCTTGATAAAAATGAAAGGCGATATAGCGATAAGAGGCAAGCTGAGTAGCTACGACCAGCACTTGAATATCGTCCTCGAGGAAGCAGAAGAGATTAAGGCAGACGGGTCTAGTAGGAAGCTTGGCACTATAGTTATAAGAGGGGATACAGTAGTATTGGTATCACCTATACAGGGCTGAGGGTGTAGGCTATGGTTAAAGGTACGACATCCTTCGGTAAACACGGGCGTAGCAAGACGCATATCAGGTGTAGGAGGTGTGGTAGGCATAGTTTTAACGTTGCCAAAGGATACTGTGCCGCATGTGGTTTCGGCAGGAGTAAGAGGATTAGGAGGTATAGTTGGCAGAATAAGAAGGTTAATAGAGTCAGGATAGTGTAATAAGTATTTATCGTAGAGTTGCTTTAATTTTGGTGTTTAAGAATCAGTATTTTTAGAAAGGTGGAATAGTCCTAAGAGTGGAAGCTATGAGCAAATACCTGATTAAAGCGAGGATCCAGGTCGATGGCGTAGTAGAGAAACACGATATAATAGGTGCTTTATTCGGCCAGACCGAGGGGTTATTCGGTGAGCAATTCGATCTGAAAGTCCTCCAGGACAAGGGGCGTGTAGGGAGGATTATCGTAAACACTAAGACACAAGGAGGGAAAACCGTAGGCGAAATCCAGATACCAAGTAACCTGGATAGGGTTGAGACAGCTCTCCTAGCAGCTATGATCGAGAGCGTTGATAGAGTAGGCCCCTACGACGCTAGGCTCGAGGTCGTTGAAATAATAGATCTACGTATTGAGAAAATAAAGAAGATCGTAGACCGTGCTGTAGAGATATTGAAGAAGTGGAGTAAGGAGAAAGCCCCTGATCTAAAGGAGATAGTTAAAGACATACAAGACCTCTTGAAGATACCCGAGCCAATATCTTATGGTAAAGACCAGTTGCCGGCAGGCCCGGACGTAGATAAATCAGATACAGTGATCATTGTTGAAGGAAGGGCTGATGTAATAAACTTGTTGAGGTACGGTATTACAAATGCTATCGCAATAGGAGGGGCTAGGAAGATACCTGAGACAGTCAAGGAGCTGTCTAAGAAGAAGAAGACGATTGTTTTCGTAGATGGGGACCATGTAGGAGAGCTTATCTTAAGAGAGCTCCTGAGGAATATCAAAGTCGACCTAGTAGCTCTAGCGCCTCAGGGTAAGGAGGTTGAGGAATTAACAGGTAAGGATATTGAGGAAGCACTCAGCAAGGCTGTAGACTATAAGACATACCTAGAGAACCTTATCAAGCAAGGGGTTAAAGAAGCCCAGCAACTCCTCCAGGCACAGGAGGAAATTAGAAGGGAGCTTGAAGGTCCCAGGAAGGAGGAAATAACCCTGCCAGCTAGTATACAGGAAGATGTTAAATCGCTGATCGGCACGCTAGAAGCCATCTTGTACGATCAGTCGTGGAATAAGATCAAGAGGATACCTACTAGAGACCTAGTAGATGAGCTATCTAATATCCAGCAGGGTAGTGTACATGCGATAGTATTCGACGGTATAGTAACCCAGAGGCTGGTGGATAAGGCAAGCGAGAAGAACGTGAAGATAATAATCGGGGCGAAAATAGGTAAGCTTACTACGAAACCCCCCGAACTCCTCCTACTAACATTCTCCGAGTTCACTTAGGCTAATTTTTCTTCTGCTTCAGGAAGTCTAGTAGGCTTTTTTGCCCTGAGGGCTGCTGACTAGTCTTCTTCAGCTGGGCTTCTGTCACACCGAAGTATTCTAATATCCTCATTGCAGCAGGGATTACCTGGTGGTCTATATAGTAGTTCTCGTCGACTAGTCTCGGGTCTTTTACGAAGATATAGGGTTCTGCTCTATCGGATATCCTGCCGCTGCCTTTGACAACGATAAACCCTATTTTATCGTTTACATCTACCTTGATACCTTTCTTCAATAGTTTACGGGCTGCAGCGACATGGGGTGCTTCAGCAGCGTACTCGTCCGGCTTCTTTGTCAGAGTCTTCCATATAACTAGTTTCTCCAGGGGTATTCTCCCCGATTTCAACTGGTTTACTACGCTACGTACGTATTCGATAGCTTTGTTCAAATCCCCTTCCTTCAGGAGTATATTTGTGATCTCTTCCTGCACTTCTTTAGCTAGCTCAGCCCAGTCTCCTCTAACTGCTTCGAAGCCGACTATATCGATCCTACCGTCTTCTAGCAGGCCCGCATACCTTTTCTTAGCCTCGGTGAAGAATACCCTCTTATAGAGCTTGTCTATCTTGATCTCAAGCCCTAGCTCGTTTTCAACGTATTCAATCAGCTTGTCAACTTTCTCCTTATCGTATTTGACGAAGATCGAATCTGTATCGCCATATATGACCCTTAGCCCTAGTTTCTCAGCGTATTTTATAACCGAGGTTATAGTAGCCCTGCCCCAGGCTGTAACAGCTTCAGCACACTCCCTACAGTACCATCTAGCACCAATCCAACCCATGTACCCGTATGTCGCATTCGCAAGGATTTTAACAGCTCTCTGCCTCTCGTCGAGAAGCCTGTATTCTACCGAGTCGGGCGGGTATTTCTTCATCTCGTTCCTGATCTTCTTCCTGAGCTCGAGC
Source organism: Thermogladius sp. 4427co (assembly GCF_051933805.1). GTDB lineage: Archaea > Thermoproteota > Thermoprotei_A > Sulfolobales > Desulfurococcaceae > Thermogladius. The sequence continues at coordinate 405,221 of NZ_CP196893.1, read as the reverse complement.
AGCTTCGTCAATACGTTTTTGAAGAAGCCCGGAGGCTCTTTTCTGAAGCAGTGGCCTACTTCAGGCGCAATGTTATGGGTATCGGTATTGCACTCGCCTTCTCTCTCCAGCGTGTCGGGGCCTACGTTATACTTTATCATTAGATTAGGATACATGCTGGAGAAGTCTAGGACTGCTATGTTGTCATGTATACCTTTAAGAGGCTGTAGGACGACAGCCCCTTTGTAGGTCTCGGCTTCTTTCTCCTCTCTATTAGGTATGAGCTCGCCTGCTTTCAACGCTTCATGCATAAGGAACCATTCAAGTCTATACCCTACGCTAGCAGCACCAACCTGGTCTAGTGGTAGTCTGGTTATAAATGAGAGCTGGATTGCGAATGGGAGGAATTTCTCTAATAAGCCCATTGTCGACCTGACATCATCTCTATTATATTGTACCACCAGCTCCCTCTTCGAGGGGTCGTCCCAGTACTTCGGGATATCAAGGTAGTCTAATAGAACCCTCTCACTCCTCTTCATAACACCGAGGTAATCAGCAACTACATCAAGGCTCTTGATCTTTACCTCGGGTATTTCTTCTACAAACCTATAGATATCGACATTCAGCCTGCCCTGGATACTGATATGGCCGTATGTACTAGTCTGAGGCTCTACGCCAACCCTCCTTGTTACATCGAGCTTCATACCGTGTTTCCTAGCCCTCTCGAGCAGGTATGGCCAGTCGAAATTATCCGAGTTGTAGCCGACTATTATATCCGGGTCGTACTCCTGGACATACTTTACGAATTCAGCTATATTCCTCCTATCGTCTAAACCGTCTGCTATAAAAGACCTTAGCTCGCCTCTATCGTTCACAACACCGATCACTATAACAGGGTCTCTCTCCGGTCTGGGACTCCCCGTGGGAGAGTATACTTCGATATCGAAAGCAATAATCCTAAGGTCTCTAGGCGGGGTAGAGTCCTCGAGGCTCTCTACCCTACCTACTATCTCGTATTCAGCATCTACCCGCAGCCCCGGCTTCTTAGGTACCTCTACAACCTCAGCTCTGTGCCAGCCGCAAGGCCTTAGATCGTTGTCTAGTATATACCTTAGGCTGAACCTTATATCGGCTTCTAGGACATCGGCTACTCCCGGCACTTCCTTAACCTTCTCCCTATACCTTCTAACGCTCTCGGGTATTACAGTCGTGACTTTGAGCGCTTTAACAGGTTTCCCGAAATACTTCTTTTCCACTACGGATACGTCTATTATAGGAGAAGACGGCTCCGAGAGAGCTCTCACCCTCTTAGCAACCTGGTTAGGGTCTGCGTCGCTTGCTAGCACAGCGTAGAAATATGGCCTAAACCTCTTCTCTCTCAGTACAATCCTCCTACCGTCTCTCGATATACCGTATATGAGGATATGGGGTTCGTTACCGATTATTTCATAGGTGTCGTCGAGCATGTAAAACTCTATAAGCATCCAGTCGACCTCGTTGCATAGTTATTTGTTTAAAAAGGGATAAATCTTAGACCTGTTTCTCAACCGGGTTCTCCAGCACTACCCTGATAAAATGAGAGTTTAAACCTGAGGAGGGCTATGATGCCTCCGAAACCATCTAACTCGGGTCTTATACTAGCATCTTCTGGGACAATATAGACCTCAGCTCCTTTCTCGAATGCTTCGACAATAATCTCGTTAATGGCCCTAGACTCGCTCTCACTACTAGACCACACTAAGCTGCTTGAAACCAGTAGTACTCTTACAGCATTCAATCTCACTGCCTGCGCTACAGTGTCTAAACCGTATGCAACGCTATCAGGGTCTTGCGAGAGCGCCTTCTTGAATTCTTCAAAATACTTTACCGCGGATATAATCCTCAGCTCTCTAAACAACTCTCTCTCGCTACCCCGCCTCACTAGTTCCTCAACACCTTTGCAACCACCGTATGCTACGCTATCGGCGTACAGAGGCTTCTCCAGTCCGCGTGATCTGAGGAGGCTCTGTACCCTGTCTTTGAGGAACCCTGGCGAGCCTACTACGACGCCTTCTGCTCTAAGGCTCCTAGCTAGTTCAATAGTGTTTTCTACAACCTCCTCTATATACTTCTCTACCGCTTCCTCATAGTCTTCTATAGAACCTTTCCCTGGGAGACTAGCCGAGTACTCTCTCAACACTTTAATTCCTTGCTCGGTTACCAGGGCGTAGCATACTTCATCATAGTCTAAAGCTACCGCCAAGATCCTCCTCTTACCGGAGAATTCCTCTAGGAGCTTTATGTCGAACCCGCTCAGCTCCTTCTCGACTAGGATAACAGTATCCCCTGGTTTCACAGAGAGCGTGTGGTGTTTCCCTACTACTCCGAAATCCTCGGGGCCTTCGACTACGACCCCTTTAATCCTAAGCCTGTCTGTAAAAGGCTGGAACTCTACTTCCTTCACCCTAATCCTCAAAGCCATTGGGAGCCTTCGGCTACTACCGCCTTCGCCAGGCTTAACCTCTCTAGTTGTAAGAGCCTCTACGAGATCCCCTGGCTTCAGTATATTCCTTAAAACCCATAGGTCGTCCTCGTCTTCTATAATGATCTTGTAGATACCCTTCTTCTTATCTAGCTCTACTAGTTTCATTATTAAAACACCTTGCTAGAATTGGTTGTCAAGGGCTTCCCTGAGATACTGATTGGCTGCGGCTTCTTCTTCCAGTACTTCTTCGATACTAGCTGAGTGAGGTATTTCCAGCTTTAGAAAAACACCTGTCCTACCATGTTCGTCACGCCTCGTGAGAACCCTTATCCTCTCTTCTACCGTCTCGATACTTATACCTAATATTCTAGCCGCGAAGCTCTCGAATCCTACAACCGGCATTTCGAGGTGGCCTTTCGCTGTAGGGATGATTAATACAAGTTTCTTGTTAACCCCGGGTTTCCTAATATCTTTCTCGAGCTCATGTAATTCTAGCAGGCCGCCAAACCGATAGAATTCTATCTCCCGAGGCTTTAATTTCGCGAGCGGGTAGCTAACATTAATTCTTTCATCAGGGTCTAGCGAGTAATATACTTTGGGAGTACTCTGGGGTGTAGCCATTATTATTGTTCGAGAGTAGTATTTGAAACCTTGCTCCTCCAGGGCTCTCTCCAGCTTATAGGATGGAATAGTGTACGGTATGAAAATATCTATATCACTCTTCTCGTTCACATCCCCTCTCGCAATACTACCGTGTATAACCGTGTAGAACCCTCTCTCCGCAAGCTTCTTCATAATATGTTTTGCCTCATTCCTCAACTTCTTCAATAGCTCCCAGTGCTTTGCATCGTATTCTACTTCTCTGAATTCGGGCTTTCTTTCTATTTTTTCTCTACCCATCCCTAACGCACTTGAATACGCTTATAACTCTCGTTAAACCTATTAATTAAAAACCCGGTTAAAGAGATTTCCCTAGACGGTGCCTTGTATTGGATAGCGTGCTAGCATACCTGGGGTTTCTCACCATATCATGGCTTGTTTTAAACGTTGTCTACAGGGTGGAGAAAGGTTTTTTCGAGAAGCACGGTTTCCAGCTGTACTATGGCTTCATCCTTGTATACAAGTTTGCTAGTAGGCTTGGAGCAGGCAGTATATGGAGGAGGCTTTCGATCCTTTTCATCGGCTTCTACGCGATTTCATTAGTCTGGTTCTATACTTTCCTAGCTGAAGCCTTTGTGAACAGGCTTGCTGGAGGCGGTGGTTTAGCTGTTCTAGTCCCGGGGCTGAATATAACTGGAGTAGACCTAGTCTACTTTATCATCGCTGTAAGCGTTGCCGCTATATTCCACGAATACTTCCATGGTAAAGTAGCTTCAAGCACTAATACAAAGGTTAAATCCTTCGGCTTAGCACTGGTATTCGCTCTACCGCTTGCTTTCACAGAAGTCGACGAGGAAGAATTCCAGAGGTCGAAGCTCGTAAATAAAATATCTATTCTATCAGCTGGTGTAGCAGCAAACTTGATTATAGGACTTGTAGCTATAGTATTGTTTAATACAACAGTGTCTCAGAACGGGCTCCTGGTAACCGGTGTAGTACCAGGGAGCCTCGCTAGTAGAGCAGGCATACAACCATATAGTCTGATACTAGGGATAAACGGTTGGAATATTACAAGCCTCTACGACCTGAGGAGTATCCTATCAAACACTAGTATCACAACCCTGAATATAACACTGCTAACACCGGAGGGGGTGGTAAAGCATCTAATAGTTTACAGGAGTACTCTAGATAAGACGCTAGGAGTCTATGTCTCAACGCCCCCAGCCGAGTGGCTGAGGAATGCCCTGGGAGTCTACTATGCAGCCCAGGTGGTGAAACTACTATTCTGGACCTACATAGTGAATATCAATCTAGCAGTACTAAACGCAGCACCCCTATTCATAACAGACGGGGGAAGGATAATATTCGAATTCCTAGGGTCTAGATCCAGGAGGATCGCTATAGCCCTAAACATAGCATCCCTTCTACTGCTCGTCATAACACTACTACCCTAATTCTAGCACAGTGTAGCCGTATCCTCCTGTTAACATTATCCTAGGAACGGTATGAGCGTGTAAGAGGCTTGGATAATATGCGTGAACAGCCGAGTATTCCGTTAGTTAGAGGTTTATTAGACCTGATGCAAAATAATAGTAAATGCCCGTGGGCCGCGGGTAGGACCCCTTACAGGGGGTCAGATAACCGCTAGGGTGCACGCAGACCCGCTATCCCCCACGCCGGCGGCTATGACCCCCGCCCCATGGGGCTAGCGGAGGCGGGGCCTCCCTCGGAGGAGGGAGGTGAACCGCCTTAGCCGGGGGAACCAGGCTAGGCCCGGAAGGGAGCAACCTAACCCTGGACGCTAGCGTTCATGGGTCAACGGGGTAGAGCCGGGCGTGGGATGGCTCTAGCGGGTATCTGCGTGTATTCTAGCGGGGCCGGGCCCACGGGTTTAATGTATGATCTTAAGGCCGGATCCTGTAAGAGGTATTAGAACCGTTTTACCCTGAATCTTCTGTTTCAGCTTCTCGAGTACAGCGTAAGGGGCTGCGGATGTCGGTTCCACTAGGAATCCTTCCTCTACTAGCTTATTACACGCGCTCCTTATCTCTGAATTACCTACTAGGTAGACGTCTCCCTGGGATTCTCTGATAGCGTCTACTATTTCTGTTAGCCTAGGCGGGTTAGGAACCATTATACCGTCTGCTAGATCAGATGCTTCACCAGGGGTTTCAATACCTTTTAGAGCTATGCTAACCGGTTGGACACTATATCCTTGGACACCAATTATCTTAGGCATTTTAGTTGTTAAAGCCTGTTCTAGCAGGGTCTTGAACCCTTGTGCAAGCCCTAGTATTAGCCCACCCGACCCTATCGGGGCGATCACATAGTCGGGTACTCCGGCTTCTTCGAATACTTCGTAAGCTATTGTAGCCGCACCTAATATGTAGAAATAGCTCCAGGTGTGGGCTACGTAGAATACGCCCGGGTTCTTCTCGACGAAATCTACTACATCACGGCTGGCAGCACCTCTATCCACAGACTCGTATAGTTCTGCCCCAAGAAACCTCAGCATCCTCTTCTTACCCTCGGGGGCAGTCCTCGGTATGAACATGATAGGTTTCAAGCCGTAGATATGGGAGTACAACGATATAGATATAGCCGTATTACCCGAGGAGTCGTCTACAACCGTCTTAAACCCCATTTTCCTCGCATAGGTTAATGCCAGGCTCGTACCCCTGTCTTTAAAACTACCGCTAGGGTTGAGATACTCTAGTTTAAACCATACTTCGACACCGTTCTCAACGGATTTCACAAGAGGCGTCGAGCCTTCACCAATGTATTTAAGAGGGGTTAGTGGTAGTAGGGTTTTGTACCTCGCAAGCCCCTTTTCTTTCGAAACCTCATACCTCCCTTCGAACACTATTTTGAGAGGGCTACCGCACCTAGGGCATTTCCAGTAGTATGCTTTATCAAAATCCTCCCTGAAACCACACCTAGGGCAGTACCAGTAGGCAACCATACCATATAGTACCTTACGTATTGGTATAAGACTTATCTGTAAAGATATCTTTATATCTTTATTTAATCAATTATTTTAAAGAATCATTTATTCAAAATACAGGGTAGGCATTTAACCCTTCAAGGCTAGAGATAATATGTGGTGGTTGTATGGGTAAGCTATTGTCAATACAATATATTCTCCTACTATTCATAGTACTAACCCTATTCCAACCAGTATACATGGGCGAGCAGCAGCCAGTATATGTCGCATTCATATGGCACTACCACCAGCCATGGTATTACAGCCCAGACGGCACATACTTCGTACTACCATGGGTTAGAATGCACAGTGTTGGAAACTACTTTAAAATGGCGTATATATTATCAAAATACCCTGATATCAAAGTAACCTTTACTTTCTCAGGGTCTCTACTATACCAGCTGGTAGACTACGTTACAACGGGTAAGATGGATAGCTACCAGATCCTGGCTTACAAAGTTGCGAACAATGAGAATCTGACGGCTGAAGACGTTTACAATATGATTAAAATACCGGGAGGTTTCTTCGACATTAACTGGAATAGGATCGTGAATGTAATACCGAGGTATACCGAGCTCAGGAACGCGGCTCAGCAAGCATTCCAGATATGTAGTATGCAGCCTCTTACACAGCAGGAGTTTATCAGGTGCGTAGCTAATACCTTTACCCAAGGCAATTACTCGTCTCAGAGGATCATTGATTTAGCGGTATTATTCAACCTGTTCTGGATAGATCCGCAAGTCGCTAGAGAACTGTATCCGCAAGTATACAGCCTAATGGAGAAGGCGCGATCCACTAGTATGCCTATGTTTACTAGAGACGACCTCAAGCTTGTCCTAAGCGTGCAGAAGGATATAATGGCTAGGATAACAGGGATATACAAGGATCTCGCTTCAAGAGGCCAGGCCGAGTTAATTCCCGTACCCTACAGCCACCCGCTAGCACCCCTGATAGCAGACTTCGGCTGGTCTACAGACCTAGTAGCTCATGTCCAGCGTAGTATTGAATTATTCAAGCAGTACTTTAACTATACGCCAGTAGGTGTCTGGCCGGCTGAGCAAGCCGTTAACGACTACGTTCTACAAGTATTCGCTAGCTCTAACTTCACCTGGACGGTAACGGATCAGTCCCTATTAGGCGCTACAGGCGTAGACTCTTCCGATGTAAACAACTATGGTGTACCATGGTACGCTGACTACAACGGGTCTAGGATATATGTATTCTTCAGGAATACTGATATGAGCAATATGATAAGCTTCCAGTACAGTACGTGGGATACCAAAGCAGCTGTAAACGACCTGATAACTAGGATTAAAACAGCAGCATCAACAGCTACAGGGCCTAGGATAATCGTTATAGCCCTGGATGGTGAAAACCCCTGGGAGAACTATGTCAACTTCGGAGACGACTTCCTGAATACTCTCTACAGTACTCTAGAGCAATTGCAGAGCCAGGGCGTTATAAAGACTATTACCCCGGCGGAATTCCTTAGGATGTATTCTAATACTGCTAAAGAACTCCCGTTGAAACAATACCAGTACTTCGATCTAAAGGGTAGAGACATCTCGAACATACCGCCTGATAGCTACGGGGACGGCTACTCTATGCTGCCTACTAAGACGGTGCTGGGCAGGATCCCCGAGGGCTCGTGGGGCGGGAACCTCGCTATGTGGATTGGCGACAGGTCTGAGAATGTAGCTTGGATGTGGCTTGCTAAAGCCAGAGACGATATCCTCGGGAAGCTAGGAGTAAGCAACCTGATAGATGCTATGCGTGTGAACAAACAGGTTGTAGAATACCTCCTTAGAGCTGAGGCAAGCGACTGGTGGTGGTGGTACGGTGGTGAAACAGGCTCCCCGCAGACCTTCGACCCTATATTCAAAGGCTTCTTGAAGCAAGCGTATATACTATCAGGCTTAACGCCGCCAGCTTATCTGAACGTAACAGCTTACCCTGACGGCCAGCCGATCGGATACTTGAACCCTAATATACCGAAGCCTGTCGCGGGAAGTATTCTAGATAATAATATGAAAGCATGGGATAGCCTCGTAGGGAATGGTAGTGCGATAGTTATACCTGTTGAACCAGTGGTTGTAGACTACGCTTACGTAGCTGTCGACGGCAACAACCTCTATCTCGCAGCACACTTTACTAGCACTGCAACTAATGGAGTAGCCGTATTCTACATGCCCTCTCCTAAAGTAAGCCTCTCGCCGTATAATCCAGGATACAATGTCTACCCTATGAATAGTACGGCAGATCTCGGCGTATACCTCGTATACGCTGTTAAAGTAGACCAGTCCACGGGGAGCGCTACAGTATTTAAAGCAGACGGTAGAGGAGGCTGGATACTTGTAGGCAGTGTTCAGAGCAAGGTTGTCAGCGATAATGGCACGCTTGTTAATCTCGCTGTCCCATGGAGCATGCTCAATTACACACAGGGCGATAAAATCTACTTGACTGTAGCATCCTATAGGAATGGAGCTCTAATAGGGTCTGCTACAAGGCTAGGGCTCGTCTACTTAATACAAGTGCCTAGGGCTATCGGCGGTGGAGCGGTAGTATTCGATATGAAAGACCCTGTAGGAGACGATGATGGTCCGGGCGGATACGTATATCCTAAGGCAAACGTGTTCGTAAAAAGAGTATTCGACCTAACAGAGTTCAAGGTCTTAGACGCCGGAGATAAACTAATGTTCGTAGTAACATTAGCAAACCTGGGAGGCAATCCGTGGAACGGTCCTAACGGCTGGTCTCTCCAATACGTCCACATATATATTCATACTACTTTAGCAGGCGGTAGGACTGATACGTTTGGGCTGAACGTTAATATATCAGCAGATAGCGCATGGCATATAGCCCTACTCCTAGCTCCCGGATGGGGTACAGACCCTGTTCCAAAAGGCGAGAGAGCTGCATTATACTACTATAACGATACTGTGGTAGTCCAGGATACTAATGGCTTCAAAGTATACGCTGACCCCACATCGAACTCGATAATAGCCGAAGTACCTAAGAGCATGTTATTCGACTTGTCTGATATCGATAAATGGAGGTTTGCTGTAGCTGTTACAAGCTACGATGGCTATTCTCCGACGAAAGTAAGGGCTTTCAGCGTTGACGCTGAGCAATGGGTTTGCGGTACTGGCAACAAGTATGCGCTCGCAATAGCTAAGGGCGTAGCCCCCTACGTATTCGATATACTAGCTCCTACGGCGCAAGACCAGTATTCAATGCTGAACTCGTTCGACCCGAATACTGGCAGGCTAGCTACTATAGTAGGCTTCGGGCCTTCATACACCACTTATACCCCGCCGGCTACTACAACGACTACCACCACTACGACAACTACTACAACAACACCTGCTGTAACAACTCCACCGCCTACTACGACCACGCCGTCAACGACTACTACAACCCCTGCTACGACCACGGTTTCCCCGACTACACCTGGTACAATAGCTGCTACGACGCCTCAAGGTGTTCCAGCAAGTCTTGTAGTAATTATAGCGATCGTAATTATAGTACTGGTTGCTGCCATTATACTAGGATTTAAGAGATAGGTGTATCTCCTTGGATAAAAAATATTTTTTTAACCTAAACAAATACATGAGAGGGTGTGTTAGGTGGCTCGTGTCAAGCTTGTGAATATTGTCAAAAGATATGGTAGGATTATCGCTGTAGACCATGTTAATTTAGATGTGAGAGATGGAGAGTTCTTCGCACTACTCGGCCCCTCGGGCTGTGGTAAGACGACTACCCTGAGGATTATAGCAGGACTTGAGGCGCCTGATGAAGGAGAGATATACATTGATGATAAACTAGTTAACGACGTACACCCCAAGGATAGAGATGTAGCAATGGTATTCCAGAACTATGCGTTATACCCCCATATGACAGTATTCGACAATATAGCATTCCCTCTCAGAGCCAGGAGGAAGCAGCTGGGTCTAACAGAAGAAGATATAAGGAAGATAGTTGTTTCGACAGCGGAGTTCCTAGGTATAGCCGAGCACTTGCATAAATATCCTTCCCAACTAAGCGGTGGACAGCAGCAGAGGGTTGCATTAGCGAGAGCTCTCGTCAGGAAGCCTAAGGTATGGCTCCTGGACGAGCCTCTTAGCAACCTCGACGCGAAACTAAGAGTTGCCATGAGGACTGAGCTGAAGAAGATTCAGATGAAGCTAGGTATTACGACAATATACGTGACACACGACCAGGTAGAAGCGATGAGTATGGCTGATAGAATTGCTGTAATGAACGCTGGGAGAGTTCTGCAAATAGGTTCTCCTAACGAACTATACTATAAACCTTCCGATACGTTCGTAGCAACATTCATAGGCTCACCGCCTATGAACTTAATCCCGTGCACTCTAGTCGAGAAAACACCTATCGAATACACTGTCCCCGCCGAGCTGTCAGGCGGGATACTCGGGTCGGGCAAAGTGAGGACGCCGTATATGCTAGAGTGCCCTGGTTTCGCTCTCCCAGTAGAATCGTCTATGGCTGGAAAGATAAGAGAGAGCGGGGCAGGCGAGGTCTACCTTGGTATCAGGCCTGAGCATATAACGATGTCTCTGAAGAAACCAGGCGAGCTAGCTGTATTAGAAGGAGTCGTGGAAGTAGTCGAGAACCTCGGCTCCGAGCTAATAGCCACTATCAGAGTGGGGAACGAGCTGGTTAAGACCAGGGTTGTGGGAGATGAGAGAGTAACGCCGGGTAGTAGCGTATTTTTAGCTTTAGACGCGAGGAGGATTCTAGTATTCGATAAGAAAACAGGTAAATTAATAATATAGTTTTTCATCCTCTTACAGCACCCATTCTCATAGCTTCTCCAATATACCTCTGCGCTACGACATATATTATTATTGTAGGTATAGCGAATAATATAGCGTTCGCTGCAAACCTAGCAGGTAGCTCGAGCCCCCTAGACCCGAATGCTGTCTGGAAAATGTACTGGGCTAGTGTGCTGACTCCTAGGAAATTGGCTAGTATAAACTCTCCCCACGCGCCCATGAATGAGAATAAGGCTATTATTATCAATGCTGATCTAGATGCTGGGAGAACTACTCTGAACACTATCGTAGACCAGCTGGCGCCGTCTATGAAAGCAGCTTCATCTAATTCTTTCGGGAGGCTGTCGAAATACGTTTTCAAAAGCCATGTCATGAAAGGTACTTGCCACGAGGAGTATATCACTGGTAGAATAAACATGTTTCCTAACACTGGTATACCTATCGCGTTGAGCCTTAGTAGGAATATATATAGGGCTACTGTAGCCATTATCCCGAAACCCCCGCCGACCTGGCTCATTATCAGGTAGACGTATAGTAGCGAGTCCCTACCCCAGAATCTGAATCTTGAGAAACCGTAGGCTGCTGGCGTTATTACGATAACCGATATCAATATGGTGAGAACAGCTACTATAACGCTGGTGGTTAGCGATTTAATAAACTCGGGGTCTTTGAGGACCTCGATATACCTCCACGGGTTGATACCGTAGGTCTCCAACTGGCTTATACTCGTTAGGAAAACCCCTTCTCTACCCATGATAGACATTAGGAACGCGTATGCTACCGGATATAACAGTATGGATACTATTAATACTCCTAGAACTGTAACACCTATCTTCAAGAGTAGTTTGAATAGACTGAAGCTTTTCACCATCCTCTACCACCCTTCCTACTGTAGTAGAACCATACCGCGACGTACGCAAGAATTATCAAGACGACTACGACGTATGTGGCTGCCGCGTATCCGTATTGTTTATCAATAGTTACCCTATCGTAGCCGAATAGCAGGATCATCTCATTAGCATTCCCTGTAGCAGACCCAAGGCCTGGGACACTAATTGTCTGTGTAGGGCCGCCGCCGTTGATTAGAAGAGGTACCATGAAAGCCTGGAGGGAGGCTCCTGTTGTAAGTATTGTAGCTAATACTAGCGGCCTAGATATGAGAGGCAGTACTATCTTTCTCATCCTTAACCATATGCTAGCGCCGTCGATATATGATGCTTCAATCAGGTCTTTTGAGACACCAGAGAGCGCCCCCATTGTTACAGTCATTATAAACGGGTATGCGAGCCACATTTCGAACAGGTTGTAGACTAGGAACGCGTGCCACTCGTTATTGTTTATGTCTAGGTGGAATGCTAACCCCATAGGACCGCTGGGGTAGAATATATACTTCCACATCATGCCCGATAATAGGATCGGCAGCGCCCATGGCGTTAGAAGCAGCCCTCTCCAGATCCTCCTACCGTACATTAGAGGTGTTGAGAATAGGAATGCTAGAGCTACTCCTACTAGAACTTTAAGCGGTACGCTTGTTGCTACGAATAATAGTGTCTTATACAGTGAGTAAACGAATCTCGGGTCAGTGAAGAGCTTTTGGAAATTGCTTAATCCTACGAAGTGTAGTTCTATACTATTCTTGTCTGCTTCAAGACTGTTTATAACAGTATTGAAATACCCCTGGTAATTTGTCTCTAGTGTCCTAAAGTAATTGCTAGCCGAGGACACGATACCCAGGCCCATAACAGTTAGGTTCTCTATCTTCTTGGGGTCTTGTAGAGTAGGGAGGTACGAGGCTATGTCTATTAGCCTAGATAAATTAGATTCTACTTCAGAGCTTATGATAGCCTTATCAGTTGGATAGCCTAGGGCTGTGCAGTTAAAGATTCTATCGAAATCACTTATTATACTAGGCAACTGGTTGGCTTTGTTGTACAGGTCTGATACGTAAAGCTGGTATTCGAGGCTAGATGGGCTCATCCCGCTCCTGACAGCGTTGAGTAAAATGGTGAGGCTATCATTTAGTGAGGATAATAGCGAGTCAACCTTCTTAACAACCGATATAGCAGCTTCCCTATACGATAAATTATCTCTTAATACTGTCGCACACGCTATAGCATTGTTGATTGAAGCAACCATTGCAGGGTTAGGGGCTATCCTCACGTCGTTGGCATCTGTGAAAGCAATCCCGATAGAAAAGAGAATAGGCCATATTGAGAAGAATAAATATAATACTATACTTGTTATAGCAAGTATCAACCCAATTTTCTTAGGGTAAATTAGTTCAGCTATAGACCTACGAGGCATAGGGGTCACCTAATGGGTTATGTCCTAGGGGAAAAAATTATGTCATTGTAGATAGAGCCTGCATAATACTAGCATAAGCTTGGTCTAGCTGGGGTCCTACCTGTGCTATCGCAGCCTGGATAGCCTCGCTCTGGGGTTTACCCTGGCTCATAGCCTGAGTGTAGGCGTTTATAATAGCGTTCAAATAGGTGCCGACATTCCATACTACATCCATCTTAGGAGAGTTAGGCATCGGGGTGCTGTTCATAACTGACTGCGCGAAACCGTATATGATCGGGTATTTATCCTTGTTTGCTTCAAGGTACTGTAGTACACTCAATTTGACTGGGACGTAGCCGTTCTGGATCATCAGTGTCTTCAATACATCATCGTTTAAACCCATGTATAGGACGAAGAGTATTGAAGCAAGTATCCTATTCTTTCCTCCAAGCTCGGCTAGTGTAGTTATATACATATTCCTGAATCCGCTGAAAGGCCTCGGTATATGTTCTGTACCATTAATAATTATAGGCGGTATTGCTTCAACTATTATGTTATCCAGGCCGATAGACTGGTTTATCCCCGCAAGGTTCCATGGGCCTGTTATAATCATAGGGGCCTGGCCGTTGAAGAACAGGTTCGGCTGTGTCGGCGCACCAAGGTCCTGGTAGTAGAGGTAGGGTAGAATATTTTTAATAAAGAATATTACTCCCTCTTTTGTCTGAGTAGAGTTTACCCCTATAGTATCTGTTAACTGGTCATACCAGTACCCGCCGAAAGCTGTTATCCACGGGTATATGTGGTAGGGGTCGATCTGGTATGCTAACCCATACTTCTCCTGGCTAGGATTGTAGAATTGTTGCATAATAGCCTTCATTTCGTCGAACGTCTTAGGCGGGGTTGAAACCATTTTCTTATTGATTATCAAAGCAATAGCTTCGCCAGCGTATGGTACGCCATACATCTTTAGCTTGTATGTTACAGCAGATGCTGCCACTGGTAGTAGTAGGCTCCTAATATCCTGGATGCTCTCAGGAGGCAGGTACTTGTCTAGAGCCACTATCCTACCTGCTTCTGCGAAGCTCCCGATCCAGTCGTGAGCCCATGTAAACACGTCGGGACCGGCACCCGGCTGTCCAACAGCAACAGCTGCGATAACCGACGACTTAAGGGTATTCATGTCTGCATATGCTTTAACAGTCACTTTTATACACGGGTATTCCTGCATGAAACTGTTTATAGCTTGCTGGAAAGCAGGTATCTCACTTGAAGCTAGCGCGTGACCGAATATTATCTCTACGCTACCCTTAGGTATACTACCGGATTTACATGCCTGGACAAAATCGTATAGATCGCTAGACACCCTGATCGTGGAATTACCTATCGTTATAACTGGTACTGTAGGAGTAGTCGTAGTAGGAGTAGTGGTTGCTACAGGCGTGGTTGTCGTAGTAGTCGTCGTAGCAGTTGTCGTCGTAGTAGGCGGAGGGGTTGTAGTCGTAGGTGGTGTATATGTGTAATAGTATAGTACGGCTCCAGCTACAATAATAAGTATTGCTATGATAATTATTATTGCTTGTGTCTTTGTTAGAGCATTCATACCATACCCTCCAATATATATGTAAAAGTGTGCGAAATTATTTAAACATGACTCTTAGGAAAAGAATTTTTCCTTTTTAATGGTTTTACCATAACTGATTAAATAATGTAGACTATTATCACCTGGTACTTTGGTGTGATAAGAGGGTTGTCGACTGGTTTAACCAGGAGAGCGTAGAAACCCCTATCAATAGAGCTAGGCGGGATCCAATAGTTAATGCCCGGATACATCGTAAACCTGTCGACGGGTGTAGTACTCGTATCGTATACAAGCATGTTTTTTGTCATGGTGAGTTTTACGAGATATGCTTCAAGAGTCTCATTCAACGTATTATATAATATTGTTCTAACACCTCTGTATACAAACGCATAGACAGACTGGTTTGAACCATAGTACCCTATTGTGACAATGGGTTTAGCAGGTTCTACTAGGATAATAGTGGTATTCAGCCCTGTATTCAGGGATAATAGTAGTGGCTGGGGTATTGAGGGCGAGGAGAGGTTTGCTGAGACGCCTACTATATTAAACCATATACGGTTTCCTAGAGTAAAGTTCGCACTACTCCCCGTGCAACTAATGTTCCAAGTAGATAAGACGGGGAGCAGTATATTGGTCCTCGTAATATTCATATAGCCTGTCGGGGTATAATACACGCTTGAACCCCCGGTGTCGAGCACGATACGCAGATTATTATCTGGACCAGTGTACGCGAGAGACTGGGGGGCTGTGTAATTATTCAATAAATCATTATACATCTTGTACCATGTCCTATTAACAGGGTTAGGATATACGTATTGGAAAACACTACTCAGATTTAATAGACCGCTCTGCTGGGTACTGATCGTAACATAGGGATAGTCTAATACGATGAGCGAGTCTATGTTTATTGACGCATTGATTGTTACAGTCTCGGGTAGTACACGGGCAAGGTATGTTCCCCCACCGGCTATTATTACATAGTCGCTTGTAGCGAAATATCCTGTAGAAGAAGCGTTATAGATTGGAGGGTACCTGGGGTACGGCAGGCTGGTATCAGGTTGCGTCAGAAGATATGATGCGTTAGTGAACTGGTACTGCCTTGTCTGGTTAAACCCGCCGTATATATTAGTGGCATTAACATATCCTTCGAAATAACCCTTTGAAACATAATTCGAGTACGGTGCTTGGATCATGGGGATTACGACAGAAAGCCCGAAGTAGTCGTCTAGTACAGTGTCGCAAACATTAGGGTAAGGACTGTAGATAAATGCTCCTGGAGAGTTGAAAGATAGATTAACCGAAGCCGTACCGTTCAAAACTATAGATACAGTGTCCCGGGGCTTAAACCTCAGGAGGATATACAAATTGAATATATGCGATGGCTCTCTTGAAGTAAGATAGGGATACCAGTAATATACGACTCCTTTGTAACTCCCGAAACCCTCTATATAGAGGTCGATAGTGTGATTAATAACGGTTAAACTAGTAATTCTAGTAGCGTTATCGAAGTAATTGCTACTGGAATCAAGGCAGTAGAGGTATAGCTTAGTCTGGTAATTGTATATGTTCACTGTTAAGCAGGAGCTCCCGTTTGAGAGAATAGTGAAACCCAAAGACAGGTCGAGTCTCAGCGTATTGTTAACCCTAGCCAAAGAGTAACTAGGCATAGTATCTCCTGCAATAACCAGCATAGGGGAATTTAGAAGAGGATTGTAGACACTTGTCACGCTACCCTTCTTAATGCCTTGTTCAGCCAGAGTATTTACAACATCACTATCTATATACGATTTGCCTCCTATAGCAGGATTTAATAGTACTAGGTTTACGTCTCTGGCCGGGGTATACACGTAGGAGATAC
Source organism: Thermogladius sp. 4427co (assembly GCF_051933805.1). Lineage (GTDB taxonomy): Archaea > Thermoproteota > Thermoprotei_A > Sulfolobales > Desulfurococcaceae > Thermogladius. Next base: position 388,679 of record NZ_CP196893.1, on the reverse strand, counting down.
CGTTATCTGTAACAAGGATAGGCCTGAAAACCTCTCCACTATAGTTCTGCATGAGAAGTATCAAGGTAGGGCTACGTATGAGGAGATCCATCTCCGTAATATCGCTACTACCGTTGGAAAACTCCATTATTAAATACTTAAGGTAAAACGGGGTTAACGGCGTAATATTAAGGTAGAGGCTGGAACCATTTAATACAAGGCTCATAAGAGGAGGGTTTGAAGCCTCTCTGAACCTATCGATGTACTTATCGGCTAAGTAGGTGAAAGAGGAGGCGAAATCCCCTATCTTCCCAGCTATAGCTAAACCGATGACCATCATCGCAATTAAAGCTAGGTATAAGCCTACGATAGTACTTACACTATTCAAAATCCCACCGTAAGCAGACCTCTATCAGTATCGAGAACTACTCTCCCATTATGGTAAGCCACTCTAAACAAAGAGCCGCCGGTTAATACATTACTCTCCACCCAGGAGCCGTTCGAGAATACTTCTACAGGAGTTTTCAACCTAAGCATGCAGCCCTGGTAGTAGGCGTATATGTAGTCGTTTGAGATTGTTACCGGTAATGCGGTACCGCAGACCGTATTGAGGGATTCGATTACTGAATTCGAATTGTATACAGCTGTTAAAACTATGCTGAAACCCGCCAGGGTTATTAATAAGGATATAGCAGCAGCCGCGAACTCATTCAATAAGACCCCTTTAGCAAAACTTTCATAGTTAAAGAAGAGGGTATAATGAAACTAATGCGCAGGTTGTAGAATGCTTCTTCGACTACTCACTGATCTAAGGGTAAGTTTTTAGACAGATTATGTTTTTCGGAATAAACCCGTCTCACTAAGCAATTCCTCCACTGTTCTCCTAACGCTTTGCCTAGAATTAAATCTCGGATTGAAACCTATTGATCTCAGCTTATCAATTTTCAGGGCGATCCTTTTAACGTCACCAGGCCATCCAATACCGTGCGCGATAGGCTTGTAGCGTATCTTAACGTTTCCCAACCCGATCGTTTCGATAACAATGCCTGCTACCTCGTTTACGCTGATCCAATCCGCTGACCCAACATTGTAGATACTATACCTCTCTTCTTCTTTCTCCCAGACAGTGAGCGTTGCATCGACAGCGTCGCTTACATACATATAGCTTCTCACCTGGTTTCCGTCTCCTAGTATTTCGAGCTCGCTAGGGTTATTGCTAAGCTTGACTAGGAAATCCCATATAACCCCGTGTCTAAGCCTAGGGCCTACTATGTTCGCATACCTTATTATTATAGACCTGAAACCGTATAGGACTGTATACGCGTGCAGTAATGCTTCGCAAGACGCTTTACTGGCACCATATACTGAAACAGGGCGGATAGGGCTTTCTTCCCCCACAGGTATTTCCGCTGGCTCACCGTAGACAGAGCTCGAAGATGCAAACACGATCTCTCTCACATTCTTCCTCCTCATAGCTTCGAGCAGGTTGAATGTAGCAACTATATTCTCACTGAAATGTATCTCGGGATTCGTAGTACTAACCCTTACCTCCGGGTTTGCTGCGAAATGGAAAACTGTTTCAACTCCCTCTAAGGCTTTGCTAATATCCCCTGGATTCTTGAGGTCTCCGATTATAATATCGACCATAGGATTATTTTTGTACCTAGCCAGATTCTCAAGCCTCCCGCTGCTAAGGTTATCGATAACCCTGACCTTGTAGCCTTTTTCTACAAGTTTGTCTACTATATGACTTCCTATGAAACCAGCCCCTCCTGTAACTAGTATGTATCCACTCACGTGAACACCCTTGGATCGGTGAAGGACGCTTTAAGGTAAAAACTGTTTCTCAAAACTTTCCGAGGACAATGTGAAAATACCAAGAGTATAGACTATCTCTTTCAAACTTTCAGAACATCCTCGTTAATCCCCTAACGGGGTACCTATCGACTCCCTACAAACACGCGAGTATAATGCCTCAATTAGCTCAGCATACTTAAGCCCGTGGTCAGGTACTATTATTATTACGTCTCCACTCAATTGGCCTCTTATAGCTAGTTCTCTAACAGCCCTTACAATCGCTCCGGCACTAAAACCAATAAGCAAACCCTCGTTCCTAGCTATAGAGATGATTTCCTGGAAAGCTTCTTCGAGCGTAACATCGATTATTCCATCGAGTTCTGCTAGATCAACCCATTTCATCCCCGTCTCTACTCTCCTCAACCCGGGTATGAATTCTCCTCTAGCTGGCTGTACACCATAGACTCTTACGTTCTTATATTTCGATTTAAAATATATTGAGAGAGCTGCGAGATGCCCCGAGGTTCCCAAACCGCTTACAATAGATGTGATTTTTAGCCCTTTATTCAGTGTTTGGTAGTCTAGCTCTTTAGCAGTATACCTCAGGTGGGCTATTAGGTTGAGGTCGTTATTGAACTGGTCTGGATGCACAGCCCCTTCTTCTATTGCAGCACGTCTTACTTCGTCGATGATCTCTGTAGTTAACAGGTTTCTTGTTTTCACAACTTGTGAACCAAGTAGATCGAAAACGTATTCAATACACCTCTGAGCTGTCATAGGAAGGTATATTTTAGTAGAGATACCCAGGTAGTTGGCGAGGCCTGCTAGCGCGAGACCGAAGTTAGTAGATGTTGCTTCAATAACCTTCTTTTTCGCCTTAATAGACTCATTATTTAATAGGATAAACCATGCGACTCTGTCTTTTATACTCATACTGAATGGGTGGTACCATTCTAGTTTTCCCCATACTCTAATATCCCCATTGCTGAGACTCCTGAATTTCACTAGAGGAGTCGGGATATTCCGAGTGACAAGGTCTAGTATCGAATCGTATACTCTAATAGGATCTCCTTTCACATTATGGTAGAAATCTAGCTGGTCTAATGTTACACTTTCTTCTCCGAGAGGGACGAATCGAGGATAAAGAGACCACAGAGCTGTATACAATATGTCGTCTTCTACTCTGAAATCATTTCTTATCCTCAAGCCAGGACTCTTCCACATAGATAGAATATCTTTTATATAAGGAAGGGCTTCTACAATACTTACTATTCTTCCCTTTAAGCTATCTAATTCAATAAGCTGGATCCTTTCACCCATAAACCCCCAATCCCTGTTGAAAGGATTTCATACAGTAGGCATAAACTTTTTTACAAGAACCGGGCTTGTAAACTCCTTTACGAGACGCTGGGAATACCGATAAACAAACCCTATAATCCTAATTCTCTATTATCATCCCTATAATTCGGGTAGTAGAATTCTCTTATCTCTTTGATAGAGAAAAACGAGAAGAGTGCTACGGTTTTTCAAGACATTTAGTTTAGATAGTAGATTAAGGTGTTTTCTATTGTCTCTGGCTATTCTAGCCCATTATAGTAAGAAGAGTGTTCAAGAAGAAATCTACGAGTTCCTTAGAGGCAGGTGGGTTGGGCTAGAAGGTGTTGGCAAGAAATGGGTTAGGTGGGAGGGTGATAGACCGCTCGCTATCAATAAACCTTCAGACGTCTATGTCTTATTCTCGAAGTATTCAAAGATCGCTCCTCGGAGCATTTATGGGAGTATAGAGGTCTTCGGTAGGCTCGAGTCGAGGGTGGATGTTGAAGAAGGCTATGATTCAAATGTTAAACTAGCAACACCTTTCATAGATATTGACCTAGAAGGAGAGTTCGGCAAATCCTGGAGGACTGCTGTAGAAGCTATTAACACCATAGTAAGCTTCCTAGAATCTAGGAATGTTAGCGAGAGCGTTTACATCCTCTGGAGTGGTAACGGATTCCATATAAGGATCAACGAGCATGCCTTCGATAGGGTGCTCGAGGGAAAACACCCTGTTGAAGTAGCATGGGGTGTTGTAGAATACGTTTTAGAAACACTAGAGAAAGACCTTTTTAACCTAGTTAGAAACTGTGGAGGCTGTATAAAAATAGAGAATATCGTAAACCCTAAGAGAGTCTTTACAGCACCGTTGAGCTTCCACAGGGAGAAGAACAGGGTTGCGATAGCGTTGAAGCCAAGAGCTCTAGTAGAATTCGATCCTGAATGGTCGAACCCTTCTAACCCACGGCACGACCCACAGGCCTGGAGGAGTTTCAAGAAGGGTGAGGCAGACGATTTAGCTGAAGAAGCTTTTTCAAAGCTTAGAGTTTTCAGGAAGTCTAACCATATGAGGATACAGCTCGAGACTCCTAGAGAAGCAAAGCTAGGGGAGCGTGTAGATGAAGGAGATAAGATCGTTGAGAAAGCCGGGACTACCGAACCCCCTAGGATCGGGAGGTTCCAGGTAATGGGGTTATTACAGGCTGCTAGATACTATGTGTTGAAAGGGGATTTAGAGAAAGCTAAGAGCTGGGGGCTGAACAGAGCTATTTTCTACGCGTGGGCTAAATACTACGGCCCCTCCTCCCGGAGGCTATTAATGAGGATGAGAGAAGTTTACGGTAGCAGCTCTTCCTACAGGGATGAGGAACTTAAATGGGATTCTCTAGGAGGCGAGAAAGCCCAGGTTTCCCCTAGAGGCCTATACGTAATCGGAGGCGTTGAACAAACGCCTGAAGACTACGATAGGAATATCGCTAAGAAAATAGAGTTAGCAGGGATACCCTACGAGCTAGCATGGGAGAAAGCAGTAGAATACGTAAGGAGGTTCCCGGATAGGGTACTATTAGACCCTCAGGAATTCTACAAGAAGGTCTACGAGCCGGTTAGAGACAGGTTTGCTGAAATCGTGTTTAAAAGTAGAGAACAGGGTGGTGACAGACAGTAGTTCACGTTTATTAAACCATGTTGAATCCTAATATTCAAATAGGGCCCGTCGTCTAGCCTGGTATGGACGCCGCCCTCACACGGCGGAGGTCCGGGGTTCAAATCCCCGCGGGCCCACTAGTTTCATGTAGAGGATTGCCTTTCTGATTCAGCAGCCTACAATCCTGCTTAGAACGCCTATAACATATCTTTCTCTCACATCCGTGATCTTAACTATTGCCCTGCAACCGCTGTATTTATCGGATTTAACTCCTTTAACGAAAACCACGGGCCCATGTTTAACAGGGTACCCGTAGAATCTCCCATTACTATACAATAGGTAGACTTCGACTTCTTCGTTGAGAAGGTTTTTCTTAGAGGCGAGGTTGAATTCGTCGACTAGTTTTTTAAGCTCTAGTACTAGCGATTTAAGCCTATCATCTAACCTAGGTGGACCAAGCGGTTCGAAAGCCGTTCCCGGTAACGGCATGTATTTATACAGCGTTATTTTCTCGACACCTACTTTAGCAAGCTCTCTCACACCCTTGATGGTTTCAACATATACTCTATCTGACGCGAGCGGGAGGCTATGCATCAAGTAGACGTAGGGCCTTAGCCCTGCTTCCCGAAGCAATCTAGCGGCTTTAACAACATGGTCTAGGCCAATAGGCTTGCCCAACACGTCTCTATTGAATTCGTAGTCGCCTGTTTCAAGCCCTATATGTATAGTAGTCCCCCTGAGGTATTTGCCGAGCACCCTAGCTATCTCGTCGTTGACTAGGCATGCTTTAATATTCTCGATCATTAAAACCCCCTCGCCATCTCTGAAAACCTTTATATCGCTGAGGCTCGACAAGAGTCCTTCGATAGCGTCGGTATTTGGCTGTGGCTCGCAAGGGTCTGTTAAAACAGATCTCACAAGCCAGTCTCTACCATAATCTAAGAAGTCTGGAGCGCTTAAGACAATCCTTCTCGCACCGTTCTCAACGAGTTCTTCAACCTCTCTGCTGATATAGTCTATGGGTATTGACCTAGCAGGCCCAAACATATAGGGAACGCTGCAGAAACCGCATCCAGCAGGTATATTAGCCGGGCATTGAATTCTCTTCTCTAGCTCTCTGCTCCTGCATAAGAAGCATTTGATGCAACCAAGCTTTCTCAGGATAGGCCTGTAGAAATTGCTACAACCTCTAACAACCTCTACGTAATATCTGTATATTTTCACAGGATGGTATGTTAGGTCTACTCTACTCCAGTGCTTGTATCTTACGATATCGTCGACCGAGGCATGTATATGATGACTTGTTAATTTAATCGTCTTATTCGGGGTTCGAAAGGCTATGGCTGGAATGCGTTCGAAATCAATGTTTCCCAAACCTTTTTCCCCGATTTCACGTAGGAAGATAGGGAGGGGTATTTCGGCTTCACCCACTATTACTGCGTCAACGTCTGCAGCCTCCTCTAATAGCTTCTTCCACGAGAAGCTTATGGGGCCGCCGACTAGGATGAAGATATTACTATTTAGTTTTTTCAAATAGTTCGAGAGTTTTACTACAGCTCCAAGATCAGAGCTCATCGCGCTTATAAGAACAAGGTCGAACCTCCCAACTCTCACTTTATTGTTTACAACATTCTCGTATGTTACTAGTCTAACAGGTATGCCAATACTCTCTACTATGCCGGCTACTACCCTAGGCCCTGAACCTACTACATCGTAGGTCGAGTACCTAGCGCCCTCACTCCTAGCTAATGCGTCTACTACGAGAACCCTCATATACTCACTAGTGTTCTTTAAATACCCTTTATTAAGTAAGTTTAAACGGGGTAAATAATGTCGGCTGAGTCGTCGATAGCCGAGATGAATAGCATAGAATACCTGCTGTCGATGGTGAGGGATATCGAGGATATACTAGGAGGCTTATCCGAGGAATTCGATGCCTACCGGAACGGTAATGCGGCAAGGCTCTATCCAAGGATCAGGGATTTGAAGAATAGGGTTGAAGATAGCAAGGTAATGGTAATGGAATACCTTACAAGGACAGGAGAAGCACTACTCAACGCAAGGTCTTATACAACGATTGCACAAGCCCTAGATAGGATTGCCCAGTTGACGGACGGGGCAGCCTACAGGCTAACCCTGCTGGAGGAAAGCCGGGTTGGGTTAGATAGTAGTATCCTGAATAGCATAAGGGAGCTAATAGAAATAGCTAAAAGGCAGGTGCAGCTGATAAGAGACTCCCTGGACAAATTAAGGCTAAACCCGAAGAAGAGCGTTCTAAACTGTAACGAGATAAGCAAGCTAGAGGCGTCAGCTGACGAACTATATAGGAGGACGACTTTCAACTTATACAAGATATATAACAATAACATACTCGCCCTAATGGTTGGGAAAGAGATTATTGATTTCATAGAGGAGATATCGGATTCCGCAAAGATAATCGGTGAGGAAATACGTTTCATAGCTCTAATGAAATCAGCGTCGATATAGGGAAGTGCGAGTCCTTCCTTCTCTACAACCGGGTTATTGTCCCAGACCCTGATTGTGCATCCGCTATATACTGGAGTTCCTTCTACGGTTCCTTCCTAGGGATTGATAAACCGCGTAGCAGGAGCGATAAAGCCCCGCTCGAGCTCTCGTTGCTCGAAGCCCTCTACCTACTCGAGAAGAAGGGTCTAAATGTATACTATAGGGGTGATAACGGGTTAACACCTCTTACAGCGGATCAATTATATAGAATAGGTATAGAGAGAGTTAATAGATTTCGCGAGCTCTACGCTGTATACAAAGATTTACGCGAGAGAGGTTTTGTTGTTAGGAGAGGTCTCAAATTCGGGTGCGACTTCCTCATTTACAGGCATGGGCCTGGTATAGACCATGCTCCTTTCGGCGTACAGGTTTTCACGAGCAAGGAGTCTGTCGACCCTATCGAGGTCGTTAGGATGGGGAGGCTCCTGCATTCTGTGAGGAAAAAGCTTATCATAGCGATCGTCGACGAGGCTCTCAAAATAAACTACATGGTGCTTAACTGGTGGAAACCTTAATAAAATGTTTTACAGCATAATATTCAAATTGTTGAACAGAGGGCTCTGGTAAAACAGTATGGTGCCTCCGTTAGCATGAGGTGTTTTTAATTGGCCTGGAGGAAAACCGAGAGAGATGATAGATTCCAGCAGAAAAAGCATGAAGAACGTCTTCTCCCAATGCCTCTAGACGATAAATGCAATCCTTTATGCCCATTGTTCAAGTGTACTAGGAACGCATTGTTTGTCGCGACAAAAACCTACCGGGGTAAGACGTTTAAAGTAGCTATGTGCCGGCTTACAGGCGGGGAGTGCATTGGTGGGGAATGCCAGTATGCCTCCTGCAAGACTAACGCTCTCCTGCCTAACGGTAAGTGTGCTAAAGCTTTAGAGAAGAAGATTAAGCCTTTGAGCGATGAAGAATTGTTTAGAGAGATAGAAGCTATCGAAGATATCGACGATAAGAGGCTTAGGAGGTAGTACTGCTACCTGTTCCCCACCTCTTGTAGAGCGAATGCTCGATCCCCAGAACGTCGAAAACCTTGCCTACTATAAATAGGATTAGGTCGTCGATTGCACGCGGGTTTATGTAGAAAGCAGGCATAGCGGGTAGAATAATCGAGCCCATCCTAGATAGTTTATATAAATTGTAGAGGTCGATCGTTGATAGCGGGGTTTCCCTAGGTACTAGCACAAGCTTGTTTCCAAGCCTCAGAACGCTGATAGCTACTCTCGTCAGAAGATTATCCTGTATACCGTTAGAAATTTTTGCTATAGTATTCATTGAAGCAGGGATTATAACCATGTCTGCCCTAACGAGGTTACTGCTACTAGCCAGCGGTGAGTCCAGGTCTTCGCTAGAATAAATTGATTCGATATCTCTTATACTCGATAAAAACCCCGGCAGGTCAACCCCTGCTTCGAGCCTAGCCACTTTGATAGCGTTCGGGGTGTAGATAACGGAAACCTCCTTATAGACTTCTTTCGCTAGTTTTACATGCTCTAATAGTTTCAGCCCGTAGAGGATCCCGCTGGCACCGCTTAAACCTACAATAAGTTTGCTATCAGACCTGCGCGGGCTCATCACATCTCAGGCCTTTCGAGCTACATCACTTCGGTTAAAGCTTATACTCTGTCTACCTATTATTAATTATGCTTTGGTCTACGGAGGTAGTATGTCTTCGAGCTATATCCCTAAAGGCATACACCCCAGGGTTTTCAATAAGATAGTATGGGAGCTGAGGTCGCTAGGATTATGGGCTGAAAGGCATTCCTATAGTATGAGGGTAATGTATAGAGATAAGTTTGTAGCCAGCCTGCATTTCTACCCGGGCTACAATATTATTGAAGGCAGGCTATACGCTGAATCGCCAGGGGTGAACGAATATTTAGCAGAGACATTAAGCAATGTTCTATCCAAGTATCTACGAGACTACAAGATCGTCTTCAGAATTATTAGATAACGATTCTCCTTGAACAAGCTTTCCTAAGCCTATTCATTATAGTCAATCCCAGCCCGCGTTCTTCGAAGCCTTCGGCAATAGCTATTCCGCAACCGAGCTGGTCGAGCTTTCTCAGTGCGTCGAAGAGATTATGGGCTATTTCGTAGAAACTCTTTCTACTACCAAGCGGGACTATTACAGCGTTTAAACCAGTATAGTACTCCTTCGTCTCCTCCGTCGCTAGTATGCACACCTTCCTGTCTTTATACTGGTCGACTAATCTAATCACGTTCCACGCTAGTTCGCTAAGGGATTGCCTGCTATAGTCAGATAATTCGATAAGTACTAGAGGCGTAGCCGGTGAATAATGCCTATACCTCATACCCGGCGCGAGGGCTTGCCCAGCCTCTTTCAAACCTCTAGCGAATTCTGGTATGACTATATTCTTCCCAATAGCCTTCTCAATTTCTTCGACAGGGTAGGCCCCGGGCCTTAACAGGGTAGGCGGGTCTGTGAGAATGTTGATGATAGTGGATTCTACGCCGTATAAGGTATCTCCCGCGTCAATAATCATATCTATTTTCGAGTAGAGGTCTCTGATCACGTGTTCCCCCTTTGTAGGGCTTGGATAGCCTGATATATTAGCGCTAGGAGCAGCTATAGGCGTCTGTGACTCGCCTATTAGTTTCAGAGCCACTGGGTGAGCAGGCATTCTAACAGCTACGGTATCTAACCCTCCGGTCGCTTCATACGGAACCTTCTCAGACTTCGGCAGTATTAGCGTGAGAGGCCCTGGCCAGAACTTCGATATCAGCTTATACGCTACCTCGGGTATACTGCTAGCTACTTCATCCAACATCTCGAGACTGTTAACATGGATTATCAAAGGGTTGTCAGGGGGCCTGCCCTTTACTTCGAAAACCCTTAGGACAGCACGTCTGTTGAATACGTCTGCGCCTAGCCCGTAAACAGTCTCGGTTGGGAATGCGACCAGCCCCCCTCTCTTTATTATCTCGGCTGCCTTCCGCACTACCTCTTCGTCGGGTCTGAAAGGGTCTACTCTAGCAATTATCGTCATAAGCACCCTCGGTGGTATAGATAATATCCTTTACACCCAATTATTCTTTCGAAGGTGTCTTGTTTGTCAAACAAGGATAGGCTTTCTACAGGGGTGCCGGGTATAGACAGTATACTGAAAGGAGGTATCCCGAAAGGTTTCACCGTAGCTGTTGTAGGAGAGCCTGGGACTGGTAAAACAATTTTCTCCCTACATTTCATAAACGCTGGGCTAGCGAACGGAGAGAAAGCTATCTATGTTACAACCGAGGAGAGCAGGGCGAGTATTATAAAACAGGCTTCGTCGCTAGGCATGAATTTTCTAGACGCTATTAACAGAGGCGATCTAGTGATAATAGACGCGTTAATGGGCGAGAGAGGTGATGCCTGGAGTCTAAGGGAGCTAGATGTAGAAGAACTCGTTAATATGGTGATAGAAGCGAAGAAATACCTCGGCCACGGGCATACGAGGCTTGTAATCGACTCTATGAGCGCGTTCTGGTTGGATAAACCCGCTATGGCTAGGAAGTATAGTTACCATGTTAAAAGAGTCTTAAGCAGGTGGGATTTTACAACGATATTGACAAGCCAGTACGCTGTAACAACGAGCCTTGGGTTCGGATTCGGGGTTGAGCATGTTGCAGACGGCATTATCAGATTTAGGAAGAGTATTGTAGGCGGCTTTTTGAAAAGGTTTGTAATAGTAGAGAAAATGAGGCAGACTGATCACGACAAGAGGGTTTTCGAGATTGATATAGTGGATGGTAAAGGGATGGTGGTAATAGGTCCTTCCACTCTCTCGAGAGGGGATTTAGCATTACCAATGTCTGTCATAAGGAAGATTATCGAGGCAGAGCTCAAGAAAGAAATCGAGTTAGAGGGAGGCGAAGAGTTAGAAGAGTAGTCTACTCTTGTCTACAACATACTCGTAGACACTTACACCAGGCTTATACTCTTCGGGCTTTACCCCCGTAATGGATTCGAATAGCTCGCAGGCTATATCATGGGCTATTTTATGTAGTTCTTTAGAAGGTTTCTTAAATAATGCCTCCAGCTCCTCCCAGCTCCTTCCCTGCAATGCTTTAGCGATTAAAACAAGCTCTTGTAGCCTGCTGAGTTTAGGGCGTGAGTCAGGCGGGAGGGAGAAGTAGATGTTTGCCAGCTTGAACATTAAGTCGGCTGCTGCTTCAAAAGTCATAGGTCCCAGGCAGTAAACCCATAGCCTATCGACTTGTATCTGTGTCATAAGCTTTTTGTCAAGGGATTCTATGAGCGGGGCTGTGGAATCGAGCATGAGCTTAGCAACCTCGGGCTCCATATCCCTGTAGTTAACAGGTATGCTTAGCAATAGTTTTTGCTTAAACTCTCTCTCGGAGATACTTACAAATCTCGCCGCTCTATCGTTAATAGGCTTGATCACAAGAATAGTGTATTCCCCGCTGACAGGGTTTCTATCCGGGCTTATATGGATTACTTTGAAACCGTTCTTCAGCCAGAACCTTAATAACTCTTCGTTGACGCCGAATCCCGAAGCAATCCAGTCGAGGCCTTTCAATGAAGCCTCCTCGACTAATTTACTCAACCCCCAGCTACCTATTCCTTTCCCCTGGACGCTTGGATGTGTAGCTATCCTAACTATCCTCCAGCCTTTGAGCTCCCCGAACTCCCGGAGCCTAGTATGCTTCAATACCCGGTCGGGTATGATATTCCCCGGTATCCTGCCTCCTTTAAGTAGTTCTTCAATCATGCTCCCCGGTATAGGCCCTTCTTCGGCTACTTGTATCGCGCAGACTATTTTACCTGTCTCTGTTTTAACAGCCCTAATAATATGGTGGGGTGCATCAGCTAGCATACCGAGATCATCTGGCTCGTTCCTGTAGTGGGCTAGTACATAAATCCCGAAAAGCTGTCTCAGCTCCTCCTCTCCTTCCTCGCTAAACAAATACTGGGGTGTGTAAGAAACATACTTTAGCCTTTTCTCCTCGATACATTTCAAATCTTCCTCGTTTAACTCGGCAGGTTCAGCATCTAGTAGCAGTGTTTTAAAAGACCATTCTTCAACAGGATCTCCCATTCCATATCTTATAGGCTCGGTCATCTCATATTCTAGAACTTCGGTCAATTTATCGCTTTTAATCCTCCTGAGGAACCTTACCGAGAAGCCTCTTCCGGCCCCCTCATAACCGTGGATAGTAGTCGCGAACACACTCCTCTTATGAGCCTCCCATATTTTGAATAGCATTGGGACATGAATACCAGATGCTTCGTCAACAACTACTAGGTCGGCTTTTATCTTGGGTACAGCTACCGGCTCCCAATACTCTATACTGAATCTGCTCCCCCTCAATTCAATAATATCCCCGCTCTTCTTTACAGCATTATATTTAAACCCGAGGGTGTCGAGGGCTTTCATAGCCAGGGTAAAGAAGGATTGGACGCTTCCAGGCGATGGAGCAGTTACAGCGACGCGTGGTTTAGGCTTGATCTTGGATAATAAGTAGATCAACCCTACAGAACCTATTGCTACGGCACAGCTCTTACCTCTGCCTCTATCAGCTGTTACTACGAGAACCTTCCTACCCTTAGGCTTCTCATACATCTCCTCCATTAGCTTTATCACGTTAACCTGGTCTCTCGTGAGAGCTAATTCGTATAATTTCTTCGGGAACAATGTTTCTTCGGGTATTCCAAGATCCTGCGAACTCTTCCCTCCTTTATATCTTTCTCTCGTAAGGGAGAACTTTTTAATAATAGTATCAGATTCGGCATCGTATATTCCAATGCCCTCATGCTGTAAAAGCTTTCTCTTAAACCATGTTATGAACACGTGCCTTGGCTCTGGGTATTGGGGGACGGTCAAGTTTTGTTTGAAAAGGGTAAGGTAATTATCCCAGGTATCCCATTTCGGGGTTAAGAATATGACTAACCCGCCTCCTTCAACAATACCTGTGAGCCTTCCTACATCATTCGGCTTTAGGTCATGGGTTAGGTCGAGGATTAGATAGGAATATGTTTTTCCAAGGTATTTCTCGGACTTCTCGTAGACGTCGAACTCGAATTCAGTATACCTGAATGATTCAGCCTCGTTCTCGAAAACTCTCCTAGTGTTTTCGGCATCAGGGAACTCGTCGTGGTATACATACAGTCCAGTATACCTTTTCTTATCGTATCTATGCCTAACTTTCTCATGGTAGGATATTGCTCTCGCAGCTAGGAGCCCGAGTTTTGCCGGGTCGCCCCCGCTTATAACAAGTAACCCTCTTAGTTTTTTGTTGACTAAGAATTCTTCGAATTTGCCTATTGTGGCTAAAAACCTGTTGAATGAAGAAGGTATTTTTTCGTTCAACTATCCTAGTCCTCGTGTTTAACCGTATGGTGATGGGCCAAACCTCCTAGTGGTACCAGACATTCTTTTAATCTCTTTTGCAATCCTCTCATATTCTTCAATCTGCTCTCGTGTTAGGCTTGGCTTTACTACTTCAAGCGCTTTTAGGAAGTACTTCATTTCAACAGGCCTTGCCTCAAGTCTGTCTCTTAGAGCTAGCATAACCGCCTCGCGTACTACAGCAGCGATATCCGCCCCAGTATAGCCCTCGGTCAGCTTAGCTAGCTCGGCGAGATCGACATCGTTTGCTAACGGGACTTTCCTAGTGTGTACTTTGAATATCTCCAGCCTTGCCTGATAGTCTGGTGGTGGAACATATATTAGCCTATCGAATCTACCGGGTCTCAGCAGAGCAGGGTCAAGGATATCAGGTCTGTTAGTAGCAGCTATTACAACAACCTTTCTAAGCGGTTGGATACCATCCATTTCTGTTAGAAGCTGGTTTACAATCCTATCTGTAACACCGCTATCATACCTCATCCCCCTTGCGGGTGCTATAGAGTCTATTTCGTCGAAGAATATAACGCATGGAGCTACTTGTCTAGCTCTTCTGAATACTTCTCTTATAGCCTTCTCTGACTCCCCAACCCACTTGCTCAATACCTCGGGGCCTCTTATAGCTATGAAGTTAGCACCGCTCTCAGTAGCAACAGCTTTCGCTAGGAGTGTCTTACCGGTACCCGGTGGACCGTATAGTAGTATCCCCTTAGGAGGCTCTATACCCATTTTACTAATGATATCGGGGTATTTCAGAGGCCATTCAACAGCTTCTCTCAACTGCTGCTTAACGTCTTCCAGACCTCCTATATCGCTCCATCTAACCTCGGGTACTTCAACGAATACTTCACGGATTAATGTCGGCTGGACTACTTTGAGGGCTGTTAGGAAATCGTTCATCGTAACCTTTAGTTTCTCGAGCTTATCGGCTGGTATCGGCTGATTTAGATCAATGTTCTCTTCTTTAACAAATCTCCTAAGGGCTGCTAGAGCAGCTTCTTTAACCAGTGCTGCTAGGTCAGCACCAGTATAGCCGTGCGTGATCTCTGCTAGTTTATTCAAGTCGACGTCTTCAGCGAGAGGCATATTTCTAGTGTGGACTGCTAGAATCTCCCTCCTAGCTCTCTTATCTGGAGGAGGTATCTCGATCTCCCTATCGAATCTACCAGGCCTCCTGAGAGCAGGGTCGATAGCATCAGGTCTATTGGTAGCCCCTATGACAATAACTCTACCCCTCTCTTTCAGACCGTCCATTAAAGTAAGGAGCTGGGCTACAACCCTTTTCTCGACTTCTCCCGTAACCTCTTCGCGTTTAGGGGCTATGCTATCTATTTCGTCGATGAAGATTATCGCGGGAGCGTTCTGCTCTGCTTCTTTGAATACCTCTCTCAGCCTCTCCTCGGATTCTCCGTAGAATTTACTCATTATCTCTGGACCGTTGATAGCTGTGAAATAAGCACCTATTTCGTTAGCTAGCGCTTTAGCTAGGAGTGTCTTACCGGTACCCGGTGGACCGTATAGTAGTATCCCCTTAGGAGGCTCGATCCCAAGCCTATTGAAAAGCTCGGGGTGTCTGAGAGGGAGTTCTACGATCTCTCTAATCCTCTCTTTTACTTCTTCAAGGTCTCCGATATCCTCCCATGTAACCCTAGGTACTCCTCTAGTTATAGCCTCCTCTTTAACAGGCTCTTCTTTAATCACTATCTCAGTGTTCTCGGTGATGTAGACATTAGGGCTAGGCTGGGTGCTTACAACAGCCATTCTAATCTCGGTGCCGAAAAATGGGATCGAAATAACTTCGCCTCTGCTAACAGGCGTATACGGTGGTAGGAGGCGTCTGATATAATTCGGGTCTAGCCTTATATAGTAGAAACCAGTCATCTCCGATGCTAGAGGGGCTAGGACTATCCTCGTCGCAGGCTCTATTTTGACAGGCCTGATAGTAACGTACTCGTTTATCCCTACGCCGATCGAAGCCCTTATATAGCCGTCGAGTCTGATGATGTTCTTACCCGAGTCTTCAGGATAGCTCGGCAGAGCTCTGACAATGACCGAGCCTTTAGGCCCGATAACCTGGATATAATCCCCTGTCTCGATACCAATGTTTTCCATTACTTTATCATCAACTCTCGCTATCTTCCTTCCTACGTCTCTAGACCTAGCTTCTAGAACTCTTAGCTTGACCTCGCTCACTTTGCTCAAGAACCATCCTCCTCCAGTATTAATTTATCATGGGGATACCTGTTTATTAATAGATAACATGTTATTGACACGGTAAGGTTCATATTTAAACGGTAATTATCCTTATTTATATGGGAAGATCCAGGGTGTTCTATCATGGTTGAACGCGTTAAAACCGGGATACCTGGTTTCGACGAGATTTTGAACGGCGGGATACCTAAGAGGAATACCGTGTTATTGAGCGGAGGCCCTGGTACCGGCAAGACGATAATGGCTAGCCAGTATCTCTGGAACGGGCTTCAGCTAGGGGAGCCGGGCGTTTATGTTGCGCTCGAGGAGCACCCGGTTCAGGTAAGGGTTAATATGAAACAGTTCGGCTGGGATGTTAAACAATACGAGCAGCAGGGTACTTTCGCAATAGTCGATGCTTTCACAGGCGGGATCGGGGAGGCTGCTAAGAGGGAGAAGTATGTTGTCAAAGACCCTACTGATGTCAACGAGCTCGTAGACGTTCTTAGAACAGCTATAAAAGACGTTAATGCTTCAAGAGTGGTGATCGATAGTGTTTCAACCCTCTACCTAACGAAGCCTGCTGTAGCAAGGAGTATTTTGATGACCCTGAAGAAAGTATTGTCTGGGACAGGGACAACATCGATCCTGGTCTCCCAGGTCTCTGTTACGGAGAGAGGGTTTGGAGGGCCGGGTGTCGAGCATGCTGCAGATGGGATTGTGAGGCTGGATCTAGACGAGATCGATGGCGAACTCGTTAGGAGCATCATAGTATGGAAGATGAGGGGTACAAGCCATAGTTTGAAGAGGCATCCCTTCGAGATAACTGATAAAGGCATAGTAATCTACCCTGATAAAACAGTTAAGATGCGTAAGTCGTCCGAGTAGAGTTTTTCTCTCACGAAGTCAAATTTATAAACCAGGCTTCTACGGATTTCTAACTCGGTAGATTCAACGGTTTATGAGTGGTTTAATGGGCGTATTTCTAGATAAACCCTTAGCCATATATAGGCACGCCTGTCCCAATTGCGGCAGGGATATAGATGATTTAAGACTCATATATAGAGCCCCTTGCAAGTCTTGTTTAAGAGATGAGGATTTCGTCGAGATAGTAAGTAGTAATAAGAACATAGATAGTCTCGATAGGTTGGAATTATTAAGGCAGTATTACGAGAGGCTGGTCAATAACAAGGATGGGGGAGGGTTAGAGAAGATTATTAGAGAAGAAGAACTCCTCAAGGAGTTCGAGGAATTCTTCGCCAAGGCGACAAAAGGCTCTAAGCCTTCTAGCGCCCAGAGGACTTGGGCTAGGAGGGTTTTAAAAGGTGTATCCTTTACTATCGTAGCACCTACAGGCATGGGTAAGACGCTATTCTCTCTAGTGATATCACTCTTCATAGTTAGTAGAGAACAAAACAGTAAAATAATACTGGGTTTCCCAACCGTAACCCTGCTCGTCCAAGCTGTTAACAGATTGAAGGAACTAGCTGGAAACGCCGGGTTAAAGGTATGCGGTAATAGTGTCGAAGGAGATTGCATCAGGATTGTTTACGTACATGGAAGATTAAGCAAAGACGAGAAAGCAAAAGCAACCCAGTTAATACAAGAAGGGAGTTTTAACATACTTTTAGCGACTAATAGATTCATTCAAGAAAATATTGAACAGCTTAGCAGGTTCAACTACAAGTTGATCATCATGGATGATGTAGACGCTGTCCTCAGGAGCAGGAAATCTGTTGCAACAGTTCTCAGACTTGTTGGTTTAACAGAAGAAGATATTGAGAAAGGTATTAGACTAGTTAAAATCATGCAGAGGCTGGCTGGCAGGATTGGCGAGGAGGAGAGAGAAGGCTTAACAAAAGAATTCGAAGAGCTCCAGAAATATATTGAAGAGGTTAGAAAGAGGATTAACACAACCCTGGTTGTAAATACTGCTACCGGTAGGCCTAGGGGTTTGTACCCGAAGCTATTTAAAGTATTCATGGGTTTCATAGCCGGCTCACGGCCTGAAGCTTTGAGGAACATAGTTGATATCTATGTAATTCCTAGTAAGAGTATAGAGGAGGAGGTTGCTAGCATAGTAGAGAAGCTTGGTGAAGGAGGCCTTGTATATGTACCGGTGGATAAAGGGGTAGAGTACGCGGAGTATCTAGCAGAGTTTTTGAGAAAGAGGGGGATTAGAGCCGAAGCCTTCCATAGTAAGAAGCCTATTAAAATACTGAGCGAATTCGAGAAAGGTAATATCGGGGTTCTCGTAGGAGTCGCAATCTACTATGGAACTCTTGTAAGAGGCATTGATATGCCTGCTAGGATTAGATACGCTGTATTCGCAGGGGTTCCAAGGCATAAGTTTAGTGCCAAGCTCGAGGATATATCGCCGTTTGATTTACTAAGGCTCCTATCGGCTGCGATAGAATTCCTCGAAGGAGATGAGAAAAAGGATGTTGAAAAAATCGTGGGCAGGCTCTCAAACAGGCTTAAGAGGATTAGCACGGGGGCACTAGCTAGGGTTAGGGAGGAATTCAAGAAGGCTGTAGCAGGCGAGCAATATGAGGAGACACCTCTTGTGAAAGATCTTATCGCAGGTCTCGAAATAGCCCGGAAGCTTATTTCTAGAGAAGATATTAAATCCAAGTTATCGGCTGCGGGCGAAGTAGCGTTTGTTGTAGAGGGGGATAAACAATACATAATGATACCCGACCATACTACTTATATACAGGCTAGTGGTAGGACAAGCAGGCTTTACCCTGGTGGTCTTACCAAGGGTTTGTCTATAATCATAGTAGACGACCAGAGGCTTTTAAGAGGTTTAGAGAGGAGGTTGAAGTGGGTTCTCGAAGACTTCCAACTGAGGGATATAAACGAGGTTAGAATAGTAGAAGTATTAGAAGAGATCGATAGGGATAGGAAGGAAGTACAAAGAGTGTTAAGAGGCGAAGTTAAGGAGAGCAAGGTTCTCCAGCTAGTTAAATCGGCTCTATTAATTGTTGAATCACCTAATAAAGCGAGGACTATATCTAGATTCTTCGGGAGGCCTTCTATAAGAGTCGTAGGAAACAATATACTAGCGTATGAAGTAGCCACAGGCAACTATGTCCTTACTATAATAGCTTCAGGCGGCCACGTATACGACCTAGTCCCAAGCAGAGAGCGAGACCTCATTTTCAAGATGCTGGAAGGCGAGAAGGTTGATAGTGAGGAAGTCTTCGGGATAAAGCATGAGGATGGTAGGTACATCCCTATCTTTACGGATATAAAAGTATGTGATGATGGCAAGCAGACAACTGAGGAGCCTGGAGAAGGGTTGGCTTGCGAGAAAATAAGGCTTAGGAAACTAGATATAGTTAATATGCTTAGAGAGCTAGCTAGTGAAGTAGATATTGTCTTAATAGGGACAGACCCTGATACAGAAGGGGAGAAAATAGCCTGGGATCTAACAGTACTGCTATCACCTTACGCTAGAGAGATTAAAAGAGTTAGGTTCCACGAGATAACGAGAAAAGCGATCCTGAACGCTATCCTCAACCCCGAGGAAATAGATTTAAACATGGTTAAAGCGCAGATTGTTAGGAGACTCGACGATAGATGGGTTGGTTTCACGCTCTCCGCGATACTACAGAAGTATTTCTGGGCTATCTATTGCTCGGAGTTCATGGATAAACTCTCTAATAAAGGAATTATCAAGAGCAAAACAGATTGTTGCATACCTAACTATAATCTAAGCGCTGGACGAGTACAATCTCCTGTTTTAAAACGAATTGTTAATTTGTCTAGTGGAAATAAAAAGAAAGAAAAATTTAGGCTATTGCTAACCCTAGCGTTTGATGGTGTCGAAAGAAAAATCGAATTAAAATTAAAAGATAAGGATGTGAACGCGTATATTGCTAAACCCATTGAGAAGGAATTGGAAAAATCTACCGGTATGAAGAAACCAGAATATTATAAAGCTAGATATAGGAGAGCTTTTGAAAACCTTGCTAAGTCCCTGGTAAAAGCTATTGCTACAGATATAAAGGAGGTTAAGGAAAATATTAATCCGCCGCCACCATTCACAACAGACACGTTATTAGCCGAGGCTTCTAGACTACTAGGTTTCTCTGCTTCAAAAACAATGAATATAGCTCAAGAGCTATTCGAAATAGGTTTGATAACGTATCATAGGACTGATAGCACTAGGGTTAGCGACGCAGGTATTTCTATCGCCCGTCAATATATCGAGGAGAAATACGGGGACACTAGGTTGTTCGAGCCAAGATCTTGGGGCACAGGCGGCGCCCATGAATGTATCAGGCCTACTAGACCTATAGATGCTAATAGATTGAGAGAGCTTGTAAGAGAAGGAGTATTAGACTTTCCGATACAGCTCAGGAGAGAGCACTATGAACTCTATGATCTAATATTCAGGAGGTTTATAGCGAGTCAGATGAAAGCAGCAAAGGTTGTGAAACAGACTTACAAGCTGGTCTTATGTGTTAAGACAAATACTCATACCACATGCGATAAAGGCGTTGGGAAAAAGGTAGAGGTAGAGGATATTGTTGAAGTAATAGAACCAGGCTATTTAAACGAGTACAAGAACATAAGGCTTACCGAGAAGAAACTACCTTTGTCGACAATAGTTGAAATGAGCGTAAGCGATGCCAAGCTATTAAAGCTTCCTGAGCCCACTGTCCACGATATTATTCAGTGGATGAAGGAAGAAGGTATCGGTAGGCCAAGCACGTATGCTAAGATATTATCTACTCTTATCGATAGAGGCTATGTTAAGCTCGTTAACGAGAGAACGCTCATAGCACTGCCTAAGGGTATTAGGGTAGCGAAATTCCTGTATGATACAATGAAGAAATTTATAGCAGGAGAAGGTGAAAGGTGGTATAAACTACCAATGTATGGTTTAAAAGCAACAAGCGAACTCGAAGCAGAGATGGACAAAGTTGCTCTGGGTAAGAGGGATTATCAAGAGGTTTTGAACATGATATATTCCAAATTAGTAGAATTAATATACAATAATACCAGGCTCATAGAAGAGCTTAAGAAAGAATACGATGAAATAGCTAGGAAAACTTGTGAGATCAAATGAATTAAACTCCCAGATGAGGACTCGCGTAAATGATTGTAGAGATTGTAGGGGATAAGGATGTTTCTTCTAAGAGCTATATTGCTATAGCACATACTAGTGTGTACGAGGGTAATTTAAGGCTTAATCTCGAAACAGCTAGGAAAATGGTTTTCTACGCTAGCGAAAACAATGTATCGTCGTTAATATTACCATATATGCAGCCCTATGGCCCAATCAACCACCTAAACAATTACAGCCAGGCTGATGTGAGAAAATTCTACGCTTTATCGAGAGATTCAAGCTATATGAGCACGCTCGTCACAATATCCAACCATTATGGTGTAAAGATTATACTCCCGAGTTTTATCGAGAAAGTATCTTCTAAAATATACGTATCGGGAGCTTTAATATCTTGGGAAATCGAGGAGGATATTGCTGTACGCAGAAAGCTTGTTTTAAGCGATAGGGAGAAAGCAATAGGCCTATCTGCCGGTTCCAGCTTCGCTAACATAAGCGACCCCAGCCTATCATTTAATTTCGTGATAGACGAAGAGATATTTTATCCGGAGATAATGAGGTATATAACGGAAAACGGTAGCGACTTCGTAGTACTTAGCATTTCACAGATTAATCCTCCTAAAAACTACATAGAACTCTCCAAGAGCCTTGCTTTAATCTTCGGGATCTGGGTAGTTGTCCCTGGGAGTCGGTTTATTATGAGGGACGATACAGTATACGCGCTTCCTACAATAGTAATTAACCCCAGGGGAGATATCGTATACAAGTTTTACGGTCTAGAAGAAGCATTCATTGTAATACCGAGGGACCTGTTAAAATCCACCCCTAGAAACATTGGTTTAAATTCCAAATTCTTCTATAGATTCTATAAGCAGATTTACAAGAGGAGTCTCTCTCATGCAAGGACAGTTAGATAAAGTAGTGCCTGTAAAACTCAGGAGTTTAAGCGACCTTGTAAGGCTAGCAGCCGCGATATCGATCCCACAAGGTTCATCCTACATCCTGAGATTTGATTCGGGGAATAAGATTATACTCGGAATACTAGGGGTTTTCAGAGACTACTACAAGTATTATGGTGTACCAATATTCTACTACTATGTTGTCGAAGAAAACGAGGCTAGTAGTCTCCAGGATGCTAATTATGTGATAGCTTCTCTAAGCGAGGACAGGTTCGAATTCTCGAAGAACCCTAAGCCCGGGGTTACCATCCCGATAATTAGACTTGCTGAAAAACCGTTTTTCTTCCCTGAGCTATTATAACCTACCTTAATCTCACAACAAGCCTCTTACCCATTACAGACAGGTATTCTACTTCAACGCCCGGCTGTACTTTATCCCTAATCTTTTCATCGACCAGGTCCTTCTCGACTTCGAAAGTCTCGTATGTCTCGAGATCCATGACTTGAACCTTATCACCCATGTCTGCAATAACCTGACCGACTCTCTTCTCGATAATTGGTACCTCTACCTGGGTGTCCACGGGTGCTACGAGAGTCTTCTTGGATTTAGAGAATAGCCCTATTGCTACCACGTGAGCTTTCGCACTACCATGCTTACCGGTCTTAGCTCTAGACATTTCAACTATTCTACAGGGCTCGTTATCTATTACGATAAAACTGCCTACTTTCAAATTACCTAGCGTATCATACGTCTTACTCATGTAACCACCCGTACGTGTTTCAAACATATTATTCTCTTGTATGATTTAAAAGTTTCGCTAACCTAAAACCTAAGTATCCTGCTAACGCCTCTGTCAGTAACTTCGTAGAGGCCTTCTTCGAGGGTTCTCGGCCTATAGTTTCCCAAATATAGTTGTAGTGTTGAGCTAGAGACAATAATATAGTCCTCTGATTCGAATGCTATTAGCTCGTAGTACCTTGACAGGCTTTGATCATCCTCCTCAGGCTTCTTAGGATGGTAGTAGCTAGCATATAATTTCACCTGTGGACCACACAAGACTAGGAGGCTGGTATTAAGAGCGCTGTTCTCAATAGTGTACCCGGCTAAGGTCTCATAAGCATGTTTAATACACTCGTCTAACCCGTCTATCCCGCACTCTGAGATCGTTCTAGCGATGAATAACCCGGCTATATCAGAATCTACCCGTGTCCAGGGGTTTACACCTATTTTCTCCGCCAAATCCTTTTTCCTGATGCCTCCGTTGTGGGCGAAAAACACTAGGCCGCAGGGTATCTCGTACTTGAACGGGTGCGTGTACTCGACTCCGTAAGGCTCACCCCTACTTGCTTTCCTAGCATGTATTATAAAATATATAGTATCGTAAACACTCATCTTCCGTAGTATGAAGTATAGCTCGTGCAAGCTATGCGTATGGAATAAGGGTAGTATACTTCTATGGTAGATTAGAGAAGGTTTAGACCTCGCTAACCCGATCGATCCGATCCCCCACCCGTCATCGTGTGATGTGTATCCTTTAGCTACATCTCCTAAGTAGGGGTCTCTTCTGCTAGATTCTATGAAAGCGTTGAAGAAATCCTGGATGTAGCCTGCTCGAGGATTCCTTACAATACCAGCCATGATCCTACACATGGTTTCCAGCCAGAAGTCGTTATATTATAATTGGTATATGAATGTATATAATAAATCATTACAGGTGGGTATTGTGAGGAAGCTAGTGTATTTTATAATATTAGTACTTTTAGTAGGGATCACACTGTGGTTAGTACGGCTACCGGGTATTCTACCGGAGGAGATTAGGTCTGTTATAGTAAGTTATTTTCCAGTGATACAGGTTTTTATAGCATTAATACTAGGCATATTCTTCATCGAGCTAGTATCTTCAATGGTATTCTCTAGAATAAGGCATCTAGGTAGCGAAGCCTACCTTATAAGAAATATTATCCTAATATCCGGCTATACCCTCCTAGGCGTCATAATACTGATAATACTAGGTGTAAGTGGGGAGAGTATACTAGCTGGGGCAACGTTCTCCGGCCTTGTAATAGGTCTAGGCCTGCAACCGGTACTAGCTAATTTATTCGCCGGCCTGATAATTCTCGGAAGCGGTTTCCTCAAGCCTGGTTCGAGCGTTAGGATTAGTAGTACCAGTATATCTATAAGCCCGGTCCTGTTCCCAGCGTATAAGGCTTTCAGCATGGATACAGTAGTTCCCTCGTTAAAAGGGATTGTTATCGAAGTAGGTTTAATGTACACGAAGATACTACTTGTTACAGGGGAGCTTGTTAAAATACCTAATTCAACTATATTCTCAGGGAGTATAGTTATCGAAGAAGTCGAGGAAGAGAAAAGATTCCAGGTGAGATACGAGCTTCCCGTGGAATGCGATCCTGTTGTAGCTATTGAAACAATTAGGAAGTACCTGGAGGACTTAGGCGTTTTCAAAGTATTAGTTGAGGAGCAGAGCGATAAGAACTATTATATCATCCTGGTCTCGGGAAATACGCCGCCTAAAGCTAAACTAAGAGAGTTTAGGAGCATGGTCTTAACCAAGATTATACAAGCCCATAGAGAGCTGAAGAAGAAAGGCTTGTGCACGATATAATCGGGCCGCCGGGGGCATCAGCAACCCAGGAGCTTCCAACCCTATGTTAGCGACTTGACCCGGTTGTAGATAGCCTGTAGAGAATTATACTCTTCAATTAACTTTCTCTCTCTAAACTCTGCTAACGCCTCTTCCAGGAGCTCTCTCAGGTATGGGAGCGTTACGATAGTAAGGTACGTGTAGTATGTTTCAATATATTTTAGAGTTAGAAGATCAGCGCTCTCTGGTTTTTTAAAATTCTTTAGAAGCCAATCCGTTTTATCTATGGCGTCCAAGAGTTTCTGGATAAAGTTTTTGACGAGAACTTTATCAGGACTGTATGGGACTAGTTTAGCCAAGTCTATAATATCCTCGTAGTCGTCTACAAGCTTCTTGAGGAAGCTTAGTAGGTCGTTTGGATGCGTTATATCCATTTTCCGCCCTTTGGAATTCCTTATACTGCTTTCCTTACTGTAGCGATACTATTATCTGCTACACCGTTTCTAACGAGTTCGTCGGGGTGGGCGAATACTGTGTTTTCATCGCTTGACTCAAATACTTGAGCAGTATACACGAATTTCTTCTTACCGGCTACTACTAGTTCAACCCTGTCCCCGTCCGATATACCCAGTAGTTTCGCTAGTTCCGAAGGTATCTTCATTTTATCCGGGCTCAAGCTAGGATCGTGCCTCACCCTTACTCTTTTTTCTCTAACACTCTTCTCTTTCTTCTTCAACTCGCTAGCAGGCGGGACTATAGAGAGAAGCTTGTTTATATCGACCTTGCCGGGACTACTTTTTTCTTCGCTCATAGGTCTCAGCTCACATCATTCTATTCTCTATTAAATATTTAAATATGATATCGCCTAATTCGTTTATACTTACTCTAATCTGCTTCTTCGAATCCCTAAACCTAAGTGTTACAGTATTATCGGTTAACGACTGATAGTCTACTGTTACAGCATACGGTATACCTATCTCATCCGCCCTAGCATACCTCCTCCCTATACTACCCTCTTCATCATAGTATACTCTAAGACCAAGCGACCGCAGCTTGGAAGCTATGCTTGTAGCTAGAGATACCATTGCTTTATGCTCTTCTCTCCCTCCAGCTAGTAGGGGGAAGACTGCTACCTGGTACGGGGCTATCCTAGGAGGGAGTCTTAGCAAAACCCTATCCTCCATCTCGCTATACGCGTATTCTAGTAGTACGTACAAGAGCCTTTCTACTCCGAAAGAGGGTTCTACCACATGTGGGATGATCTTCTCGCCGTGTACAAGCACCTTCTCTTCTTTTACCTCGAAGAACTCGCTACTAATCTTTAAACCGCCTACTTCGACATAGCCTTTGCTAGCTAGTTCTTGGTATAATTCATCCTGGTGCTTACTCTGCAGGTATTTAACTACATTATTGAACTCGGGGCCTAGGGTGCTAGAGAGCTTCCTATAGTCAATTAACACCCTCCTCTTAATTGTTTCAATAGGCTTCTCATATTTCTTGAAGAAAGTCATATCTGCACCGCTATACTCCATATGCCTCTTTAAATCGTAATCAGTCCTGTATGCATACCCTGCTATCTCAATCCAGCCGAATTTCTGGGTGTAAACCTCCTGGTCGAATGTCTGCGCCGAGTAGTGTGCTCTCTCATGTGGGAGTTTCTCGACGAATCTTATCTTATCGCCTGGTATCCCGAGGGATCTAACGAATTTGTTACCTAGACCCATCCAGAACGCTAGCCACGGGTTTTTCACAATTCTTCTCCTAATAGTATCTCTCACGGTTACTCTAATAGTTTCCTCAATATTTTTCTCGCGTGCTTCGGCTGGTATAACATTCAGTTCCTCGTCTTCTACGTAGGATATGTATTCTTCAACTTCTCTCTCGCTTTCAGCCGGGTCGTGGAAGAATTCGAGCTCCATAATCGTGAATTCTCTAAGCCTCATCAGCCCCTGCCTAGGCGATATCTCGTTTCTAGCTACCCTACCCACTTGTGCGATACCGAGGGGTAGCTTATTCCTGGCTATATTAAGTACTGTTTTGAAATTAACAAACATCCCTTGTGCTAGCTCAGGCCTTAGATAGCCTAGCTGTCCTTTGTAAGGCCCTATCTCCGTTTTGAACAAGAGTAGTGCGTTCTCGGGTTTCGACAGGTCTCCACCACACTCAGGGCATTTCAAACCTTTTTCCACAACGATCTTGTGGAGGGCTTCTAAACTCAATCCTTCAACGTTTAAGCCGGTTAAATCTCTAATAAGGTGGTCTGCTCTATAGACGCGCCCACACCTAAGGCAGTATACTACAGGGTCTGTGAAACTCTCTTCGTGCCCGCTCGCTTTAAACACTATCTGGGGGTTAATCAGAGGCGTCTCTACTTCAACCATGAAATCGAAGGAGTATACAAATGTTTTCAACCATTCTTCGATAATATTCCTTTTAATGAGCACGCCTACAGGACCAAGGTCGTAAAAGCCTGCTAGACCCCCGTAGATTTCGTATGATACCCAGTAGATACCCCTCTTCTTGCCGAGCTCTACTAGCTTATCGTATATGCTAGCCAATACAGTCACGCCCAGAGGTTTACTAGATACTTTTAGGGTGGTTTTAAAATAAAATAAAACCCTTAGCTGATTCCTGGCGGTGTTGGATGGTCTGGCGCCACCTTTTACAGAAGAGTAAACCATTCGGATGTATTGAGAAAGAGGATAGTAGCCTAGTGTTCGTTGGGGTACCCATGGATTCCACAGGGACGTATAGGGGTGGAACCAGGCTTGCACCAGATTACATAAGGGATGCTGCGTGTAATATAGAGTTGTACTCTCTTTTCGCTAGGAGAAGCCTAGAGAATATTGGGTTAGAGGATTTAGGCAATATTGTAATTCCCCCGGGCGATCTCGAGCACTCTCTCGAGAATATTGAGCTAGTTGCTAAAGGTATGAGGGATGATTACGGGGATTCTCTCAAAATATTTATCGGGGGAGAGCATTTGATTTCGATGCCTATTGTAAGAGCATTAAGGGATAGTATCGATACTATCGTAGTATTCGACGCACACCTCGATGCTAGAGACGAGTACTTGGGCTCTAGATTGAATCATGCGACTTTTGTTAGGAGACTGCTTGAAGAAGGCTTCAGGATAATACACATAGGTAGCAGAGCGTTAAGCTATGAGGAGGCATTACTCACCGGATCCTCTGTAGAGAATCTAGAGGTATACGATATAGAGAATACTTCGAAAGTAGACGGCATTAGAGAGCTAGGCTCTATCTATATCAGCCTCGATATGGATGTACTAGACCCCTCTTACGCTCCGGGCGTAAGTAATCCCGAGCCCTTAGGGATGTCGCCGAGAGAGCTTATTCAATTGCTCCAGGTTATTATTAAAAAATCTAAGGGGATAACTGGTCTGGATATTGTAGAGGTTAATCCAATGGTCGACCCCAGCGGGGTTACATCGATACTAGCTGCTAAAATAGTCTTGGAATTCATAGGGTTAGTATTAGCTAGAAGCCGATTCCATAAACCTCCTGGCTTCGTCTAGTGATGCGAAGAAGCCTAGTCTTTTAGCAACGTTCTTCACGTAGTCAGAATTTAGGAATACTACGAATTGCTTAGCGGCCTCAATATTCTTCGAGGTCTTCGAGACGTAGGCAGGCGTATAATATATGCTAGTATTATAGCCGCACTTCCAAGGGTATACGATGTTTTTAGTATAATTTTTAAGCTGTCCCATGAAGTTATTCCATATGAATGCTGCATCAACGCTGCCAAGCTTATACCATGTAACTAGCTGGGCTATATCGTTTGCTACCACTATCTTACCCCTTATAGTATCGGCGTTAGAACTCTGGTTGATAATCTTCAACGCCTCTAACCCGGCTGGGGCTACATCAGGGTTTGCTATACCGACTCGGATAGGATAATTAGCCAAATCGTCTATGCAGGTGATATTGTATGGAACAGTGGATCGTATATATAGGAGAACTATTTGATATCCTACGCCAGTCGTAGGCTCCGGGTATACGAGACCCTGGTTTAAAGCTTTCAAACCCCAGTCTTGTGAAGCGAATACTACTACATCGAGAGGAACCCCTTCTCTAAGCTTACTGAATATTACGCCGGATGCTTCGTAAGACACTTGGACTTTTATACCTGTCTGGTTTTCGAAGAATGGTATCACATTGTCGAATAGAGGCTTAGCAATAGGGGCAGCATCTACGATAATAACCTTCTGCTCCATGCCCAACTGTCTAGCTCCGAGAAACAAGTATATTGCGTAAGCCAGGCCTATTACTATAATAGCTAAGATTACTACAAGGTATAGTCTCCTCATATACACCGCCCTTTAAAACTTATAACGGCTGGATATTTATAAATTTTAATTAATCGAATAACTATTCGTGCTGGAGATGAAAAATATGAATAAAGCTATGTTAATAATTTTATTAACATTAATAGGCCTATCACTCTACGTGCTGATCGGTATAATACTGAGTATAGGATTTGAAAGGCTGGGATCAGCATTTACAGCATGGGAGTTCAGGTCTTCCCTCCTACTGAGTTTGATAGCTGCTTTCACATCTACGATTATAGCGACTCCTATAGCGATATTCCTAGCTTATATAATTTCGAGGAATAAAGGGCTAACATCCATACTTGTCGAATCAATTCTCACAATACCTTTCACGATGACTCCTGTCGCCGTAGGTAGCCTAGTCCTTATTTTCTTGTTGAAGACCCCTCTCGGGAATTGGTTGAACGCATTCTTTAATTTCCTATTCTCGTTAAACGGGGCTATCCTAGCACAGTTCATCCTATCTCTATCCGCTATGATAACCCCGCTAGTGGAGACATTTGAATCTATTAGTATCGAGTATGAAAACGTGTCTAGGACGCTAGGCCACGGCATCTTCAGCACTTTTATATACGTTGTCCTCCCGATGGCTAAACGAGGCGTTATCTCCTCGGTGCTAATAGGTTTTACAAAGGCTTTCTCGGATTTCGGTGCTACGGTCATGCTGGCTGGTGCGATCATCGGTAGGACGGCGACGCTTCCAGCAGCTATATATGTTGAAATGAACTCTGGGAATATCGAGCTAGCTTTCGCAATGATCCTGCTATCCCTTATTGTATCGTTTATAATAGGGTTTGCTACGAGACTTTGGAGAGGGTAGGAGTTGGAGGCTGTCGGACTCCTTGTAAAAGATCTAGTAGTCGAGATAAAAACGTTTAGGCTGGTAGTAGACGAGCTGGTTGTAAGAGATGATGAGATAGCTGTTATAACAGGCCCTAATGGCGCTGGTAAAACAACACTTATAAAAGCTATAGCAGGGCTTATCAAGCCTTCTAGAGGGCTTATTACCATAGGGGGCGAAGTAGTCTTTAAAGCCTTCGGCAGGGTCGAGGTGAATAAGCCGCCTGAGAAGAGGAGGGTCGGCTACTTACCCCAGAACCTGCTATTATTCCCCCATATGACTGTCTACGATAATGTAGCTTACGCTATTAGAGGCAGGGGTATTAAACCGGACCCGAGGCGTGTCAGGGAAATACTTGAATTCGTAGGTTTGAAAGGCCTTGAGAAAAGGAAGCCCGGCGAGTTATCATACGGTCAGCAGCAGAGGTTAGCGCTAGCCAGGGCTCTAGCGGTTAATTCAAGGCTACTGCTTCTCGACGAACCCTTCTCAAGCATTGATATCGATTCTAGGCGCGAGCTCAGGAAGGAGATTGCTAGGTTAATTAAGATACTTAGGATTCCAACACTGATAGTCTCACACGACGTAGAGGATTCTAGTATAGCAGATGCATTTTATTCTATAGACCGCGGTATTCTGTTCAAGAAACTCTAAATAGCTTTCACTAGCCTGTAAGGTCTCGCAATCTTGTATATTATTTCGTACGTGCATCTCGGGCACTTGATCCTTCCTCTGAAAACCTTCATTTCCTCCTCGTCGAAAATATATCCGCATCTACCACACTTGTATTTAACCAACTATCGTCCACCTAATCCCTTGCTTCTAATACCTAGACAAGTTTTTAAGGTTAACAACACTAATAGAGTTAGAGGAAGTGTCTAGATCAGGTTGGATAGGATAATGGCTATTGACGAATCTAAATGCGGAGGATTACCGCCAGAAGTATGCGAACAACTAGAAAGAGAGGAACAGATCATTAAAATAAGGCTGGATATGAGGAAGTTTGGTAAAGCCGTAACAGTCATAGAAGGCCTTCCAAACGATAAAGAGGTTCTTAAGAATATTGCCAAAACGTTGAAAACTAAGCTGGCGGCAGGAGGTACTTTCAGAGAGGACGAGGGCCTTATCATGCTGCAAGGCGACCATAGGCATAGAGTGAAAGAGATCCTTGTAAACGAATTCGGGTTCCCGCCAGAGAATGTTATTATAATAGACTAAAAAAAGGTTAGAAAAAGATATTTTTATTCTACTCTTCCAGCCTGTCTTCCAACCCTAGTGCTTCAATTATCTCCTTATACCTGTTTCTCACAGTTACCTCCGTGACCCCGGCTACATGAGCTACTTCTTTCTGGGTTCTCTTCTCTCCTGCTTGCAGAGCAGCTATGTATACTGCTGCGGCTGCTAAACCTGCAGGGTCTTTTCCAGCTGTAATACCTTTATTTCTAACTTTATTCAGAATCTCCGTAGCGTTTTTCACGATCTCACCGCTTAAACCAAGGGCGTGTGCGATCCTCGGTATAAAGTCGATAGGGTCTACAGCTGTAACCCTTATCCCGAGCTCTTTCAGTAGCAGCCTATAGCATCTAGCGATCTCTTTCCTAGGTATCCTCGTGTATTTAGTTATTTCGTCGAGAGACCTTGGAATCCTGTGGGCTCTGCTAGCAACGTAGACAGCCGCTGCGATAACACTCTCGATGCTACGCCCTCTTACAAGCCCTTTCTCAACAGCCATCCTATAGATTCTAGCAGCTTCCTCTCTCACATGGGTTGGGAGATTTAGTAGCTCGCTAATCCTATCTAGTTCGTTGAGGGCCTGTGCTAGGTTTCTATCAATACTAGTCTGGATCCTTGTTCTAGCCTGCCACCTCCTTAGTTTCTGTAATTGGGCTTTCTTCTCGATAATCTTCCTCCCCGAAGCATCTTTATCGCTGTAATCGATAGAAGTAGCAAAACCCATATCGTGGACAGTACTCGTTATAGGCCCTCCGGTTCTAGCCCTTTTCTCTCTTTCTTCCGGCGTAAAAGCCCTCCATTCAGCCCTCTCGTCTATAATCCTTTCTTCTATAACCTCCCCTGTCTCGAGGCAAACATATTCTCCTTTCTCGTGGTCGAATATAATCTTGTTAGGAGGGCATTTCAGGCTATTACTAGTAGAACCTTCTTCAATAGGTTTTTTAACGCTCAAGGAAGGGTCACCTCTATACTAGTAGATAAAAATTTAAACATGATCATAATATGGCACTATTTTAGCTCTAATCAGGGGGGTTAATAAACTTTTCGGTCTGAAAATTAATAAACTACTAAAGGATATAAATGGTTACTGTAGCCGGGTCGTCTAGCGGCCAAGGATGCGGGGCTTTGGTCCTCACATGGGGAGAAACCCCGTGACCGGGGTTCGAATCCCCGCCCGGCTACTAATTGCTGGTAATAGGTGTATTAGTTGACGGAGCTAGTGTATCAGAACGACTCTTATATCAAGGAGTTAGATGCTTTAGTAGTTAAATCCGTTGGAAACAAAGTTTTCTTAGATAAGACGATATTCCACCCGCGTAGCGGTGGGGTAGAGAATGATAAAGGATTCCTGGTATACAGGGATATCTCCCTGCGCGTGGAAAACGTCTACTACGACCGTGAAACAGGGGATGTAGCCCATGAGCTGGTTGGGGACACTGTCCCCAACCCGGGAGAGAAGGTTAGGCTGGTACTCGACTGGGATAGGAGGTATAGGTTAATGAGGCTGCATACAGCAGCCCATATCATCTCAGGGATCATGTACAGCAGGTATAATGTGTTGATAACAGGAGGCAATATATCACCAGAGTACGCTTACGACGACTATAGCCTGGATACAGCTGATAGAAGTATTTTCGAAGAAGCTGTTCGCGAAGCAAACGAGGTCGTCAAGAAGGGGTTAGAGGTTAAAATATATTGGCTACCATACGATGAAGCAATTAAAATCCCGGGGATCGTTAAGCTCGCTTCAAGAGCTCCCCCTAGGCTGGAAAAACTGAGGATTGTCGAAATACCTGGTGTAGACATACAAGCAGACGGGGGTCCGCACGTCAGGAATACCAGCGAGATAGGGGAGATCGTACTGCTAAGGGTTGAGAACAAGGGGCGTGGTAAGAAAAGGCTGTACTTCACGGTTAAACCGTAACCAATTTTTGCTCGCGTATTTTTATTATTCTCCTGATAGTATTAGGAGCGTTATCGTAATGAGGAGTACGTTGCATCTAGTCGCATTCACACTCATTCTGGTAACAGGCTTAACGGTAAGGCTAGTCTTTACACCTTATACTGCTGGGAGTGATATAGCCCAATTCGCGGGCTTTGCCGATACATTACTGAGACACGGGCTTGGATTCTACGAATATGCTGACGCGAAGTACTATAGCGAGGAAGGATGGCCATACAACTGGCCTTACGTCTACGGACCGCAATTCCTGTTGATCATCGCGCCTCTAAGAGCGTTATTCAACAACCCTGTTAGAGCCTTCTGGGGAAATGGAAACTACTACGTATATATCCCAGAAGATTGGATAATAGCATGTAAATCGGTTTTCATATTTTTCGATGTCGTCTCAGCTATATTAATCTATCTAATTCTAAACGAGAAGAGTGGTATAAAATATGCTTTAACCGGTATGGCATTATACTTCCTGAACCCAGCTGTAATATATACCTCATCGATTTACGGGATGTTTGATCAAATGGCGTTAGCACTCCTACTCTTCTCGATATACCTGTTTTCAAGGAATAGGCTGTTTGCTAGCTCCTTCGCAGCCGGTGTCGCAGCTTCAACCAAGCCTAATGCAGCTTTAGCATCTATAGGAATCATAATGAGTATGCTATTGTCCTCTAGCAGGAGAAAGACAATACCCTGTCTAGCGGTATTCCTCTTGGGGGCTCTGGTCTTCTACATACCTTTTCAAGTATACTATGCTAACACGATACCTGCTGCCTTAAGACTAGTCTTAGCAACAGGTAGAGCTGGCTATGTTGAGCCTATAGTTTATAGCTTCAACGGCTTTTCGAGCCTAGCCACATACATGCATAAATACAGTGGAGGAGACTACTCCTGGATCACAGGGTATTGGTGGATTCCTTTTAGCATATTTGTATCCATAGCCTTGTTTAGAGCTTTTAAATCGAAAAAGCATAATGCTGCAAAGGATTCACTACTCTTCTACCTGCTTTTCACTAGTTTCTACTGGAGGGTTAACTACCAGTATCTAGTGATTTCGATAGGTTTATCGGTGCTCAGGATATGGGAGAAGCCTAGGAAACTCGTTTACCCCTTAGTCTACTCGGTCTATGTCGCTTTATGGACTTTTATTTTCCCCACAAGCTGGTGGGCACATGTACATATCGAGCATCCTAACTACAGCTTATGGAATATCATGGACATGTTTAGCCTAATGGTTTTCGACGAAGGAGTCTACGTAGTATACTCGCTTATCCTAACAGTTATATCAATTTTATTCCTAGTTGATGAATTAACTACTTAGCACAATAGTAGGATATTTCTTCTAGCTCTTTTATATCGAGATCGCCTAGGTCTCTGAGCGTTTCACATATCTCCCAGGGAAACACAACCCACTTGTCGGTAATCTCCCAATAATAGTCTGGTAGCATAGGGCTCCATTTCTTAACGTATATAGCAAGGCTCCTGACATCTCTAGCGCTGAAATTCGATAAAAGGTTTAATGCTGTCTGCATAGTCCTACCCGAGTCGACGACGTCGTCGACAACAAGGATATTTGAGTCCTCTATATCCTTCAACGAGATCTGGTATACTACGGGTTTCTCACGTGTCTTTCCAACTTCCTTGTAGAATTTTATCTCTATTAAACCGATCTGACTAATGCCTAGGAAATCAGATAGTATTCTTGCCGGGATATATCCTCCTTTAGCAATAGCTACTAGCATATCTGGTTTAAACGATTCCCTAACCCTTTTGGACATTACAGCTAGTGCTCTATGTATTTCATCCCATGAAACATATCTTAGCTCAGGCTTCCTCTCCATGTTTTTGCACTATAGGTGGCTAGATTTATAAATCATAATAGACCTCATGTTACTAAGGGCACTTGGTTAAATACATTTTTGTAACAGGAGGAGTCTTATCTAGTTTAGGCAAGGGTGTTGTAGTAGGTTCTATAGGCCTGCTCCTAGAACGTAGCGGTTTCAACACTGATACTGTGAAGATAGACCCCTACCTGAATGTTGATGCTGGCACTATGAACCCTTATATGCATGGCGAGGTATTCGTAACCGAGGACGGTGGCGAGACAGACCTGGATCTAGGTCATTACGAGAGGTTTCTCGGGAAATACATGTCGAAGCTCAATAATATTACGGCTGGCCAAATATACCTGTCTGTCCTAGAGAAAGAGAGGAGAGGAGACTACCTAGGCCAGTGCGTTCAGGTTGTACCACATGTTACCAACGAGATTAAAGAGAGAATTAGGCATGTGGCTAAAGCTCGTGGGGCTGATGTCCTAATAGTAGAGATAGGGGGTACAGTAGGAGATATTGAGGGTCTGCCTTTCCTAGAAGCGATAAGGCAGATGAAGTTGGAGGAAGGCCCTTCTAACACTATTTTCATCCATGTAGCACTAGCGCCTATTATCACAACAGGAGAGTTGAAGACAAAGCCTGTTCAACACAGTGTCCAGGAGTTGAGGAGGATCGGTATCCAGCCGGATATAATAATCGTTAGGTCTGGGAGGGCTCTAAACGATGATGAAAGAGCTAAGATAGCATTGTATGGGAATGTGCCTCCTAAAGCAGTATTCAGCGACCCTGATACGGATTCTATCTACGAAGTACCTCTAATACTGTACAAGGAGGGCTTACTAAGCTATATTCAGGAACTGCTTGGGCTACCGCGTAGAGAACCAGAGCTTAGTGATTGGGTGGATTTCGTTGAGAAAACTAAGAAGTACAGGAGGAAGGTTAATATCGCGATGGTGGGTAAGTATACGAAGGTTAGAGATAGCTATATCAGTATTGTTGAAGCCCTCAGGCATGCAGCCGCACACCTAGGTATAGGTCTCAACCTGGAGTGGATCGAATCAACAGATATAGAAAACGGTGTCTACGACCTGAGTAGAGCAGGAGAATTAGAAGGAGCTATCATACTACCGGGTTTCGGTAGACGAGGGACTCTAGGCAAGATCGAGTTTATAAAAAGGTTTAGGGAAAGCGGGAAACCTATTCTAGGGATCTGCTTCGGTATGCAGCTAATGGTTGTAGAGGTAGCGAGGAATCTCCTCGGTCTAAAAGATGCTAATAGCACAGAGCTAGACCCTAATACGCCGCATCCCGTAGTAGATATGATACCTTGGCAGAAGAATATTGAGAAAATAGGAGGGACGATGAGGCTTGGAGCCCGTAGAATAAACCTGGTTAGAGATAGCATTATATGGGGGCTATATAGAGCAAGCCCGATATACGAGAGGTTTAGGCATAGGTATACCCTTAACCTGAAATACGTTGATCAGCTCGAGAAAGCAGGCTTGAGAATAACTGGGTGGAGCGATGAAGGCTTCGCCGAAGTAGTAGAATTAAACAACCACAGCTTCTTCCTAGGTG
The DNA here is from genome assembly GCF_051933805.1 of Thermogladius sp. 4427co. Taxonomy (GTDB): domain Archaea; phylum Thermoproteota; class Thermoprotei_A; order Sulfolobales; family Desulfurococcaceae; genus Thermogladius. The sequence continues at coordinate 352,486 of NZ_CP196893.1, read as the reverse complement.
TGCAATTCCACCCGGAGTTCAAGAGCAGGCCTTTAAACCCAAGCCCTGTTTACAAAGGTTTTCTCCAGGCTGTTCTAGAAGCTGCCCGAAGTGATTAATAAAAACCTGGATACTAATCTTTTATAAAGAGCCGGGGTGCCCGAGCGGACTAAGGGGGTAGGCTCGAGTTCCGGCTCTGCTCTGGGAGACCTACTGCCCCTTCCTGGGGCGCGCGGGTTCGAATCCCGCCCCCGGCGCTACCCTGAAGCCTAGCTTCTAGCTTAAAACCCCATGATATTATTTAAGAAAATAATTGGAGCGGGGGTGCCCGAGCTAGGTCAAAGGGGTCGGGCTCAGGACCCGATGGCGTAGGCCTGCGTGGGTTCGAATCCCACCCCCCGCATTCTAGTAGAATAGTGTTAGAACCGGGTTGTGTTAGACTAGGAGCGTTTTCCCGCAGACAGAGTTACAGGTATTCAGAGGTTTTCGAAACCACTGCCAGCAGGCCTAGCCCTTGGCCTAGGCTCGTTTGCTACACCCAGACTTTAGGGGCTCGATCGAGCACAACGCCACGGGGGTCCTACCCGGACTTCTAGCCTGGTTCTAACAGTATAGCGGATTAAAGGAGTCTAGGTGCTTAAGAGATATTTATGGGGATTTGGAGCGTTATCTAGAAATTCGCGGTAGCTGTATTAGACGGTAAAATACATGGTCTAGCTTAGTTCGGCTACTATTTCAGCTTTATCCTTTAGTATAATTGCTTTCCCTCCGGTTGGTTTAACAAGTACCGTCCCACAGACCTTGCAGCGGGCAGGGTAGGTAGAGTGGCTGAATACAATGTTTTCGGCACCGCACACCTTGCAGATTACTCTATAGAACCTGCTCTTAGGCTGGGGTACTGGGATATGTCTTTTTTTCAACTACTTAGTCACCTCAACTAATTCGACTTTCTTAAGCCTGATACCCTTCCTATGAATAATGTAGCCGCATTCTTTACACTTTAATTTCAATACTACTTTCTTTGTTGTTTTAGCAAATCTCTTCTGCTCGGCTTTCCTCTTAGAACCATAGCCTTTCTTCTTCCTAGCATACCTTCTCTCTCCTTCGGCTAGACTCCTCCTCTTACCGTGCTTGTATATTGTAACTATATGCTCGGTATGCCTCTTACACCTCGGGCAGTAGGTTACTATAACCTTTGGGATCTTCAAGTGTAAGCACCTCTATCAATACCATTTTATAAACGATTAAAAAGGTTACCACCTTTTATCCTTCATCCCCAACATGAAAGCTATGTTATTGGTTGCTATATGGAGTATTGCTATTAAGATAAGCGAGGAGAGTACCATGGTCGGCTGGGATGCGAAGCTTTTATCGGCCAGCATATATAGGAGTGTAGCGGCTAGTGCGAAATCCAACTGGTCTACTAGAGGCAGGGGTTCGCCGGGTTTGATACCAAGCCTCCTCTTAACGAAAGCACCTGCCAGGTCTCCTATGAGTGCTGATATCGAACCCCCTATGTTTAAGAGTACCAGGTAGGGGTCCTGGAATACTACTCCAACCATGCTGGAGGATAGCATACCCATGGTAATACCGGATAGAAAACCCTCCCAGGTCTTGTGTGCTCCGAAGATAGGTTTCCCGTCTAAGAATCTCTTGTCAGAGTCTATCCTCTTAGAGCCTTTAACTAGTAGAGGAGCGCTATTGGAGACCATAGGTGTAGCATAGTATTTGAAGACGAACTCGACGAAGCCCCTAATAGCATTATACAAATTCGGCACCTCTATCGCTAATCCTGAAGTACGCTTTAAATTTCCTATTATAGGGCTTCTCCATTAATAAAAACCTCTTAGAGTCCTCTAATCCTACTTGGAAAATAGTGTCGAAGTAGAATTCGATAAGCTTAAACCCGGAAGCCTCTAGCTCACCGTTCTCGCCTGTCCTCACCTGGGCGGATGCTAATACTCTCCTATCCCTGCTCGTATAACTATATAATCGGCCTAGGACGAAAAGGTATTTCGAAGTCGCATTAGGGTCTAGGGCAATAGGTCTGTATAGAGCGTTTATACTGTCTATGAAAAGGTATTTGAATACAGGCATCATCGTTGTCTTGACTACTAGTTCTATGAACTGGTCGAAATCTAGTACGTCAACGAATTCTACATTATAGTATGCTTCGCTGGCTCTAGCAATTTTCTCATAGTGTAAAGTACCCTCGGTGCTTATATAGACGCATCTGTTAACCCTGCATAACTCGCGTGCTAGAGTTAGCAGGATATTCGTCTTGCCGGAAGCCGCTGGCCCGTAGAATAGGGTTGTGCGCGAGTTTCTCACGATATCTAATAGCCTTCTCAGAATGCTTGCTGCCACTGCTGGAACCTCTCCTGCCTGGATCAAAACTTAATAGAGTTAAAGCGTTTAATCAAGGTATTGTAATATAATGGTTGAGGGGGTTTAGAACAGGAGTTTGCTGTTGAGACCTCTAGTTGTAGCGGTCTACGACCCGAAATGGTTTATCGAAGTAAAATCTAGGTTGAGAAAAAGGAGTATTGAATTCAATTACTACTATAGTCTCGAGGAGACGCCTACGTATAGTGTTGTCTATACTGATTGGTTCGAGATCAAGAATGAAGCAGAATCGAGGAGCGATTTGACAGTAGTCTACGATCCTGATAGAACATACAAGGGTCTCGAGAGAGCTATCTTGAAGTGTTTAATGAAAGAAGACGAGTACAATATTCTAACCATAGGGGTTGACACAGGGTTTAGGCATGCGTATGTAGCCATAGGGGATTCGATAATAGTGGACTGGGGTTACGAAGAGGATATCGTCCGGAGGATCCTAGAGATACTAGACGAAGTGCCAGCGAGAAACAGGATTGTGAGAATAGGGGTTTTTAATAACGGTCTCGATATTGCGAAGAAAGTGAAGAATCTCAGGCCCGATGCCAGAGTCGAAGTCGTGAGCGAATCTTATACAAACCTATCGTATAACAGGGGTGTTGACAACTCATACCTCTATAGTTTCTTGAAAACCCTGGCTAGAAGCCATTACATGCGTGCTAGAGATATTGCGGCAGCGTTGAAGATAGCTTTGAGAAATGGTGTGGAAATCCTATCTTAGACCCTGGGGCAGGCTAGGGTTTTTCATTCCTATACTTGAAAAATCTGGTAGCGAAGAAACAATAGGAAATTATCCATATAGGGGCGGCTATTATATCTAGATAACTCGGCGCATATATATCTAGTACTTCTTTAATCTGGAAATCGTGGGCGTAGTACGAGGCGACTTTATTGAGTAGCCACGGATATAAGTTTGTGACAATGAATACGGGTGTCAAAAAGATGCCTGCTAGAAGTAGTCCTAGAATAGATGCTAGTATCGACCTAAGCCAGGTTCTCTTAATCCACTTCCAGAACCTCCTGTAAGCTTCTAAACCAAGCCTATCGCTATATCTTGCTATATAAATAGATATTGACGGTTGTAGAAAGAGGTAAAAGATTTCTAGCGCTCCTAGAACCGGTGAGAGAACCACCCCGGCTACAAAGAAAGCCTGCTCCCATCTAATTATAAACCTAATAGATAGGCTTGAGACCAGGAGTCCGGTTAATGAGACTATAATCATCGGTAAATAGATTATTGGGAAATTCCGTAGTACTCTCTTTAAACCATCTACTAGAGGAATGTTATCAGTAACAGCAGTATATAGGGGGAATGTTAAGTATAGTACGAGACTAGCTAAACCCACAGTGTATTCCAGTCCTGTGAAATATGTTGGTATCCTCCAGTACTCGAAACCTAGAAGGTAGTTGATAAACGCTTCTGCTATGGAGTAGACTAATATCAACGATGCTACAATAGTCCACGTAATGAATAAGAGATATTTTAGAATACGGGAGCTATTAGAACCAGGCACATCCAACACCGCAGGGTTCCACATAGCCAGGTAAAGGCTCTTGCTTAATAATTACCTTAACAGGCATTTCGCCTATCGAATGCCCGTTGACCTCCCCCGAGACGTAAATCGTATACTCTCCGGGTGTAGGTCTAGAAGGCATGTTTAAAACGACTCTAATAACCGCCCAATGAGCAGTTGAAAAGCCGGAAGACCAGCTACCCTCAATATATAGATATTGGCTATCGGACGACGTATTTAATATACTTCTTGTGCTAAGACCCTTGATTATATCTATTATAGTACCGAATATGAATAAGGCCGTGGATATCACTAAAAATCCTAATCCTGTTGAAACATTAGCGATATAGGCAGCAATCCTGTAGGCATTGAGAATAAATGATATTGTTTTATGCGTAAAAGCCGCGAGCTCGATATACTGCTCAGGAATACTCGGGCTGCTCGCGTCCGATTTATCGTAAATCGATGGAAAACCTAGCGGGAAGCTCAGCGGGATTTTCAACCTTAATTTCAGCTGGCCTATTAAGCCGGCTAGAGTAGGCGTTGCCTGAACCCCCGAGGCTTTAAGCTCGAAAGCTATATATTGATAATAGCTAGCTGCCAGCTTATTCGCAGAGACGCAGGCGACGAATATTGTACGAGGGCTTTCCACTATCCTTAGATCGCTTACTATCGCTTCACTAACATATGCTATAGGGGGAGAACTGCTAATAAACCATACAAGCTGGTTTGCTGGATTAAATACTTCTGGAGCATACCATTCTTCAATCCATGCGTCTACATATGCTCTTATATATGCTGAAGAACCATATGCGTCTTTAGCGTAGACGGTTATAGTAATCAATTCGCCGGACGCCTGCTCAAAATACGATATAATACTATTTAGCGGGATTTCAAAGTACTGGTTTGCAACATATATTGAACCCTTCTGGTAAGAATTGAAAGTCCTATTGTAATAAATGAATCCATTAACGTATATAGCGATCCAACCGCTGAAAGGCACTGATGTACCGTCAGGATATACTTTATCTAGTACAATGCCGATCTTAATGCTTCCATTACCACTCGCATAGTCCTGGTAGAGCCCGTTGATTAGTGTAGAGGAGAGCGTTATCGAGCCTGGTACATAGAAATATGCTCCAGTATCATTGAAATATCTGCTAGTATTAGAAGGTAAAATGCTAGACTGGACGCCTGTAGACAATACTTGTATTGCCATCCTTGTTTGCGGGATAGGCGTCTCGGGATAGGTTTTCTCAGTGTACACTGTTATGAGGAGTAGGGAGATATTGCCTCCCAATTTCAAACCGGCCCCGTAAAATGTCCAAGCAGTAAGCTGTATATCTACTGATAGATTACTGAGGGAGTCTATGTTAGATGGATAGATCGATACAAGGGTTGGAGATGTTGGGGCTTGGTAGAATATGTCTCCTGTATCTAGCACGCGGAGTACACTTTCAGTAGACGGGTCTATTTCTTTAAGTACATATTTTACTTCCAAGACCTGGTCTTGACTACTAGCATTAAACCTCAGGTTGAGCTTGATATTATATACGTAGGGCCCTAAATAGATGTTGTTGAATGAAATTGAGCTAGTAAGGTAGGTGCTATTCTCATACGATACTACAGGGTATACGAACTGGTATAAGTGTAATGGTCCACCTCCTTCCTCGATAACTATTAGAGAAGGGTCTTTAACGGCTTCGCTAGTAGTATTATCGACTATCCCCTTGATACTACTGTTCCTTAAATCTATGATAAATCCTCGTTTAGTCTCCTGGGTTAATATCTTTACTTTCGTATTCTGCCAGCTAGTTGAGAGGTATGGTTTTACTGCTTCTATTATATCGGTATCGAAAACCGGGTTAGAACCCCTTGGGTCAAGACCCCAGTACAATCCCACTATAATAGGATCATCGAGAGCTTTAATCCCGTGACCTGGAATAACCATAGGTGAGCCCGGTTCGATCAGTACTATTGCCCTGGATTTAGTTCTTTCTTTAACATATTCTACAGGCCATGGAAGCTCCCTGAAGGAATCGGATATGTTCTTCCAGCCTATTCCTCTAACCCTAAAGACTTGCACTACGATCGTATCATCGCTCTTCAGCCTACCGTCTCCGAGGAACGGGATGAAGATTCTACCTGCTAGTGTACTATTAGATTCAATCCATGACCTAGGAACGAGGAATACCCGTCCATGGAGTATCCTGCCATCGGGTAGGTATGTGAGAGCCCTTAAGCTATCAACTCTACACCCTTCTAGCCCGGGTATCTGGGATACCCTAAGTATTATGTAGCCGGTTTCCACAATGTTATCTGATTGTGGTACGCCGGCGACTGTAATAGATGGTGTTAGGATCGTATAGGTGAGTATGAGTAAAAGTAGGATTGTTACAATGGGTTTAGACACCGTCCCCTTCACCTTCTTTATTTTCTATGCCTAGAGTTATATAAAAAAATTTTTCGCTAGCCGGCTTTAGTATTTTAATGTTCTAAAGCGGATAGTCTGTTGGAAAGTGGGTCGTCATGTCTCTATCCAAGCTTATTACAGAAATATCTACGAGAAAAGATACTTTCAACGCCGGGGAGCTGGATCCGGAATATGAGCCTACGAGGGCTGTCTACAGCCATCCCGGCGAGAGGGTTGTTTTCAAACTAAAGGGGGGAAGTGAGTGGCTTTGCATCTCAAACCTTGTGAGGGATAGGAGGGATCTATACAGTCTTCTAGGTGTGGGCAGCGATCAAGAGTACTATGAGAAATTCCTGAAAGCATTCTATAATCCATCCAGCCTAGAGGTAGTTGATTTCGGCGAGTACTATAAGAAGGCTGACTTATCGCTCAGGGACCTGCCTTTCATAAAATACTATAGGGAGGACGGAGGCAGGTACTTGACTAGCTCGGTATTTATCGGGTGCTGGGAGTCTGTCTGCAACTCTAGCTTCCACAGGGTTATGTATATTAGTGAAGAGAAAGCTACACTGAGAATCGTCCCCAGGCATTTGTACTACATGGTTAGGAAATCCCATGAGCAGGGAAGGGATCTGCCTGTAGCATTAGTTCTCGGCTTAGACATCTTCCAGGAGATAGCTGCTGCTTCAAACCCTCCCTACGGGGTATTCGAGGTAGGCATCGGGGCGGCACTAGGTGGTTCGAACAAGGTTGTTAAAACACCTCTATTCGGGATCCCTGTCCCGGTTGAAGCATCGTTAATTGTCGAAGGCGTAATATCTAGGGAGGAAGACTGGGAGGGCCCGTTCGTCGACATACTAGGTCTAGTAGACGAGAAGAGGAGGCAGCCTGTTTTCAAACCCTTAGCATATTACGTTAGTACTAGGAACAGCCTAGTCTACCATGCTATAGTGCCTGCTACTTCAGACCACTTCTTCCTAATGGGGTCTCCTAGAGAGCCTTTAATATACGAGAGCGTTAGGAAAGTGGCCCCGGGCGTTACGAGGGTTAGATTGTCTAGGGGAGGCGGGAACTGGCTTGTAACAATAGTGGCTATAGAGCAGTCTTACAGGGGCGAAGCTTTAAACGCAGCTCTAGCAGCTCTAACAGGGCACCCGAGTTCTAAGATAGTTATCGTCGTCGACGACGATATCAATGTAGATGATCCTTTCGAAGTAGAATGGGCTGTAGCGACCAGAACCAAGCCCGGAGAAGACGTTGTCGTATTGAGAAACGCTAGAGCAAGCACACTGGACCCTAGGAGCCCGGAGGGTGTCGGAGACAAATTGATAATACTAGCTACAAGGCCTTTGGGAGAACCCAGTGAAAAATATAGGAGGGTTAAACCACCCTGATCTCAAACAGTAGCGGTAGAGGGCTGTTGCCAGCCTATAGGACTCGATTCATGATCTAAGCATGGTGGTACAATGCCTGTTTTAAAACTAGCTAGGGGTGAAGGAGTCAAGCTCTTCGGTCCATTGATGCTCACTGTTAGAGACGGGGTTGTCGAAATACTCGGTAAGAAGATCGGTAGGGGAGAAAGTATAATCATCCATAGGCTGAAGAGTTACGCCCTCCTAGCAGTCGAAGACTCTGAGCTCGATCTAAACCTCGTGAACGAAGCACAGATTAAAAAACTCGAAGACAACGAGCCATACCTCCAGTGGGTTTCCCTAATAGACTCGATCCTCGAGACACGCCCTAGAGTTGTTGTTATAGTAGGAGACATTGATTCGGGAAAGTCTTCTATGTCGACGCTTATACTAAATAAAGCAATCGAGAAAGGGATGAGCCCGGCACTAGTCGATGCTGATGTAGGACAGGCTGATGTAGCGCCACCAGGCTACGTATCCCTCGCCTACCCCCAAGCCCAGGTATTGTGGAATAGGAGTTTAAAACCTGCTAGGATGGTTTTCATAGGCGATATAAAACCGCAGAGGAAAACCGATGCAATAATATACTCTGTAAAAGAGCTTGTTGAAGAAGCTTTAAGCAGTAATCGTTACCCGGTGGTTGTAGACACAGACGGGTGGATGAGAGAAGTACCGGCAGTCTTATACAAATTCAGGCTAATAGTAGCGTTAAAACCACAGTTTGTAATCCACATTGGTGAACCACCTTCAGCGCTCGGGATCTTGGAGAGGATCGGTGTTAGAGTGATAACAACCCCTTCTCCTAGGGTGAAAAAAGTCAGGGATAGGCCTGAGAGGAGGGAGTATAGAAGCGACCGCTACCGGGAGTTTTTCGCTAACGCTGGGATAGTAAAGTATAATCTAAGCGAGGTATTGTTCCTGGATTTCCCGATCCTGCAAGGGTCTAGGGTCGATATAAGCAATAAAGCGGTTTACAGTAGTATCCTAGCAGGCAAGTACTTTGTCGTAGCCAGGTCGGAGCCTAAAAAATTATTTGAAGAGCTCTCGGCGAAGCTTGGAGAAGACAAGGTGATTGTCTACCCGCAGGGATTCGAGAAAGGATTGTACGTATCTCTAGTGGACGGTAGTAGGGAATGCCCCGGTATGGTGGAGAGGATTGACTTCGACCAGAATATTCTGTATGTGAGAACCCCTTGCATAGATCTAAGAGCTAGTATTATAAAAGCATCGAATATTAGACTTACGGAGGATTTCAGAGAAGAATATATTGAAACATGACTTAATCGACTAATAGTGTTCTGGTGGAGTAATTGTATCTGACAGTAGAACAGGAAAAGATGCTTAAAGGGGAATATGGCTGGGCTGTTGCTAAAGCGTTAGAGATTATTGTGAAGACAGGCGAGGCGCTAGGAGCTCCGAGACTAGTCAGTATAGTTCACGCCCATGTCTCAGGTGTCTCATACTCTAATATCCTTGAACCCGGGCTAGCCTATATAAGGAGCCTCTTCGAGAAAGGGGGTAGGGCGAGAGTCTATACTACTATAAACCCTGGTTGCGTAGACTACTCGGGCTTCTCTGAGGTAATAGATAACTCTCTCAGGGGGAAGCAGCAAGCGATCGACGAGGCTTTAATAGGCATGGGTTTCAAACCCGTGTTTACATGCATACCCTACTACCATAGGCCTCCCTCGCCAGGCGAGTTCCTAGCCTGGGGTGAGAGTAGCGCTGTCGCAGTAGCTAATAGCGTGTATGGGGCTAGTAGCAATAGGGAAGGAGGGCCTTTAACAATTGCAGCCGCTATAACAGGGTATACTTACTACGCTGGATTACACGTACCCGAGAACAGAGTCGCTAGTGTTATTATAGAACCAGGAGACCCGCGTGTACTAGATAATCCGGGGGCGTTGGGTCTATGGATTGGCGAGAATATAAGGGATATACCCTTGTTGAAAAACGCGCGGATAGACTTCTACGGGCTTAAGATCCTGCTTGCTTCTTCAGCAGCATCAGGGTCTCACGCCCTAATCGTGTTAGAGAATATAACGCCAACCGGGACGTTCAGGGTCGAAGCTTCCGAGAGGGTTATGATCGAATACAGCGATATAGAGAAGTACTCCGGCACCGGACCTCTAAACGGGGACGTACTAGGGTATATAGGCTGCCCCCATCTACATCCAGGGGAGTTTCTAGAGATCTACTACCATATTATCAGAAGAGGGAGGCTGCCAGCGGGGAGTAAGCTATTGCTCACTATACCGGTAGAAGTATACAAAATGTATTCCGATAAAGTACACTATCTTAGGAAGCTAGGTGTAGACGTAGCTGTAGGGACATGCCCTGTAGTCTCTAGGCTTGCCAGGAAATTCGATGGCCTCGTAACCAACTCGGGGAAAGCAGTCTTCTACCTGGCTAGATATTTCAAGAACAGGTACTTGCTTACCAATACGGAGGGGGTGCTTAGAGCTGTCTACGGTCAGATTACCGGTTAAAATCATTGTTGATGGTGATTGTAGGGCACCGTTGTATGTTTACAATAGCTACGTAAGCTTCCTAGGCGAGGTAGACCCTGTGGAAGGGGTTTTGAAACCCCGGGGAGATAAGATAGCAGGCTCAGCCTTCGCTTTTAAAGGAGGGAGGGGTAGTACCGTCGGCTCGTATGTTATTTATGCTCTAAAATACTATGGTAGGCAACCGGCTTGTATGGTTGTTGAAGAACCCGAGCCTATTATTATCACAGGCTGTATAATGGCTGATATACCGCTTTTCCAGGTGGGCAGAGGGGTTTTAAACATGCTTTCCTCGAGAAAATTGGTGCTGGTTCATAAAATAGGCGAGGACTATGTTGAGCTCGTTGAAGAATAGTAGAGGCTTGTTTATTGTTCTAGAGGGTCTAGACGGGTCGGGTAAGACTAGTATTGCTAGGATGATAATAGAGAATCTGAGTAGGGCAGGTATTAGAGCAGTATACACTTATGAACCATACGATTCTTTAATAGTCAGGGCTATTAAAGGAGAATACGCCAAGTACAGAGATGCCTACGTCGACGCATTAGCATATGCTTTGGATAGGCTTATACACTGGAAGACTACTATAGAACCTGCGTTAAGGGAAGGTGCTGTAGTAGTATGCGACAGGTATTTCTACAGTAGCGTCGCCTACCAAACGGCTTCTGGAGCCCCCTACGAGTGGGTTCTCGAGGTAAACAGGTATGCGCCGAGACCGGATATAGCAGTATACCTTGACGTAGACCCTAGGCTCGGGCTGGATAGGAAGAAGGGCCTGGAATCGAGGTTCCCGGAGTATGAGAGGCTGGATTTCCTATATGAGGTTAGGAAGGTTTACATGAGGATGGTTAGAGAAGGCCTGCTCCAGCTAGTTGATTCTAATAGGGGCTTGCATGAGGTATTTAACGATGTATGGAGGATAATAGTCGGGTTGTTAGAGAGAACTAGCTCTTCTTAGGTTGCTGGCCCGCAACTGTTGGGAGAATACTTTTTATCCTCCTAACTCTCTCGATTACCTCAAGCCATTTAATTAGGTCGGTGGGTTCGATCTCGACTCTATCGCTGAGCATGCTGTTGATTTCGAGCAGAGCTCTCTCTTCGATCTTGTCTAACACTATCGATAAGCCCACCGTCGTCTTAATCTCTCTAGCTTCATCATCTGTTTTAACAAGGTAGACCCTGCCGTGGACAGGGCACACGACTTCCCCTGTCTTAGTCCTGAATAAAGGCAGCCCGCACCCTGGTACAGGACATGTTTCGGCGAGCATTACCGCACCAGCTTTTATCAGCTCAGCCATTTTCTTCACAGGGTCTACTCTATTGGCTTCTTCCATACAAATTCCTCCAGGATTTAGGATTAGGATAAAATAGGGTTATATCTGTATGTATTTTTCAAATAGTATGGGGTGGTTAACATGTCGAGAGTGCCTGATAATGCTGTTAAAATCAATAACGCTATCTACCTCCTGCTATCTATAATAAACGATACAGCTGTACCTAGGAATATTAGGAGGGCTGCTACAGAGGCTTTAAACTATTTGAGGAACGAGACCCTGACGCCTGGTGTTAAAGCAGCTAATGCTATAAGCGTTCTAGACCAGGTCAGCCAGGACCCTAATATGCCATTATCTGCTCGAACAAAGATATGGCAGGTTATAGCAATACTCGAGACAATACACGACTAGGCTACCCGTTAAGGGGTTGATGCTTGTTTAATATCAGAGTTAGAGGTGTTTCTTCCACATCTCTCTCATACATATTTTTAAATAGAGGCTTTAGGATCGTTCAGTCTTCCGAAGTAATAAGCAGGAGGCTGAATATCCCTTTCGATCCTTCTCCAGCTGAAGTAACAGTAAAGGATTCTAGCGAGCCAGGTGTGATCCTCGTAGTCGGCTCGAGAAATGCTGTCGAGAAAGTCTTAGAGGTCCTACGGGAGGAGGTTAAGGGGATAGTTATATGGAGAGGCGACCCAGGGTTGCACTCGGTTCATAAAGCGAGGGTGGTGAAAGCTAGTGGTAACGAGTGCATTCTAAGGCTTGCGAGCGGGAAAGAGGCTATTCTAAAACCCTGCAGCAATAGAGAAGGCGACCTCGTACTAGTGGGTATCACTAGGACAGCGTTTAGGAAAGGCGATACGATAATAGCTTCTAGAGAGATAAGGGTTGACGGACTATATATATCGCTCATCAAAGGCAGTAGTAGGATAGAGTTCTCGGAATACATTAGAGACGAAGAGAGAAGGGCAGAGCTAACTGCTCTAGCAGTATCTAAGCTTATAGGATCTAATATAGGGGTAAGGTTTAGGAGTAATAGCAGGTATGGTGAGTTAGAAGCGATAAACCGGGAGTTCGACGAGCTACTAGGGGTTCTCAAAGATATTGAAGCAAAAAGTCGTTCAACAGATGTAGAATCAGTATTGTACGAAGGCGAGGGCATAGCACTCGTATACCTAACCTCGGTAGCGAAAGAGAGACTTGACGAAGTGAGAAGTAAGATAACTGCTACATCAATAGGGCATCATGAGCTGAAGTATAAAGGTTTAGATGACCTCGTGGATTATACAGAATTCCTCATATCAAAAAATATTATTGAGAGAGAACGCTCTAGGTCATTGCTAGAATACATCTTAGCAAGAGATGTGGGAAGAGAGTATACTATAATACAATGGAAGCCTACGGGAGAACGCTTAGAACTCACACCCGGCACTCTAGTGGACGTAAGCGGTTTCAACGGGGATCTGGTAGCTGTCTTCAAAAGGATTATACGCTCCTCCGGCGTATACGATGGGCTCGGCATCGAGAAGAAACCAGGCGATATCGACTACATGGTTGTGAAGAAGGGCTCCTGGCTTGTCTCGCACAATTATTACAGAGGAGAGGAATACCTTGGATCATACATTAATATAAACACTCCCCCAGAGATCGCAAAAGGGGTTGTAGAATACATGGATCTCGAAGTAGATGTAATAGTATACCCGGATGGTTCTACCAAAGTAATAGATTTAGATAAGTTAGAGGAGGAATACAGACAGGGTTTGATCGACGAAGAGGTATATAGGAAGGCTCGTGAAACAGTTGAAGCCGTAGTGAAAAATCCTAGAGTTCAGATTTATAACCCGTAGGAAAATCAAGTGAAATAATTGGAGCGGGGGTGCCCGAGCTAGGTCAAAGGGGTCGGGCTTAGGACCCGATGGCGTAGGCCTGCGTGGGTTCGAATCCCACCCCCCGCACTAGGGCTAAAGTGAGATTTTAGGAAATTCCCCTGTTGCCGGAAATCCTCTTGGATCATTTGTTTAATCCGGTTAGCGGGCCCGCCGGGATTTGAACCCGGGTCCTCCGGCTCCGGAGGCCGGCGCCCTATCCTGGCTAGGCGACGGGCCCTCTCATTAATTGAAATGTCAAGGTCGCATAATAATTGTTATCAATAAAGGATTCGAATATGGTTTAGCCCAATCCCTCGGGTATGTTGAGGAAGTATTCCTGGGGTCTACAAATATCACGGGTACATCGTATTCGACTGCTTTGCTAGCTATAGAGTAAACCAGTCTCCTACGTGCTAATCTTGCTAGTTTCCATCTAACGCTATTGTTTTTACTGTTTGCATTTTTCCCTAAGCCCCTTGAGGTTTTCTAAGACTACTCCATGTCTCTTCTTCTAAGCATTAAGAACAATTTGTTAATCAATTTTTCCAGTACCAGTTGACAACAGTTCTGGATATTTTCGATTAACTTCTCTGGCTACTAGCTCCAGCAGAGTTCTGGATTTATATGGATGAGAATAGTTATACATGTGTCTAGGTTTAGCTTCCGGAGAATGGTTTATATGCCGGTGGAAGTGTATAGGAAGGAACTTTTAACAATATACATGGGTTTCGTAGGGCTGGTTTCCGTACTTACTTCAACGTTGTACAGAAAGTTTATCGATAGCATAATATCCCTGATGTTCACGGAAGAGCATTCGTACCTGTTCGTGGTTATAGTATCTGTTTTCCTAGTCCTCTACCTTTCTTTCAGAGAGAGAATTATTATGTTCGAGATCAGGATTAGTAAGATGATTGTTGCTTCCCTAGCTCTGACTTTCGCTGCATTCTTCTATCTCCAGGCTATTGGTGAAACAGAGTATCTTGTACAATATATGGGTTTGAGCTTCTCGTTTACTGTGCTAGGATTATATACTCTATTATTCACACCTTCTAGTCTTAGAGGGCTTATAACATATATCTCCATATTCCTATTAACCCCACTTCCAACAAGCATCTTGGATTCTCTAACCCCAGCCCTCTCTAGGTTGGTAGGTAGGATAGTTTCACTAGTAACAGGCGCAGGCTATATCGATGTGAATGGTATTGCATACCTAGTGGTCTCAATGGGCGGCGGCGAAACCCGTCTCCTAGTAGGACAGGCTTGCACTGGTATTGTAACAATCTCGTCTATACTAGCTACAATTCCTTTAGTACTATATCTGCTAGCCTATGGTAGAACAAGATTATCAAAGAGGATTATAGCAGGAGCTCTATCGATAGCGGTAGGGTTATTGGTTGGGCTACTAGGTAATATCATAAGGGTTATTCTAGTCGTTGAAGGAGTGAAATACCTTGGTTTAAACGAAGGAATGGCACTATTCCACTACTCTCCCTCGATAATATACTCGGCGCTTTCGGTAGCAATAGTATTCTACATTGTGAACAAGCTTGGAGGAATTGGGAAGATAGTTCCAAGCCCTAGGTATGTCGAGATCCCAGTGAGGAGAAGCCGGATGCTAGGCCTCTTCCTATTAGTTCTATTATTAACGAGTTTATTCATACTAGGTCTAAGCGATATTCCGATAGCTACATCGGAGTCTATCCCATTGATTAATACCACCCCCGAAGAATTTATCAAACACCCTGAGACGTATATCCTAGGGAATTTTACTATAGTGAATTCAGTAGACGACCCTTTTCTAACCCAGGTATTAGGAGCGTTTAACGTTAGGAGGAGTATCGTAATCTACGGCGGGGTTGTATATAATTCGTTCATAGAGGTTGTCGACACGCCTGCTAGGCTACATACATGGCAGTATTGTCTATCTCTCCAGGGCTATAATATAACCTATTCGTGGACAGAGCCTGTGGGCTGGCTTACCGCGACTTTTATAGAGGCTTCTAAAACAGGCGAGTACTATACGCTAGCCTATATTACAGCACCTATCAGAGTAGGTTTGGCAGGGAATATAGTACAACTGTATATCAGGCTTTCAATACTATCCTTGGGTAGCGCTAGGGATTTAGCCTCGAAACTCTACGAGATACTCGGTCTTGTCGCTAGGGGATTAAGCTATGGTGATAGTACAGTCGGTGCTATAATAGTAGTTTTCGACGTGTTAAGCAAAGTTGAGCTCGTTATACTACTCGTCTACTGGGCATTAATAGTTGTAACACGGGTTGGGGCATTATCAAGCTTTTCAAAATGGTTTAAAAGAGCTGGTAAAGCCACCTCCTAGCCTATTAAATAGACGTGTCTTCTAAGGGTTAAGACGACAGGTCTAAAGCTACTAGTATGTAACCGGGTCCCAGTCGCTCCACCTACATCATTTGGGTCAGGACGTCTCTGCTAGGTCATCCCGTGTGTAAGATATTTACATTCCGGGTTTAAATATAGCATAGTATGATACTCTCGTACGTAGGTAATCGCCGAATGAAGGTGTACATTAAACTGAGGAATAAATGGGTTCTTGTAAAAGGCTGGCTGAAGCAGTCGTCGACAAAAACCGGGAAGAAGACATCGGGCTACTCTATCCTAGGCGAGGAGTCCGAGCCGCCAGATGCGAAAGGGTTGGACGAGGTCGTTATACCTGCCTATGGTTTCTCGAGGCTTTTATCTAAAATACTTAGTATTGAGGGAGAGGGCGTAGTTTTAATAGAGAACCTAGACGTGGAGAATTTGAGAGTGAGGGCTAGGAGAGAGATATTGGATAAGATAGTTTCATTGGCGAAAGAGCTTAAGATAATCGAGTAGAACGAGGCCTAAAACTTTATGTCTCCGAAACAATATGATTTAATCTATATTATCGGCGGGTTGTATGAATATTATGGACATTAGGAGGGCTATCAATAGGGTCGGGGAAGAAACTGTTAGAATGCTGCGGGAGAATATCGGTAGGCTGGAACTTGGGCAAGTAGTCTTTACTAATCCTACAGGAGATACTACTAGGAAGATCGACCTAATAGCTGAAGAATACCTGGTCGACCAGGTTAAATCTAGCGGTTTAAAAGCATGGGTTCTAAGCGAGGAGAGAGGTCTATATAAGCTGACGGATAACCCGGAGTTGTTGATAGTCGCAGACCCTCTAGACGGTAGCCTCAACTATATTCTCGAAATACCTTTCTCGGCTGTATCAATAGCAGTATATGGTCTAGGGAATCTGAGATTAGAGAGTCTTGTCTACGGTTTTGTAGCAAATATTTTCCGCGAGGAGAAATACGAATTCTATGAAGGAAGAGTCTACTTAAACAATACAGAGCTCAGGCAAACGTCTAGAGGAGAAGGCGTGATATGCATACACACGATTAACCCGCTCCTAGTCGACAAGATTAGGAGGTTTGTCTTGAGCAAAGGAGGTAGGCCGAAGCTCAGGACACTGGGTGCCGCGTCTCTGGAAGCTGTTTACACAGCTATAGGGAAAATGGAGTATTACATTAACGATGTTGGAGGTATTAGGCTGAATGATATAGCAGTAGGATTAGCCATAGCGTTAAACAGAGGGTTGAGGGTTACCTTGAGACCTTATCCTGTAGTTGTCAGCCCGGATCATGTAACGGTATTCAGCGAGGTATGGATTACACCAGGAGAATTCCACTAAACATAACCAACCCTCTAGCCACCGAGTCGCAAGAAAAATTGGTTAAAGCCCCTATAAGTATCCTAAAACCAGCCAGGTGATCAGGTCTCGATAATCCTGTTTAAGGATTCAGAGAGTACTCTAGCCCCTCTGCTTGTTAGTAATACGTCTTCTTCAACTCTCACTCCTACATATCCCGGTATATATAAGCCGGGCTCTATTGTGAAAACCATGTTCTTATCTAGGATCGTCTCCGAGCCGACTCTCAGATAGGGTGGTTCGTGGACAACTACTCCGATACCATGCCCCAAGCCGTGGATGAACCTATTCCTTACACCATGTTTTTCCATTACTTTAACAGCAATGTCTGCTATTTCACCGGCTTTAGCACCTGGTTGGATATGGTCTATTGCTTCAGCCAGCGCTTCTCCGACTATTTCAATAAGTCTTTTGATATCGGCGGGAATCCTGCCTCTTATTATTACCCTCGTCAGATCGCTGCACCTACCCTCTACTCTAACGCCGACATCTACTACGATAACATCGTTTTTCTTCACTTTATTTGCCGTGGGCGTATTATGGGGGTAGCTATTGTTAGGCATAGCGTTTATAATTGGTGGGAATGAGTAGTCTTCGATACCGAGTCTTCTAACAGATTCTTCGAAGATTCCTGCGAGCTCTGTCTCGGAGACCCCCTCATATGCCCTCTCGGCTACTCTCCTAATGCCTTCGATTGTGACATCTACGGCTTTCTTAATAGCCTCTACCTCCCAATCTTCTTTAACCATCCTGATACTCGTAATCGAATTCGTTAGATCAGTATACTCTTTCAAACTCCTTAATACTACACCTGCTAGAGGAGATGTAAAACCCGCATCGTATCCTACCCTACCGGATTCGGCAAGCTTCTTTACAAGCTCGCCCCAATCAAGGTCGATCGTCTCAGCGTCTTCGGGCTTAACAGTTTTCGATAAGGCGATTACCTCTACATTCTTATCTGCCAACTGGTTTCTGTACCTGTAGTAGTCGAGGAGAGGAGTGTATACTCTAGTAATCCTATTTTTATGATCATAGAATAAGATTAGGGTTGCATCAGCTAGCGATTTAACACCTGTGAAATACTCGACATTTTCAGGTGATGCTATAATCAGGGCGTCTACTCCTGATTTTTCTGCTACTAATCCTAATTTCTCTAGCTGGGGTCTCAAAAACAACACCTTTCCACTAGGATTCTAGAATTGGAGCTAAACTTATATAATGGTTGCTTTGTTTGTATAGAAATAGCTGTTAATCCTCAATGTTCCAAGGATTGGATAGCATGTCGCTGGCTTCAAGGAGTGAGAGAGGCTATATTTGTAAGAGGGATGGTAGCTTAATGTATCTTGTATACGAGTCTGAGAAAACAGTGGATAATAAGCTTAGAGTAGTCATCTCGTATAAATGCCCTGTTTGCGGGTTAAAACTAGAATCTGAAAGTCTCGAAATACGTAGGGATAAAAACTTTCTGATAGTTTCACGAGGTTTCAGCAGGATAAGTATTTGAATCGCAGTTAAAGATATCATTACTTTTTGACACGATTCTTTGTATAAGGACACCTTTATAATTAAAGATTTAATAAAAAACAATATATATAGTGAGGCGCACGGGGTTGTTTAAGAAACCTCTTAGGCGGAAGAGCGAGGTTATTGAGCTGTACGTGATACAAACGGGTGTAGAACTCCCTACGCTAAGCTGGGAACTTAAGCCGGGAGAGTATGTTATCGGTAGGGCTCCTTCATGTGATGTAATAATACTGGACCCAACGGTTTCGAGGATACACGCCCGGATATTTTATAGTAATGGAGAGTGGTTTATAGAGGATTTGGGTAGTA
This sequence comes from Thermogladius sp. 4427co, assembly GCF_051933805.1. GTDB lineage: Archaea > Thermoproteota > Thermoprotei_A > Sulfolobales > Desulfurococcaceae > Thermogladius. The sequence continues at coordinate 333,573 of NZ_CP196893.1, read as the reverse complement.
CTAATGGGACAATTGTAGACGGTCTTGAAGCTAGAAGTGGCTCACCTGTTAAAATAAAAAACGGGTCTAAGATTGTAATGGGGAAGACGATCTTAGGTGTTAGATACAAGTAAGGGTATTAAAGTTATGCCAATAAGGGAATACAGTGATATAGACAAGGTTAGCGAGATATTAAGCGACCCGATTCAAGTAGCTAATTTACTACTTAAAATAAGGTTTGAAGTGGCAAACAAGAGACTTACGTATAACGAGGCATTTAACGAATTATCGAAGACGTCTAAAAGCCTGCTGAAGGATTCGCAAGCAGTCTATTTCACGTTGAAACACGACGAGGCTAGAAGAGTTGTAAGAGGTGTCTTAGTCGGCGAGTATATCCTAGGCCTTGTCATCGAAGACGAGAAAGGTTTAGTAGTCAAGGGTAGGGCTGCATTCAACGAGATCGCAACCCTTTATAAAGAGACCAATCCGGTTGTCAGGCTCAGCTATGCTAGGTTAGGTATCGAATCCGTGAAGAACACCCAGTTAGAAGAGTTTTTGAAGAATGCTCTAGCTAAAGCGTCCGAAGAGAAACCGCCCCAGTTATGGGTTGGTAGATTACTCCGGGATTTTAAAATAGTCCAGGTACTATCGGACAAAGGCGGTTTCACATACGTGCTGAAAGCAATTGATAGGACCGGTGGAGAATTCGTCTTGAAAATACCCCGCGAGAAAACTGCTGACGGAACTCCTCTAGCACTAGGGGGTTTTGAGAAAATTAGCGAGTATATGAGGACATACGTAATAACCATGAACGTCTGCTATCCTGATAAAAGTAGTTTAACCAGGTTTGTAGTCGAAAACGGGTTGGAAGCAGGTATTGCTTCAGAACTAGTACTATATAAACGCTACGTGTCGTGCCCTAGAGGCATAATTCTAACTCTGGAAGAATACGACATAGACTCTTACATCGAGAATCCACCTATTATTATCGAGACATACGCCGAGTACGGGGATTTACAAGAATATGCTAGGAATAGGAGATTAGACGCTAGGATGATAACTAGCATAGGCTTGAGAATCGCGGGGGCTCTCAGTATAGCCCAAGCTGTTGGAGTACCCCATCTAGATGTAAAACCCCAGAATATCCTGCTTGGTAGAGACGATAAAGAGCCTTATTCGATCAGGCCGTTTATTGGCGATTTCGCATACGCTGAAAGGATCGGGGAAGGATTGTTTAAACCGCTCAGGATAACACCCGAATTCGCTGAGCCTTTATCGCTAATAGATAAGAAAGCTGGTTTAGACTACGATGCTTACTCGCTAGGCCTCACACTACTAACCACGCTTACGAATAGGAGATTCCCGCATAGGACGCTAGTTAATTTGTTAACGCTGAAGTACTTATATGGTTTAAATATTGATACGCAATCCTTCTTGCTCGAGCACCCTGCTCTAGTCAAGACTTTCGACAGCTTAGATAAAGTATACAAAGACTATGTCGAAGGCAGGTTGAAGGCTGAGGAATTAAAACAGCATGTCTCATCTTTTATCGAAGACTGGGATCGCCTGGTCATAGACATTATAAGGAGAGAGGTCGATAAAGACATTCTTGAAATACTACTAAACGCTATCAGTATAAGGAGAGAGCAGAGATTCAGAAACACCCTGCATCTCTGGCTACGCCTTAGAGAAGTCTTGAAGGCAAAGAATTGGGAAGATCTTATACCTAAACCATAGCCTAGATGCTTACACCTCGGTTGCAAAGGATGCTCATCGGCTGAGTCCTAACCTGCTGGTAGTAGGATGAATTTGTTGGTAGAACTTTGGTAGTGTCCCAGTAAGAATGGTGAAGCCGCGGCCGGGATTCGAACCCGGGACCTCTGCCTTACCAGGGCAGCGCTCCACCAGGCTGAGCTACCGCGGCACCCTATATGATTCATGGGTGTCCGAGGGTTAAAAACTGATTTCCACTCATTAGCTAGTCTTAG